>JBFHSI010000121.1:0-9940 GCA_041591245.1 Marinobacter sp.
AGGCACCGCTGACCCGGGGAACCCTGACGTCCCTGCCATACTGTGATCTGGGTGGACCGCTGGGTGATACGGATGAAGTTATTGAAGCGCTGAACAATACCGCTGTAGAGCTGGCGAATGGCCATGGCCTGTCCCGGGTGCATCTGCGTCTGGGGGGGGATGAAGTGGAGCCAGAGCCGGGGGTGGGCAAGGTCAGTATGCTGCTGGATTTGCCGGAGTCCGGTGAGGCCCTGTTCCGGAGCTACAAACCCAAGTTGCGGAGCCAGATCCGCAAGGCGGAAAAAAATGGACTGACTGCCGAGGTTACAGACTCGCCGGATGCTGTCGCCGCCTTTTATCAGGTATTTGCCGGCAATATGCATCGCCTGGGTTCTCCGGTTCACAGTCAGCGCTGGTTCGAGGCACTTAAATCAGCCTATGGGGAAAGTATGGTCACCGGGCTGGTACGCCACGGAGATGAAGTTATCGGAGCCGATATTCTTCTGCTGAACGGGCACAGAGCCTCAATACCCTGGGCATCCACCGATGTGGCTTTCAACCGGCTGGCCCCCAATATGCTGCTGTACTGGACACTGCTGGAATATGTTGCTGACAGGGGGTATCGGGTATTTGATTTTGGTCGATCCACGCCGGGGGAGGGAACCTGGCGTTTCAAGAAACAATGGGGAGCCCGCTCCCACGCTCTGGAGTGGATTTCCATTCCGTGCGGCGATACCCGGGCGGTCACCGGGGGGAGCGTTGATGGCGACCAGTCCGAAACGGCTCCCGGGCGTGGACGGGCCTGTGCGGAATGGCTGTGGAAGCGGATGCCGCTCTGGCTGGCAAATCTGCTGGGCCCCCATCTCAGAAAGTACGTGACCCTATGATGGCCCTGATTGTGGTGCTCACTGTGGTCTGCCTGGCCATGCCGGTCTATGTGTATGCAGGCTACCCGGCCTTGTTATGGCTGTTCACCCGCCGGTTGCCGGCACAGACTCATGTGCGCTCGGATATCGCGCCCCCGGTGACACTGGTGATTTCCTGTTACAACGAGGTCTCCGTGATTGCGGACAAACTCCGAAACTCTCTGGCTCTGGAGTACCCAGGACCTTTGTCCATCCTGGTAGTTTCCGATGGCTCGGATGACGGTACGGATGAGGTGGTCCGGGAATTCGGAGAACAGGGGGTGCGGCTGGTGCGCCAGGAAGGTCGCCTGGGCAAGACCATGGGCCTTAACCTGGCCATGGAGCAGGTGGATTCCGACATTGTGATTTTCAGTGATGCCAACGCCATGTACGCACCGGATGCAGTCCGGGAGCTGGTGAAGAACTTTGCCGATCCCAGTGTGGGCTATGCGGTGGGCGCGGCTTTGTATACCGATGCCGGAACCGGTGCCAGTGCCGAAAACGAAAACCGCTATTGGCGCTATGAGCTGGCCATCAAGTCCATGGAGTCACAACTGTCTTCCGTGGTGGGGGGCGACGGAGCCATCTACGGGATTCGCAGATCCCTGTGGCAGCCGTTGCAGCAACAGGATATCAATGATTTCGTAAACCCTCTGCAGATTGTGGCCAGGGGCTACCGTGGGGTTTTCGACCCTGCGGCCAAATGCTTCGAAGAGACTGCCGGAGACTTTGACCGGGAAATTGCCCGCAAGGAGCGCATCGTCAACCGGAGTATCCGGGGGCTTATGAGGGTACGTGAAGTACTCAATCCTCTTCGTTTCGGAGTGTTCAGTTTCCAGGTACTGTCCCACAAGCTTCTGCGCTGGCTGATTCCCCTGTTTCTTGCTCTGGGTGTTGCCGGGAGTTTCATCCTCGCCCTTGCCGGGCTGGGGCTTTTTCAGTTGATTACGGCGATGGCGGCTATGGTTCTGGTTCTGGCGGTTTGTGGACACCTGGCCGCTGACAGGAATGCACTGCCGATCTGGATGTCTGTTCCCTATTACTTCGTCATGGTCAATCTGTACGCAGTCAAAGGTATTGTCCGGGCTGCCCAGGGGCGAACCCAGGTTACCTGGAACAGTGCCCGGCCTGGTGGGGGGCAATCGTAGATGTCGAAGTTTGCCTTGCTGTTTCTTCTGGTGTTTTTCAGCGGAATTGTCGCCGCACTGACCTACAGCGGTGCCGCTGCATTTGTCGTCTACCAGCTGGTCTACTTCATCAACCCGGACAATCGCTGGTGGGCCAGCAGTATCCCGGGCCTCAGGTATTCGGCTCTGGCCTCTGTGCTGATGATTTATGTGCTGATCACAAAATACAAATACTACACAGAGACGAGTCCCTGGGGGCAGATGCCGCCCCTGAAGTGGCTGTTTGCTGTTCTGTGCATGTACTACCTGGCCTATACCTTTGCCCTGGACCTGCCCACACACAAGATCTACACCTTCGACTTCCTCAAGCTGGTGATCATCATTTTTGTCGCCTACAAACTCATGCACTCCGCTGCAGTCCTGCGGGTATGTCTGTGGTGTTACATCCTGGGCTGCACCTATATCGGCTATCTCGCCCATGTCACCGGGCGCAATTCCCAGGGCCGGGTTGAAGGTATTGGCATGGTGGACGCGCTGGATGCCAATGACACCGCAGCGGCTCTGGTACCGGCTGCGGTATTGCTGATGTACTTTGCCTGGATGGGCAGCACCAGGGTGCGGGTGCTGGCGGTCGTGTGCGGCGCGTTGATTGCCAATGGCCTGGTACTGATCAATAGCCGGGGCTCGTTTCTCGGAGTGGTGGTGAGCCTGGCACTCTTTGTGTTTTTTATGGTGTTTTCCAGTCAGCAGCAGCGAGGTCAGAGAGCCACAGCGGTACTGATGATTGCGCTGGGCGTGGGCGGGGCACTGTATGTAACCGATGACCTGTTCTGGGAGCGCATGAGTACCCTGCAGAATATTGAAGACCAGCACTCCAGTGGAGCCAGCCGTATGGTGTTCTGGTGGACCACTTTTGACATGCTCGAAGACCATCCCATGGGGATGGGTATCAACGGGTATAACCGTCTTGCCCCGCTATACATGGACGATGAAACCCGGGGCGGGGTGGAGCACCGGTCTGTGCATTCCATGTGGTTTCAGGGGTTGTCGGAGCTGGGCTGGATCGGCTTCGGATTCTTCTGCTGCATGCTGGCATCGCTGTATCTGATGTCCAGAAAAGCCAAACGCTATGTGGTCTCGCAAGGGGATATCAAAGCCTATTTCCAGATTCTGGCGCTGGAGTGTTCCCTGCTTGGATATCTTGCTGCGGGAACCTTTATCAACCGGTTCCGGGCGGAAATTCTGTATTGGATGATTCTGTTTCTGGCGGTGGCGATTAAAGTTTTCTATCTGCAGAAGCAGGGTAAAGCAGAGGCCGAGCGGTCACCATCCGGCAGGCAGCTACGCAACTGAACCATAACGACAGGGATGCCGTAACTTGACCAGGAAAATACGAGTACTTCAGTTTATTACACCTGCCGGTTTCTACGGTGCCGAACGCTGGGTTCTGGCGCTGGCAAACAATATTGACCGGGATGTTCTGGTCTGTGACCTTGCCGTGACCCGGGAAAGCCCGACCCAGGATCTGCGCGTTGCCGAAGAATACCCGGTGGATGCCGGACAGGTGCACTATCTGGATATGTCCGGCCGTTTTGATCTTCGGGTGGTTTCCCGTCTGGTCAGGGTCATCCGGGAACGTCAGATCGATATCATTCTCAGTCACGGTTACAAGTCCGATATCCTCGGCCTTCTGGCGGCCCGCCGGGCCGGGATCCGCTGCGTCAGTACGCCCCATGGTTTTCCCGTCAGTGCCGGTTTCAAAATGGGACTGTTTATCCGGGCCGGATCCCTGGCTCTGCGTCACTTTGATGCGGTGGCGCCGCTTTCCGAGGAGCTGGTGGAGGATATGAAACGGTTCGGTGTGGCTGATAACAAGGTCTGCTTTATCCGCAACGGTGTGGATCTCAAGGACATAGACAAGACCATGGCCCAGCTGCCACAGCAGCCTGCGCGGTTGCCCTCGGAGCCCCGTTATATTGGTTATATCGGGCAGCTTATACCCCGCAAGGGAATTCCTGCATTGCTGCGGGTTTTCGACCGGCTGTATGCCGAAGACTCCGGCCTGGCTCTGCGACTGGTGGGCGGAGGCAGTCAGCAGCAGGAGCTGGAGGATCAGGCTCGCCGGTCTGACTCAGGCAATGCTGTTGAGTTTCTCGGGTTCCGTGACGACCGGCTGGCGTTGTTGCGGGAGTTCAGCCTGTTTGTGATGACCTCGTCCCTGGAGGGAATACCCCGATGCCTGATGGAGGCCATGGCTGTAGGGGTCCCGGTGGTGGCCTACGACATTCCCGGCGTTGACCAATTAGTGGAGCACGAGCGTACCGGGCTTCTGGCCCCCTTTGGTGATGAGGATGCCTTGCTGGAATGTTGCCGGCGGCTGCTGTCAGACCCTGAACTTGCGGGCCGGGTGGTCAGTAACGCACGGAGGAAGGTGGAGACAGTCTATTCCGCCCGGAGGATGGCAAGTGAGTATGAGGAACTCTTCTCCAGGCTGTTGACGAATTCACCAGTGGTCGCGGAAGGGAAGGGCTAGGCATGTGCGGTATAGCGGGGTTTCTGCGTAGTCCGGATCTGCCTGAGCGGGACAGTCACCTGCAGTGGCTGGAAAGCATGGGGCAGTCCATTATCCACCGGGGACCGGATGCATCCGGAACCTGGCTGGATGACGGTATCGCGTTGGTGCACCGGCGTCTGAGTATTCTGGATCTGTCGGAAGCGGGTAATCAGCCCATGGTGTCTGCCTCGGGCAGACTGGTTATGGTTTTCAATGGTGAAATCTATAACTTTCAGGATCTGCGCTCGCAAATGGAGCAGGATGGTATTGCCTTCCGGACCCGAACCGATACCGAGGTGTTGCTGGAACTGTTTGAACGCCAGGGTGAGTCCTGCCTGGCGCAGCTGAACGGCATGTTTGCTCTGGCTATCTGGGACCGGGAAACCGGTGAACTGTTTCTGGCCCGGGACCGTCTGGGCAAAAAACCCCTGTATTATTACCGTTCCGGAGACCGGCTGGTGTTCGGGTCCGAGATCAAGGCGTTGCTGGAGCTGCCCTTTATTCGCCCCCAGTTGCGTCCCGATGCCATCCGTGACTTTTTTGCCTACCAGTATATTCCGGATCCCAAGACCATCTACGAAACTATCTACAAACTGGCGCCCGGGCACTGGCTGAAAACCGACGGACATCGCCTGGAAACCAGAAAATACTGGGATGTGTCTTTCCGGCCCCTGCATCGTCGCAGTCTGCGGGATATAGAATCCGGGCTGCATGAGCTTATCGATGATGCCGTTCGTATCCGCATGATCAGTGATGTGCCTCTGGGAGCGTTTCTCAGTGGTGGTGTCGACTCCAGTGTTATTGTCGGGCTGATGGCGGGGCAGGCCTCCCGGCCGGTGACCACCTGTTCTATCGGATTCGATGACGAACGCTATGATGAGGTGGATTTTGCCGCAAAGGTTGCCCGCCAGTTCCACACGGATCACCACGAATTCACGGTAAGGGACACGGTCGCCGAAAATCTGGAGACGATTGCAAAGGTCTTCGACGAACCCTTCGGGGACCCCTCCTTTGTTCCAACCTTCTTTGTCTCCCAGCTTGCCCGCAGACAGGTGACCGTCGCCCTGGCGGGGGATGGCGGTGACGAGAATTTTGCCGGCTACTCGAAATACCGTATCGACGCGGTGGAAAACCAGTTGCGTTCCCTGTTTCCTTCGGGGCTCAGGAAACACACATTTCCTGCTTTGTCCGGGCTACTGGGCAAGCTGCCAGGAGCCGCCGGTCGCAAGGCCCAGAGCCTGCTTGGAAGTCTGGCCCTGGACCCGGATCAGGCTTTTTACCGGACCAACTGTTTTTTCCGGGAGTCCCTGTGGCAGAGCCTGGTAACACCTGCATTTGCCCGGGCAACCGCAGGCTATGATCCGGCCGAGGTGACCCGGGAACATTACCGTGCTGCACCTGCCGAGGACCATCTTTCCCGGATTCTGTACACGGATATCCATACCTATCTACCGGGAGATATTCTGGTAAAGGTGGACCGGATGAGTATGGCCAATTCCCTGGAGACCCGGGCTCCGCTGCTGGATTATCGGGTGGTTGAATACGCAGCGGCCATTCCGGCAGCCCTGAAACTGAAAGGGAAGGAGAAGAAATTCATCCTCAAGGACACCTTTTCCGGCCTGCTCAGTGACGAAATCCTGTACCGCAAGAAAATGGGCTTCTCGGTGCCCCTTGCCCGCTGGCTACGGGAAGAAATTCGTGACATTGCCGAACCACTGCTGACCTCTGAAACCAGTGGTCTGGCCCTGTGCTTTGATATGGACAAGGTACGCACTCTGTGGGGCCGGCATCTGGCCGGTGACGACCAGTTTACCCAGGAACTCTGGAGCATGGTGGTCTTTGCGCTCTGGTACCAGAGTTATCAGGGAGAAAATGAATGACTCCATCTCCACGGAAAGTTCTGCATGTCACCTTCAATATGGCCATCGGCGGTACCGAGCAGGTTATCCGGCAACTGATTACCTCCACCTCCGGGGACGAAGTGCAGCATGCTATTGCCTGCATTGATGGTTATGTGGGGGAGATAGGTAAGTCACTGGAGGAGCAGGGGGTTACCGTTTACCCGGTGCAGCGTCAGCCCGGGTTTGACCGGGCCCTGGTTCATTCCATCCATAACATTGTCCGGGACGGGCAGTTCGACATAGTTCATGGACACCAGTACACCCCTTATCTTTACGCTTGGCTGGCGGCCAGGACTACTCCGGCCAGGGTGGTATTTACCGAGCATGGTCGTTTCCACCCGGACCGGTATCGCTACAAGGCGATGCTTATCAATCCGCTGATCTCCCTGATGACACCGGCGGTTATTGCCATCTCCCGGGCAACGGCCCGGGCCCTGTCCCGGTACGAGTTCATTCCTGCCAGAAAAATAAGGGTGATATACAACGGCATTGCCGGACTGCACAGAGAGCCCCAGGAAATGGCCAGAATCCGCTCAGACCTGGATATTCCCGACAAGGCGCTGGTGGTCGGCACGGTATCCAGGCTGGATCCAGTCAAGAACCAGACCATGATGATCCGGGCCTTTCAGCGTTTCCGGGAACAGATGCCGGATGCCATTCTGCTGATGGTGGGTGATGGTCCTGAGCGGGACTTATTGGAGAAACTGGTGGCCGACTGCGGGCTGGCGGATTGGGTCCGGTTCACCGGGTTTATTGAGCAGCCACAGCAGTATCTGGCGCTGATGGATATCTTTCTATTGTCTTCTTTTACAGAGGGCACCTCCATGACATTGCTGGAGGCCATGAGCCTGGGAATCCCCTGTGTTGCTACCCGGGTTGGGGGCAATCCGGAAATTGTGGTGGACGGGGAAACCGGGTTTCTTGTGGACAGTGATGATGCCGAGGGGTTTTCCGGGGCCATGATCCGGCTGGCAAAGGAACAGGAAACCAGAAAGAGGTTTTCCGATGCCGGGGTCAGGCGTTTCCGGGAACACTTTTCGGTCAACCGGATGGCAGATGAATACCTGTCAGTCTATCAACATTGTATGGGTGAATGACCCGTGTCCAAGGTAAGACGTGCATTAGTATTCTCATTTCTCACCCGTTATGGCGGCATGCTGGTTGGGCTGGCGTCCACCATGATCATCGCCAGGCTGCTGACGCCTCAGGAGGTGGGAACCTTCGCCATTGCCAGCGCCATTGTCATGGTGATCAGTGAGTTCCGGTTGCTGGGAGCCGGCATGTATCTGGTGCGGGAACCGGAGCTGACGGAAGACAAGGTGCGGGCGGCGATGGGCCTGACGACCTTGATTTCCTGGGGGATGGGGGTGGGCATCTGGATATCGGCCGGCTATGTTGCCGACCTGTATCAATTACCCCCCGTGGAGACCATATTCCGCATTCTGTCTGTCAGTTTTTTTCTTGCCCCGGTAATCAGTATTCCCAGCGCGCTGCTGACTCGGGATTTCAGGTTTCGGGAACTCTTCCTGATTCGTATATGCACTTCTCTATCTAATCTCGGTTCTACGGTATTTCTCATTTTCCAAGGCTATACCTATTACGCCCTGGCCTGGGGCTACACCCTTTCCGTGATTGTCGAGCTTTTCATCATTATGCAGTACCGGCCCCGGAACCTGGACTGGCGGCCATCGTTCCGGAACCTCCGGCCAGTGGCCAGCTTCGGAATCTATAACTCGCTGGCGGGCTTTTTCCGCAGGGGCATGGTTACGGCTCCGGACATGATTATCGGAAAGATGGGTACCACCACCCAGGTGGGTATCTTTTCCAGGGGGCTCGGGTTTATTGAATTCATGTCCCAGATCCTGTTGATGGGAGTGAAGCCTGTGGTACTTCCATTCCTGTCGGAAGTTCTGCGTTCCGGGAAAGATGTCAACAAGGCCTACATCAGTGCCAGTGTGCTTCTGGGAGGGCTGGTCTGTCCCATTCTGGCGGTGGCCAGTGTTGTCACTTTGCCGGTGATACGGCTGTTTTTCGGGGATCAGTGGGATGAGGCGGCACCCTATGCAACATGGTTGGCCTACTGGGCCATGTTCCGGACAATCCACTGGTTTTCCAGTGATCTGCTGGTGGCCCGGGGCAGGGAGCGGCTGATGGTTCTCAAGGAAGGGGGCATGTTCTGTCTCTATTTCGCCGGTATCACCATCGCCTATCCCGCCGGCCTGATTTATGTGGCCGGATGTTTTGTACTGGTCGGATCTATCGACTTCCTGGTGACCACTGTGCTGCTGTCAGTGTATCTGGATCTGAATATCCGGGAGTTCCTGAAGGCCTGGATGACCAATGCCCTGATAACGCTACTTTGCTGGTCGGCGGCCTGGGCCATCTACCATGGGGTTCTGGCCGAGCTGGACACATCCCTGCTGGCCTTTCTGGCAGTTGCTGCGCTGCTTCCCGGGGTCTGGCTGGTTTGTATCTTCATGCTCAAGCATCCGCTTTGCGCGGAAGTAAATCATGGCTGGAAATGGTTCCTCAGCAAGTTCTCCCAGGGAATCCAATAGACCCAATACCTTTTTAAAGGATTTTCTTATCGCGAATTGGTACATGGTGGAAATGGCGGTATCCCGATCGTCAGACGATACTGAGATCTGTGAAGTAATTTAAAAAAATTACTGACATATCGGAGATTGTCATGGTACAGGGAAAGTTCACACCGCTCGTGTTGTCTGCAGTATTTGTAACCGGGTGTCAGTCCTGGTCAGTCCAGGATATAGAGAACATGCCTCCTTCGGCTGCCCTCCCGGACCAGAGTGAGCCGGGGTGGGTGGAGCTCCGATATTTCGATAATGTCCCGGGTACTGGCGTCGGTGAGCTGACAACACTGGCCCGGTTCCCGGACAACCCTGATGAGATTGTGCAAATCAGCCGGCTGGATGTGCCGTCTGGTCGCTCGGACAATTATGGCAGCCTGGTAAGAGGCTATATTCAGCCACCGGTGGATGGCCAGTACCGGTTCTTTGTGTCCGGGGATGACCAGACCCAGTTTCTGCTGAGTTCCGGGCAGTCATCCGCCGATGCAGAAGTGGTGGCTTCGGTGACAGGCTGGACCTCTTCCGGGCAGTTCGACAAATACACATCCCAGACCTCACCGTACCTGAGCCTGAGCGCCGACAAGCGTTATTACTTTGAACTCCGCCACAAAGAGGGAACCGGTGGCGATCACTTCAGTGTTGCCTGGGAGGGGCCGGGCTTTTCCCGTTCTGTGATTGACAGTCAGTATCTGCATTCTCCGGCAATATCCAGCCAGTTGTATGCGGATGATGGTGATGCAGCAACCGGTTTTTCCCGCGGCTACAGAGTGGGTTTCTTCGACGGAAAACAGAGTCTCCCCTTCAATGACAGATATCCCCCCCTGGATGAGGATCAGGACGGACTTTACGACAACTGGGAAGTCCAGGCTGGACTGGACCCTACCTC
>JBFHSI010000122.1:0-9770 GCA_041591245.1 Marinobacter sp.
CAAAAATACTTCATTTAGTGGTACAACCCAGGCCCCCGATTTTTCAGCCTGCACCACCCTCAAAAAGACAGTGTTATATGCCTAGTCCTTTTAAGTCTATCGACATCAACAAAATCGGGGAAGACCACTTTTTCCTTATTTAACATAAATTTACACCATATCTACATTTCCCGAAAAGCAGCCATCTCTAACCTGGGAGAGCCCCAGGTGTTTCAATGCTCATTTTTTGAACGCTGTCAACCCTTGCCTTTCCTCCAAGTTGACAGGATTGAAGTTGTCCGCTACCTCCGTTTCCGTCCAAGCACGCAGCTCCTGCCAGAGCTGGCAGCCCGGCTGAGACCGCCCAAACCACCGATACAGACAGATCACCCTTTCGAATGCCCTCCGTCTGATCTCAGTCAAGACATCCCTTCGTTTAACAAAGCACAATAAATCATGCATTTACACAAGCAGTCATGCATATACCCAGAATCCCATTCCCGACGATCATCATGTCGCCCTTTTTAAAGAGGATCCACCATGGCTATTGAAGCGTTTTTCGTACCCAATGTTTCCCTGATGGGAGAAGGTTGCCTCGCATCCCTGCCGGAGCGAGTTCAGATGCTGAATGGCAAAAAACCGCTGCTTGTGGCTGACAAGGGCATGACCGACCTGGGCTATACCGCACGGGTGACCGAATTGCTGAAAACCGCCGGCATCGAGTGCGCGGTATATGACGGCACTGTCCCCAACCCTACCGACCACAATGTCGACGAAGGTGCCGAGGTTTACCGCAAGGAAAACTGTGACCTGCTGATCTCCCTGGGCGGCGGCAGTGCCCACGATTGCTGCAAGGGCGTCGGCATTCTGGTCACCAACGGCGGCAAAATTCACGACTATGAAGGCCTGGACCAGGTGAAGGTAGCCCTGCCGCCCTATATCGCCATCAACACCACCGCCGGCACCGCCAGCGAGATGACCCGTTTCACCATCATCACCAACAGCTCCAACCATGTGAAGATGGCCATTGTGGACTGGCGGGTTACTCCGGATGTTGCAATCAATGATCCGGAACTGATGGTGGACATGCCCCCGGCCCTGACTGCGGCTACCGGTATGGATGCCCTGACCCATGCGATCGAGGCCTATGTTTCCACTGCCGCAACGCCCATTACCGACGCCTGCGCCCTGCAGGCCATCCGCCTGATCGGTCAGTACCTGCGCAAAGCCGTGGCCCGGGGTGATGATATGGAAGCCCGCGACCGCATGGCCTATGCGGAATACCTGGCCGGCATGGCCTTCAACAACGCCAGCCTGGGTTATGTGCACGCCATGTCCCACCAGCTGGGCGGTTTCTACAACCTGCCCCACGGTGTCTGCAACGCCCTTCTGCTGCCCCATGTATGCCGGGTGAACCTGATGGCACGCACCGAACGCTTTGCCGATATTGCCGATGCCCTGGGTGAGGTGACCGACGGGCTGTCTGACCGTGACGCCGCCTACATGGCTATCGATGCCATTGAGGAGCTGTCCGTGGATGTGGGTATTCCCCAGACCCTGAGCGAGCTGGGAGTCAAGGAAGAGGATATTCCGACCATGGTGGGCAACGCCCAGAAGGATGTCTGCTGCCTGACCAACCCGCGCAAACTGAAAGACGAGGAAGTGGCCGCCATCTACAGGGCCGCACTCTGATTCAACCGGGGAGGCTCAGGCCTCCTCATTTTTGCGCCCGGCCATCACTCAGCCTGTGGTGGCCGGAGCCGCTTTCTGGAGCTCCCGAGCAACAGCGGCAGGAGCGCCCAGAACCAGAATCACCGCACCCACAGAGCAGACCGCCATGGTCAGGACAACTGGCAACAGGGCATGCCCACTCACCGACGCTGAAATACCGCTGATAATCCCGGCCACAGAAAACTGGGCAGCCCCCAGCAGTGCCGCTGCGGTCCCACCAAGGTGAGGGAAAAACTCCAGGGCATTGGCCATGTTGTTGGGCACAATGGCTCCCTGAAATCCGATGCTCAAGACAAAACACCCTGCCACCACCCAGTAGGGAGCTCCCAGTGAGGCAGCCGCCACCAGCATCAGAATGGCCACCCCCTGCATGACAATCACTGCCCGCAGAATCGTTACCGACTCGAAGTAACGCAGCAGCCTCCGGTTCAGCAGATTCATGGTAGCCATGCCTGCGATATTGGCGGCGAACAGGCCTGAAAACATGCTTTTTGAAAGGCCAAACCATTCCTGATAAATGAACGATGAGTGGGTGATAAATACCAGCATGATGGAAAAGCAAAGGGCCTGGATTCCCACAAACCTCATGGTTGTCGGGTGCTTCAGCACCAGAGCATAATTGGTGATCAGGGTAATCACCGGAGTGACCGCCGGTTGCCGGGGTGTCAGACGCCGGAACAGCCCCAGGTGGAGCACCAGCATCAGCACTATGGCGTATGCTGTCAGCACCAGGAAGATGGCAGGCCAGTCATACCAGGCCAGCAGTGCCGCGCCCATGGTAGGAGCCAGTGCCGGCACAATAAACATGATCAGACCAATCATTCCGAACAGACGAGCCGCGTCTGCACCCCGGACCTGATCCCGGACAACCGCAGGCACGGAAACCGCACAGAATGCCCCGCCCACCCCCTGGACGACCCGCCAGTACAGCATTTCCTGCAGGCTATCGGCATGGGCAATGAGCCAGGCCCCCAGAGCGAATACCGCCAGCCCGAACATCAGGATTCTCTGCCGGCCGTACCTGTCGGAAAGAGGTCCTCCAACCAGCTGCGCCAGGCCCATGGTGCCCACATAGGCGCTCAGAGTCAGGCCGACCGCACCATGGGCCACGCCCAGTTCATCGGCAATCTCCGGGAAGGCAGGCAGATAGGCATCCAGGGCAAGGGGACCAAGGGCAACAGTCATCCCCAGCAGGAGGGCTAGCTGAATATGGGGCAAGAGTGGTGTCTCCTGATACTGTGGTTACAGAAAATGCCGGTCAGCAAAAACAGAAAAACGCGACAGAACGACTCTTCCGTCACGTAAATGATTCCGGGTATTCAGAGAAATCGGGGACTTTCGTAAAACCGCCAGCTCAGGCAGCCTTGCGAAAATCCCCGATGCTGACCGCCTTGTCCCGGTTGCGACGGTATTTGGTTTTGTCCTCGACAACCCGCATCTGGTATTTCGGTGTTCTCAGATCCCGTTGCACGGCACTGTGCTGTGTGGGCCTTGCTTTCTTTTTCGCCATTGTAATCTTCTCCACTGGCTTGTTGGTTTACACCTGCCGATTATAGCATCGCAGAGCCCCTTACCCGCGTAAGGAGTAACCCCCATTCCTGAAGTGGCCTTACGGGCACCTTCCAATGCACCCCCGCACCCTGGATGCCCTCTTTCGCGCCAGCCACCAGCCGGTCAGAGCACCATCGTCAAAACCAACTCTCACAGTTCCATCTGCCAGAGAGAATGCCTGACACTCACCCCGTCAAGGAAGTTTTTCACGTTAACAAAATGCAACGGACGTAATCAGATACAACTACTATTCTTTGCTCCCTATCCAATTACCCTCTGTTGCGCAAGGACAATTACTGCAAATGAACAAGACAGATCTGGTTTTTCAAAGCTATGGACGATGCTGTAACCGTGATGAGTTTTTTGTCGATTTTTACGACCATTTCATGTCGAGTTCAGAGGACATAAAAAAACGCTTTGTGAACACTGACATGACCTCACAGAGACACCTGTTGCGCAACGGGGTTCTGCAGCTGATTCTGGCGGCACGAGGCATGCCAGACCGCAAGCTCAAGGCGCTTGGTGAGAGCCATAGCCGCGCAAACTATAACATCCAGCCTGAATGGGATTCCCTGTGGCTGGATGCGCTGATGAAAACCGTGCGCCGCCATGATCCCGAGTACACCAAGGATCTGGAAACCGCCTGGAGAGAAGTACTGAAACCGGGAATTGATCTGATCCGGGGCGCCTATTAAGATTCCCGGCAGTGCCTGTACCATTGCCGTTCCTGCCTGGAGACTAAGGAATGACCCTCACTGTCTGGCTTACTTTTCTGGTTGCGGCGACGCTGATCAGCATCTCACCCGGTGCCGGCGCCATCAATACCATGAGCAACGGCATGCGTTACGGCGTTCGCCAGTCATTGCCCGCCATTCTTGGTCTGCAACTGGGTTACGGTGCCCAGATACTGCTGGTGGGGGCCGGACTCGGAGCCCTGATCGCTTCCTCCGGCATCGCCCTGGCCATTATCAAGTGGCTCGGAGTGGCCTACCTGGTGTGGCTGGGCATTTCCAAATGGCGGGAGCCGGTCATGGAAACCCTGGAAGATGACCGACAGCCTGCCAGCAACGCCAGACGTTTCTGGAATGCAGCACTGGTCAACCTCACCAATCCCAAGGCAACGGTTTTCCTGCTGGCCCTGTTTCCCCAGTTTCTGGTGGCAGACCAGCCCCATGGTCCGCAACTGATCACCATGGGCATTACCCTGATCCTCACTGACTGCGTGGTGATGCTGGGCTATGCCCTGCTGGCCAGCCAGCTGTTCCGGTTCCTGACCACGCCACAACGCCAGCGCCAGATGAACCGGGTGTTCGGCGGGCTGTTTGTCACCGCCGCCCTGATACTGGCCAGCTTCAAACGGGCCTGAAGCGCCGGTCCCTAGCGCAGAATACATTCACGGCTGATGCGCTGGCTCAGCTCCCTCCGCTGCCGGCGCAACCGGTTGCCCTCCTCATTGCTGTACCCGGCCCGCAGCCTGGACTGAACCCGGTCCAGCTTGCGCCGGTATCCGGCACAGGCTTCAGAGCCTGGGGCCTTCTGTACAGAAGATGAGCGGGTTTCTCCGGGTTCTGCGAGCAATGCCTGCACGTCCTCACGGATTCCGGAGATGCGCCGGCCCTGGCGCAGGTTCTCCGACATGGGCACTGTCACCGGGGCCTGAGTGTGTATCTGCCGGTGGGGAAGAGCATCGGGGGGCTGGTCGGAGAAATGACTGACACCCTGACGATCCGTCCAGGTATAGACTTCGGCCCGGGCCATTGCGGCAGCGCAGAGAAGTACTGAAACAGCAGCCAGCGTCCTTGGCATAAACATCCACTCCCTGTGGGTTCATACAATACGCACTGGCATTATAGCGAACCCTGCAGGGAGTGAGACTGGTCTGGCGTCAGGCCGGGTCGAGCAGCTCGATCCAGTGCTGGACCGGCACCTGGGCCCGGGATTCCAGATGCATCTGGCAGCCGATATTGGCTGTGACAATCCGGTCCGGACTATCCACCATCAGCGCCTCCAGCTTGTTACCCAGCAGCTTCTGGCTCAGTTCCGGCTGCAGCACCGAATAGGTACCTGCAGAACCGCAGCACAGGTGCTTGTCCCGGGTCTCGGCCAGGCTGATCCCGGCACGGGTCAGCACCTGTTCCACCACACCACTCTGTTTCATGGCGTGCTGCAGGGTACACGGGCAGTGGAAGGCCACCTTGCCCGGGTTCTGCCCCAGTTGCAGCTTCTCCAGCTCCTGTTCCAGCAGAAAGGCCCCCAGATCCGTACACAGCTCGCTGACTTTTCTGGCCCTTGCGGCATAGGCCGGATCATCCTTCAGCAGGTGTCCGTAATCCTGAACCATGGCGCCACAGCCGGAGGCGGTCATGATAATGGCCTCGGCACCGGCTTCAATGGCAGGCCACCAGGCATCAATATTCCGGCGCATGCGCTCCAGTCCCTGCTCATGCTCGGACAGGTGGTAGTTCACTGCACCACAGCAGCCGGCTTCCGGGGCTTCCACCATGGTGATACCCAGTTTGTCCAGCACCCGGGCCGCGGCCGCGTTGGTGTTGGGGGTTGCCGAGGGCTGCACGCATCCGGCCAGAGCCAGAACGATCCGGCTGTGGCTGGCGGCGGGCCAGGGGCTGGCCTGCTTTCGGGGCGGCACCTTGGTGCGCAGACTGCCCGGCAGCAGGGGCCGGAACACCTGGCCCATGCGCAGCAGCAGTCCGAACAGCTGACGGTTGGGCAGTACCCGGGCCAGGGCCCAGCGCAGCCAGCGTTCTTTCGGCTCCCTGGGCAGTTCCTTCTCCATCAGGCCCCGGCTGATATCCACCAGGCGGCCATACTGAACCCCGGAAGGACAGGTGGTCTCACAGCTGCGACAGGTCAGGCAGCGGTCCAGGTGCTCCCGGGTTTTCTCGGTGACTTCCGCCCCCTCCAGGAACATCTTCATCAGATAGATCCGGCCCCGGGGGCCGTCACGCTCATCATTCAGTTCCTGATAGGTGGGACAGGTGGCGGTACAGAAGCCGCAATGTACGCAGGCCCGCAGAATGGACTCTGCTTCCTGCCCTTCCGCCGTATTGGCAAATTGTTGAACCAGATTAGTTTGCATCGTATTCCTGCTCTTACAACCAGCTGTAAAGACGTCCGGGGTTAAAAATATGATCCGGATCGAAGGCGTTCTTGATGCGCTGCTGAATGGCCTTCAGGGCCTCCGGCTGACGCTGCATGACTTCCCCGCTTCTGTCTCCACCCCGGAACAGGCTCACCTGTCCACCGGCGGCGACGGCCAGGGTCTCCATGGCCGGCAGCTCCGCCTCACCCCGGTACCAGCGCTGGGCACCGGCCCAGTCGATCAGCCAGTCACCTTCCAGTTGCGGCTGGGCCGCGGTGGAGCCCACAGAGAAACGCCACAGGGGCGTGTCCGTGTCGCTGAAGAACGGATGCTGCATATCCTGCAGCTGTTGCCAGAACTCATCGCCCTGCTCCAGCACATCTCCGGACCATTTTCCGGCCGTCGCCTCCACGGCGGAACGGGCACCGGCCAGGCGCAGATACACCTTGCCATCCACCCAGCAGGCTCCGGTAATGGGCTTGGGCTCTGCAGCCCGGCTGTTCATGTAATGCAGCACCTCATCCGCACCCATTTCCTGCACCAGGGTCATGGTGGCAGCGGGTTTCGGCATGACTTTCAGACTGATTTCGGTGATCAGGCCCAGGGTGCCCAGGGCACCGGCCTGCAGCCGGGACACATCATAGCCGGCCACGTTCTTCATGACCTGGCCGCCAAAGCGCAGATGTTCACCCTTGCCATTCAGTAACCGGATACCCAGAACCTGATCCCGCACCGAGCCGGCCCAGGGCCGGGCCGGACCCGACAGGTTGCAGGCCAGGGTGCCGCCGATAGTGGCGCCAGCCCCCAGCCGGGGCGGTTCAAAATGCAGGGTCTGTCCGTGCTCCGCCAGAGTGGCTTCGATATCGGCGAGGGTGGTACCCGCCCTGACCGTCAGCACCAGCTCCACCGGGTGATATTCCACCACACCGGTATGGTCACCAACATTGAGGGTATCCGCCTCAGGATCGGCCTGCCGGCCCATAAAGGACTTGCTGCCGCCACCGACAATATTGAGTTTACGGCCGTTCTCACGGGCCTGGAGCAGCTGCTCCTGAAGTTGGGGAAAAATATCAGCCATGGGCGACATCCGTATGTGCGTGGGTGTGTTGTGAAGGGTCCAGTGAGCGGTATTCCTGACAGAACTTCAGAGCCGGTACATTCTTGCCCGGATTGAGAATACCTGCAGGGTCAAAAGCCGCTTTGACGTCGTGGAACTGCTGCAGCTCCTGGTCGGTGAACTGCACCACCATCTGCCGGATCTTTTCCACACCGACACCATGCTCGCCGGTAATGCAGCCGCCCACCTCGACACAGAGCCGGAGAATGCTGGCTCCGAAGGCTTCGGTACGCTCGAACTCGCCGGGCACATTGGCATCAAACAGAATCAGGGGATGCAGGTTGCCATCACCGGCATGGAACACATTGGCCACCCGCAGGCCGAACTGCTCCGACAGTTTTTCCATTTCCATCAGGACATGGGCCAGATGCCGGCGGGGAATGGTGCCGTCCATGCAGTAATAGTCGGGAGAGATCCTGCCCACCGCCGGGAAGGCACATTTACGGCCTTTCCACAGCAGGGCCCGCTCTTCCTCGGTATGGGAGGTGCGGACCGAGGTGGCTCCCAGTTTGCGGAAAACCTCCTCCGCCAGGGCGATATGTTCTTCCACTTCTTCTTCGGTACCATCCACTTCGCACAGCAGCAGGGCTTTCGCTTCCCGGGGATAGCCGGCTCTGGCGAAGTCATCGGCCACAACAATGGCGTGGCCATCCATCATTTCCAGACCACCGGGAATAATGCCGTGATCAATGATTCCGCCGACCGCATCACCGGCTTTCTGGACACTGTCGAAACCGGCCATGACCACCCTCGCCACTTCCGGAACCGGCAGCAGCTTCACCTTGACCTCGGTGACTATCCCCAGCAGGCCTTCGGAACCGGTCAGCAGGGCCATAAGGTCCATGCCGCACACATCCAGGCCATCACTGCCGACGGTAACCACATCCCCTTCTGCAGTCACCATTTCCACGCTCAGGATGTTGTGTACCGTAAGGCCGTATTTCAGACAGTGCACCCCGCCGGAGTTCTCCGCCACATTGCCGCCAATGGTGCAGGCAATCTGGGATGACGGATCCGGGCCATAGTAGAGTCCGTATTTTGCGGCTTCCTCGCTGATGGCCAGGTTGCGCACTCCGGGCTGTAACCTGGCGGTACGGGCCAGGGGATCTATGTTGATAATGCGGCTGAACCTGGCCAGGGACAGCACCACACCTTCCCGGTGGGGCATGGCTCCGGCACTGAGCCCGGTGCCCGCCCCCCGGGCCACAACGGGCACCCCGTGCCGGTTGCAGATGCGCATGACCCGCTGCACCTGCTCGACAGTGTCGGGCAGTACCACCAGCATGGGCATCTCGCAGTACATGGACATGCCGTCACACTCGTAGGGCTTCAGGGTTTCATCGTCGGTAATGACACAGTCCGGATCTATAAAGCCCCGGAACTGCTCTGCCAGCTCGCTTTTGCTGACGGTCGGTCTGGTCGTCATAACACTCTCTGGGTTGGTCTCATGGTAAAAACCACATAGTGGCCGTTTCCGGACAGCCCTGTTCAGCTGCGCACGGATTCAAAGTGATCTATGCCCGCCTGGGCACATTCCATATCCTGTTGCGGTGTACCGGAACTGAGGCCTATGCCGCCGACCACCTCGCCATCCACCAGCACCGGCAGGCCGCCGCCCACGGAACTCACCCGGCCACCCACCTCTGTGTGAATACCGAATGCCAGATTGCCCGGCACATTGGCGGCGTTGTAGTCATGGGTGGCCTTTTTCGCAGCTGCAGCCGTGAAGGCCTTGTCCTGGGCGATGGTGATACTGGTGATCTTGCCACCGTCCATGCGTTCGAAGGCAATCAGGTTACCGGACTCATCCACAATGGCAATGCACATGGGCACACCGATATCCCGGGCCTTGCCGGCAGCCCCCTCAATCAGGATCCGGGCATCTGCCAGATCCAGCCGTTTCACTGTCAGCATCTTGTTATTACTCCTTGCATTGACTAGCCATAAACCAGCCCCGGCAGCCAGGTGACCACACCGGGGATCAGGATACACAGGAACAGTCCCAGTGCCTGAATCAACAGGAACACCAGAGACGATCTGAAAATCGTGCCCATGGAAATCTCCGGCGGACAGACGCCCCGGATATAGAACAGGGCATAGCCGAACGGCGGGCTGAGGAAGGACATCTGCATGTTCACCAGGTACAGCACCCCGAACCAGAGCACCACATCATCGCCGGAGACCGGCGGGAACCCCAGCAATCCAGGGAATTCCAGGGCTTTCACGATGGGGATGAAGATGGGCACCGCCAGCAGCAGTATGCCTACCCAGTCCAGAAACATGCCCAGAATC
>JBFHSI010000123.1:0-9748 GCA_041591245.1 Marinobacter sp.
CCAACCATCCAGGGCCTCACTCCGCCATCCCATAATAGGCACAGTTTTTCATAATACGTATAGCTAGTTGATACCCGCAGCCCTTATCAATCAAATTATCGCCGAGCGATTACACGCCCATCCATCGATATAGATATGAAACAAAATGCATATCTATACCTGGCAATGAGCGGTGATTCTGATATCGCCAATAACAACACGACAAAAACAAAAGGGTTTGTTTATGGATGGGATAGCCGAAGACCGCGCGTTCAGCGGTGACACCTCTTCGCCCAAACCGGGCTTCTTCGATCGGGAAAACACCATTGCCGGCCCAAAGTTCAACCGCTGGCTGGTACCTACTGCCGCCCTGGCAATTCACCTGTGCATCGGCATGGCTTACGGCTTCTCCGTATTCTGGCTGCCCATGTCGAATCTTGTGACCGGAGCTGACCCGGTTGCCTGCGCCGATATCAGCTTCTTCCAGGCTCTGACCACCACCTCCTGTAACTGGGCCGTCAGCCATGTCACCTACACCTTCGGAATCTTTATCGGCATGCTCGGCATTTCCGCCGCCCTCTGGGGCGCCTGGCTGGAACACGCCGGCCCCCGCAAGGCGGGCATGTTTGCCGCCATGTGCTGGGGTGGCGGCCTGATCCTTGGCGGTGTCGGGGTAATGACTCACCAGCTGTGGCTGCTGTATGTGGGCTGTGGCGTGCTTGGTGGTATCGGCCAGGGCCTGGGTTACATCACACCGGTTTCCACTCTGATCAAATGGTTCCCGGACCGCCGGGGTATGGCTACCGGCTTTGCCATTATGGGCTACGGCGGTGGCGCCATGGTGGGCGCACCACTGGCGGTATGGCTGATGGGACACTATTCCGCTGATGGCGGTACCGGGGTAGCCAGCACCCTGATGACCATGGGGGTTATCTACTTCTTTGTAATGAGCGCAGGCGCCCTGGGTTTCCGGGTTCCGCCCAATGGCTGGAAACCGGAAGGCTGGGAACCGGTCAAAGGCCCCCAGGCCAACACCATGATTACCCACGGCCATGTGCATCTGAACCGCGCCTGGAAAACCCCGCAGTTCTGGCTGATCTGGAGCGTGCTGTTCCTGAACGTTACCGCCGGCATTGCCGTCATCTCCATGGCCAGCCCCATGCTGCAGGACGTATTCGGTGGCGCCCTGGTGGGCATCAAGGATACCGCAGCCGCACTGACCGACGCCCAGAAGGCCGCGGTTGCCGCAGCCGCTGCCGGTCTGGTCGGCCTGATCAGCCTGTTCAACAGTGTTGGCCGCCTGTTCTGGGCGTCACTGTCTGACAAGCTGGGACGCAAGAACACCTACCTCACCTTTTTCGTACTCGGTATCGCCCTCTACTGCCTGCTGCCCACCTGGGGCCATATGGGCATGGCGGGCATGTTCGTGATCTCTATCTGCATCATCCTGAGCATGTACGGTGGCGGCTTTTCCACGGTGCCCGCCTACCTGGCGGACATCTTCGGAACGCAAATGGTTGGCGCCATCCACGGCCGCCTGCTGACTGCCTGGACCGCCGCCGGCCTTGTTGGCCCGGTAGTGATCTCGCTGATCCGCGAAGTGCAGCTGGACGCGGGCATTGAACCGGCACTGGTTTACGACCGCACCCTCTACATCATGGCCGGACTGCTGGTACTGGGACTGATCTGCAACAGCCTGATCAAGCCGGTAGATTCATCCCTGCACATGACCGATGAAGAGCTGACCCGTGAGCGCATGCTGCAGCGGGACAATGGCACCTCCGCCAATGCCCGGACAGCCGCCCGGGGCGCCTTCGGAATTACCGGAGTACTGGCGTGGCTGGCAGTGGGCGTGCCCTTCCTGATCGGGCTTTACATTGCCCTGGCGAAGGCCGCCGCCCTGTTCTGATCTGACGGGTGTCAGACCTTCCCGGCAACCAGCGCATCCAGCGTGGAGATTTCGCCGGGAAGGTCAGGGGCATAGCCCGGCACCCCGTTGATACGGTCAAGCAGCTCCGGGGATCTCAGCAGCGCAGTCAGATATTCCAGCGTGGCAGAAGGCAATCGGTCCTGGCGATAGATCAGCATGTAATGCTCACTCGCCATATCAATAAAGTTCAGATTGAACTGCTCCGCCGCCGCCTGCACCCCGAACCCGACTTCCGCCATACCGGAAGCAACAAAAGCTGCCACCGCCGTATGGGTGAATTCCTGCTGGGAGGTACGGGCGATGCTGTCTTCAGCCAGCCCCTGCTGCTTCAGCAGCAGATTGAAAAGTATCCGGGTGCCGGAATGACGGTCCCGACTGATAAAACTCAGGCCGGAAGCGCTGAGATCCCGCAGCGTGCGAATGTTTTCATGTTCGCCTTTGCGCATCATCAGCCCTTCACGCCGGGTCACAAAACGGATCACGCGATGGTTATCGGAATCCAGATGCCTCTGATAGTGGCTCAGAATCTGCCGCGCCAGCTCCGGGCTGGTGGGCAGATGAAAACTGGCCACCTCGCACTCCCCCCGGTTCAGCGCCACCAGCGCCTCTTCCGGGTTCCGGTACTGCAGGTTAATGATCGCCTGCCCGGAAAATTCCGGAAGCAGAGCCACGGCATAGCCGTGGCTGGCATGCAGGCGCAGGGTGGGCCTGGCGCCCTCCAGCAACTGCTGGATCTGGTCATTGAGTTCCGCCGCCATACTGTCAATCTGCGGCCCCAGCCGGGCCGTTACCCGGTTTTCCGCCCACAGCAGTTTTTCGCCAAGGGCCGAGAGCTTGCTGCCATGGCCTTTGCGCATCTCCACCAGGGGCAGTCCGAGAATATCGGCACCCCGGTTCAGCAGATTCCAGGCATGCCGGTAGGAAATACCGGCAGCTTCTGCGGCCACGGTGAGCTTGCCGGTATCGCGGATGCTTTCCAGCAGACGAAACAGAACCGGCTCAAAAAACTCGTCGGAATCCGTACGGAAAATCCAGGCAGGTGATATGTTCAACTTCTTATTATGCATTTTCATTCATATTCCGCGCTTGTGTCCGGAGTGCTAGTTTGGCGTGATTGAGAGAGCTGATACTGTATCAGAACAAAAACAGATAGGAACTATTATGCATACGTCAGAGAGAGCTGACCACAAAACGGCCGCCATGCCGGTGCCCGCTCCCGGCGACTGGAGCCCTGACATCATCCGTCAGGAAGTTGCAGCCCTGCAGCATCAACCCGGCGCACTTTTACCCATACTGCACGCCATACAGGCCCGCATCGGCTATATACCCGAAGGGGCGGTACCCATCATTGCCGATATGCTGCAGCAGACCCGGGCCGACATTCACGGTGTGATCTCTTTTTACCACCACTTCCGCACCCGCCCGACGGGCACCCATGTGCTGGAAGTGTGTCGCGCCGAAGCCTGCCAGGCCCGCGGAGCACGGGCGTTGGAGCGCCATGTTCAGGAAAAGCTGGGGGTGGGCTATCACCAGACCACGGCAGATAACGAATTTACCCTGGAACCGGTTTACTGCCTGGGCAACTGCGCTTGCGGCCCGTCCATCCGTGTGAACGACAGGATTATCGGCCGCGTAACCCCGGAAAAATTTGATGAGCTGGTGGACAAACTGACAACGTCCGTCCTTGAGCTGAAATAGAGCAGGAGCAAATCCCGTGACAACAACAATCTATGTGCCCTGCGATACCACCGCCCTGTCTCTGGGGGCCGACCAGGTGGCCCAGGAGCTACAGGACGCCGCAGCGGCCCGGAATCTGGATATCCGCCTGGTGCGCAATGGTTCCCGGGGACTGTTCTGGCTGGAACCCCTGGTGGAAGTGGAAACCGCCCATGGCCGCCTGGCCTATGGCCCGGTAGAGCCGGGACAGGTGCAACAGCTGGTGCAGGCCGGCCTGTTTGAGGGCAAGCCCGACCATCCCCTGTATCTGGGGGATATCAGCCAGCACCCGTATCTGCAGCAACAGCAGCGCCTGACCTTTGCCCGCATCGGTATTACCGATCCCCTGAGCATTGAAGACTACACCGCCCACGGAGGCTTTGCCGGCCTGAAAAACGCTGCGGCAATGCCATCTCAGGGCATTGTCGATGAGATCAAGACCTCCGGCCTGCGCGGCCGTGGCGGCGCAGCCTTTCCAGCAGGTATCAAGTGGCAGACGGTGCTGGACGAACCTTCGGACCAGCAAAAGTACGTGGTGTGCAATGCCGACGAAGGCGACTCAGGCACCTTCGCAGACCGTCTGGTGATGGAGTGCGATCCCTACATGCTGATTGAAGGCATGACCATTGCCGGCCTGGCGGTAGGCGCCACCCAGGGCTTTATTTACGTGCGCTCCGAGTACCTGCTGTCGAAACAGATGCTGGATGAGGCCATCCGCAGGGCCGAAACCCGGGGCTACCTGGGAGATGATGTCTGCGGCTCCGGTCGCAGCTTCCACCTGGAAGTCCGGCTGGGGGCCGGCGCCTATATCTGCGGCGAAGAAACCTCCCTGCTGGAAAGCCTTGAGGGCAAACGCGGACTGGTGCGGGCCAAACCGCCACTGCCCGCCATCAAGGGGCTGTTCGGCCAGCCCACGGTGGTCAACAATGTGCTGTCCCTGGCTGCCGTACCCTACATTCTGGCCCACGGCGGCACAGCCTATGCGAATTACGGCATGGGCCGTTCCCTGGGCACCCTGCCCATTCAGCTGGCCGGCAATATCAAACAGGGCGGCCTGATTGAACTGGCCTTCGGCGTCACCCTGCGCAAGGTTCTGGAAGATTTCGGCGGCGGCACCTTCACCGGCCGCCCCATGAAAGCGGTTCAGGTGGGCGGCCCATTGATGGCCTATCTGCCGGAAAGCCAGTGGGACACCCCCATGGACTATGAAGCCTTCGCCAAGCTGGGTGCAGGCATAGGTCACGGCGGCGTGGTGGTCTTTGACGACACCGTTGATATGGGGGAACAGGCAAGGTTCGCCATGGAATTCTGCCGGGTGGAATCCTGCGGCAAATGCACCCCCTGCCGTATCGGCTCCGCCCGCGGTGTGGAGGTGATTGACCGCATCCGTGCCGGCGAGGACCGGGACGCCAACCTGCAGCTGCTGCAGGACCTGTGCGACACCATGGTGGATGGTTCCCTGTGCGCCATGGGGGGAATGACCCCCTTCCCGGTGCAAAGCGTGATGAAACATTTTCCTGAAGACCTGATGGCCTGAGCCACTGGAGGCACGATATGTTGCAATATTATGAGCCCGGCAAGAGCGGCCTGAACCCCGATTTCGATTACGGCACCCCGGAACGGGTATCGGAAAACCTGGTAACCCTGTCCATTGACGGCCATGAGGTGGAAGTGCCTGAAGGCACCTCGGTACTGCGCGCGGCAGCTCTGGCAGGCATCAATATTCCCAAACTGTGCGCCACCGACAGCCTGGAAGCCTTTGGCTCCTGCCGCCTGTGCGCGGTGGAGATTGAAGGCCGCCGCGGCTATCCGGCGTCCTGCACCACCCCGGTGGCGGAGGGCATGAATGTCAGCACCCAGACCGGCAAACTGGCCCGGCTGCGCCGCAACATCATGGAGCTGTATATCTCCGACCACCCCCTGGACTGTCTCACCTGCCCCGCCAACGGCAACTGCGAACTGCAGGATATGGCCGGCGCCGTAGGCCTGAGGGACGTCCGCTACGGTTTTGACGGGGAGAACCACCTGGATGCGGAAACCGACAGCTCCAACCCCTATTTCAGCTTTGACCCCAGCAAATGCATTGTCTGCTCCCGCTGCGTCCGGGCCTGCGAAGAAGTCCAGGGCACCTTTGCCCTGACCATCGAAGGCCGGGGCTTTGACTCCAGGGTTTCCCCCGGGCAAAGCGAAGCCTTCATGGATTCCGAATGCGTGTCCTGCGGCGCCTGTGTCCAGGCCTGCCCCACCTCCACCCTGATGGAAAAATCCGTGATCGAGGCGGGCCAGCCGGAACACAGCGTGGTGACGACCTGCGCCTATTGCGGCGTGGGCTGCTCCTTCAAGGCAGAAATGAAAGGCGATCAGCTGGTGCGCATGGTGCCCTACAAGGGTGGCGCCGCCAACCACGGCCACTCCTGCGTCAAAGGCCGCTTTGCCTTTGGCTACGCCACCCACAAGGACCGTATCCGCGAGCCCATGATCCGCGAATCCATCAACGATCCCTGGCAGGTGGTGTCCTGGGAGCAGGCTCTGGAGTTCGCCGCCCGCAGACTCAAGGAAACCCAGGCCAGATACGGCCGTGAAAGCATCGGCGGCATCACCTCCTCCCGCTGCACCAATGAGGAAACCTACCTGGTGCAGAAGCTGGTGCGGGCCACATTTGGCAACAACAACACCGACACCTGTGCCCGGGTATGCCACTCCCCCACCGGCTATGGCCTGAAAACCACCCTTGGGGAATCCGCGGGCACCCAGACCTTCGACTCGGTAATGAAGGCCGACACCATCATGGTCATCGGCGCCAACCCCACCGACGCCCACCCGGTGTTCGGCTCACTGATGCGCCGGCGCCTGCGCCAGGGGGCAAAACTTGTGGTGATTGACCCCCGCCGTACCGACATTCTGAACACGCCCCATGGTGGCGAAGGCCTGCATCTGCCCTTGCGTCCGGGCACCAACGTGGCCATGGTCAATGCCCTGGCCCATGTGATCGTGACCGAAGGCCTGGAAGATACGGATTTCATCAATAACCGCTGTGATCCGGAAGCCTACCGGGCCTGGCGCAGTTTCATTGCCGAGGAACGCAACTCCCCGGAAGCCATGGAAGCGGTCACCGGAGTACCGGCCGACAAGGTCCGGGAAGCCGCCCGGGTATACGCCAGTGCAGAGAATGCCGCCATCTATTATGGTCTGGGAGTTACCGAGCACAGCCAGGGTTCCACCATGGTCATGGGCATTGCCAACCTGGCCCTGGCCACCGGCAACATTGGCAAGGAAGGCGGCGGGGTGAACCCGCTGCGGGGCCAGAACAACGTGCAGGGCTCCTGCGACATGGGCTCCTTCCCCCATGAACTGCCGGGATACCAGCATGTGAACGACCCGGCCGTGCGCGAGCGCTTCCAGTCGGTCTGGGGTGTGGAGCTGGACCATGAACCGGGACTGCGCATACCCAACATGTTTGATGCCGCCATCGCCGGCACCTTCAAGGCCATGTATGTGCAGGGCGAGGATATCGCCCAGTCCGATCCCAATACCCAGCATGTTGAGGCTGCCCTGAAATCCCTGGACTGTCTGATCGTGCAGGACATCTTCCTGAACGAAACCGCAAAGTACGCCCATGTGCTGCTGCCCGGCTCCACCTTCCTGGAAAAGAACGGTACCTTCACCAATGCCGAACGCCGCATCAACCGGGTGCGCAAGGTAATGGAACCCGTCGCGGGCATGGAAGACTGGCAGGTGACCATGGCTCTGTCCAACGCCCTGGGCTACCCCATGAACTACAGCCATCCGTCGGAAATCATGGACGAGATTGCCCTGCTCACCCCCAGCTTCACCGGGGTCAGCTATGACAAGCTGGAGAAACAGGGCAGCATCCAGTGGCCCTGCAACGAACAGCATCCGGACGGCACCCCCACCATGCATACCGAGGACTTCCCCATCGGCAAAGGCCGCTTTGCGGTGACCGAGTACCTGGCCACAGAAGAGCGCACCAGCCGCCGCTTCCCGCTGCTGCTGACCACCGGGCGCATCCTCTCCCAGTACAACGTGGGCGCCCAGACCCGCCGCACCAGCAACAGCGAATGGCACGAAGAAGACCTGCTGGAACTGCACCCGACCGATGCCGAATTGCGGGGCGTGAAAGATGGCGACTGGCTGGGCATCAGCAGCCGCGTGGGCCACACAGTGCTGCGGGCAAAGATCAGCACCCGCATGCTTCCGGGCGTGGTTTACACCACCTTCCACCATCCCGGCAGTGGCGCCAACGTGATCACCACCGACAATTCGGACTGGGCCACCAACTGCCCGGAATACAAGGTAACGGCGGTGCAGGTGGAGAAGGTGTCACAGCCATCGGAATGGCAAAAGAACTTTGTGGATTTTGACAAACACCAGAAGGAGCTGCTGAAGCCGGCCATGGGCCACCGGGACGACGAGCATGAATCTGCAACCTGAGAACCGGAATCCCGTAGTCACTGCAGGCGCTTCGGCACCTGTGTCGGAAGCCCGGGTCAGCGTCCACGGAGGCAGTGACGGTGCCCCTGGCCATGATCTGGTTGCCGAAGAAGTTCCGGTGGCCATGGTGTACAACGGTGTATCCCATGCGGTCATGATGGCGTCCCCCTGCGACCTTGAGGACTTTGCCCTGGGCTTCAGCATCAGTGAAGGCATTCTGCAGCGCCCGGACCAGCTGTGCAGCACCGAAATCAAACCCGGTGAAGACGGCGTGGAAGTGGATATGCATATTGCCGGCGACTGTTATGCCCGCCTGCGGGAGCAACGGCGCAACATGACGGGCAGGACCGGCTGCGGACTGTGCGGAACCGAATCCCTGACCCATGTGGTACGAACCCTGGAGCCGGTTCCGGCCCGGCCTGTACCGGACAGCAGCGCGGTGCAGGCGGCCCTGAACGCCCTGAAAAACCACCAGCCGCTGCAGATGCAGACCGGAGCCACCCACGGCGCCGCCTGGTGTGACAGCGCAGGCCGGATTGTTCTGGCCCGGGAAGATGTGGGCCGTCATAACGCCCTGGACAAACTGATCGGCGCGCGCCTGCGGGAACAGGACAGCCAGGCTTTTGCTGACGGCTTCGCCCTGATCTCCAGCCGCGCCAGCTTCGAGATGGTCCAGAAAAGTGCCAGCGTGGGCATAGGAACCCTGGTGGCGGTCTCTGCCCCCACCGCCCTTGCCATCCGCGAGGCCCGCAACAGCGGCATGAACCTGATCGGCTTCGCCCGCCCCGGTCGCCATGTAATCTATGTGACCGGTGATGACATTGCTCAGGAGAACAAGAAGTGACAGACAAGCAACTGGATAACCTGATCAAGATGATCGACCAGATCCTCGCCAACAACCTGCACCATGGAGAAGAAGACAGAATAACTGACGTGGCTGCGGACCACCTGAAAAAATTCTGGGCCCGCAGCATGAAGCAGCAGGTGATTGACTATGCCCACAGCGACCAGGCGGAGCTTTCACCCCTGGCCCGGGCAACCATTGAAAAACTGGAAGAACTGGCGCAACCCCGGTAATAGTTCACTATGCCCCAGCTCCTGTACCACTGGGGCGAATATCTGCCAGGCACCTAGGCTAAAGCAGGTTTCAGGTTTTGCCGGTACTGGCTTGGGGTAATACCACACCAGCGGATATAACTTCGTGTGAACGCACTCTGATTGCCATACCCCAGCAGGGCTGCGATATCCCCGATGCTGTAGTGTGTGCTTTCCAGATACTGGTTCGCGAGGGAAAGCCTGACGGCACTGAGGGTATCACTGAAAGAAATGGATGCGTCTTTCAGCCGTCTGCGGAAAGTTCCGGTGGAATACCCCATTGCTTTTGCGATCGTGGCCAGGCTGGCAGTTCCACTGGCCAGATACAGGGGCAGAATGGCTTCCAGCTGTGCGCTCAGGTCAGCTGACTCCTGAAATCCGAGCATTAAACCCGGCTTGCTGAATGAACGCCCTTTGACTGGCGCCCCCATAATGTCTTTGTTGAAGACCAGGCGAATGGCATCTGAGCCGAAAGCAACCGGACAACAGAAAAAATCCGCATGTTTTTTCTGTTGTGCCGGATCATTTTCCTCCCGCGTGAAATAACAGCCCCGGATAGGGAATTTTGCCCCCATC
>JBFHSI010000124.1:0-9745 GCA_041591245.1 Marinobacter sp.
CAGGGGGGTGACCTGTTTCTGCAGCCGTTTTGACAGGTGCCGGGACAAAAAGATGATGGCCAGGGCGGCGGCAAAGGCCAGCAGCAGCAAACCGAAGCGGGCAACTTCCAGAGGGCCCAGCAAGGGGTCTCCCAGCCATTGCAGGCGGATATGCCAGCCTTCGATGAAATCCCCGGAAACAATGTCCTTGGATGAGGAGGAAACCTGTTTCTTGAGATTGCCCACCGGAGTCAGGAACACCTTCTGGGGTGGCACAATCAGCGGTGTCTGCAGGCCAGGAAGGGCCAGGTCCTGAATCTGTTCGGTGAGGCTGGCGAGGCGGACCACCAGCCCGATCCAGGCCTCCGGGGCCGGGCTGAAGCCGCCGGGGGAGAGCCGGAGAATGACCCAGCCGGGGCGTTCATCACTGGGCAGTACCGGGCCCAGCAGTTCCGCCCCGTCAATCCGGGTGACCGGCAGTTCCGCCAGGGTGACACCGTTTAGCAGGGTTTCCGTCATATGCCACTGGGGCTGCAGGAAGTGGCCGGGTTTGGTCACCACTCCGTACACATGGGGGCTGTCCAGTTGCTGCCGCAGTTCTGCCTCCATGGCCTGCCCGGGCTGGTCGCCGGGCCTGGCGGCGGACAGCCATTCAAAGATTTCGGGACTGTCGGCAAGGCTTTCCAGTTCGTAAATACGTTCCTGCAAAAAGGTTCTCAACAGGTTCTCGGCGCCGGACAGGCGGGCATTGGTGCGGCTCTCGGTAACCTTGTCCAGGGCACGCACATACTGGGTGTCGTAAACCATGGCCAGCAGCCCCAGAGGTACCAGGGCAATCAGCAGGGCGCTGAACAGGTAACGCCGGGCCAGACCGTTGCGACGCATGGTGCGCAGCCTGGGAGGGGTGGAAGAATCGTGTTTTATTATACTTTTCATCTGCAAATAATATCGGGACACCGGGCGGCTGGGAACCGGCGGGGGAATATTCCGGGATAAGGGCGGGCCGCTGATCTGCGGGGCTGACGGTCAGTTGATGGTGTGACTCAGAACGAACCCACCCCAGGACACGACGCGACTGGCTTCGCCAGTGCGGATCTCCGGACTCTGGACACGGAGGAAATAGCTCAGTTTGTAGCTGGCGGACAGGGAGTGGGTATAGCCCACCCAGGCTTCGGCAATGACGTGGTTCAGATCACTGTGGCTGATGGTGTGGTCGCTGTGCCGGAACTGTCCCTCCAGAAAGGCGTTATACAGACGGGCCTTGATGGCAACGCCACCCCAGAAATAGTTCTCCGGCGCGCTCCCTGCTGCGGTTATCTGGGCCCTTTCGCCATAGGCACCCAGCTCCGGGTTGAAGCGGTTGTCCGGGGAGGATATCAGCCCGTCCCGGAATACCAGGGCGGCCCCGGCTTCGGTCAGGTAACCGGCAGACCCGAAATAGGTGAACTTGAATCTGGCTTCCGGGCTCCGGGTTGGCAGGTAATCGTGGTAGGCCACCGAATAGCGCAGGGTGGCCTCTCCACCGTCGGAAATCTGGTGCCCCCAGCCATTGGCATCGTCGCTGCCGACGATGGGATGAATGGCATTCTGGCCGGATTCGAACAGGTCCAGGCCCAGGGCGCCCAGGGTCAGGGAGGTGCTCCAGCTGTTGCGGCTGCCGGGTTGCTGGTAGTTCCTGCTGGCGGAAATATACACCAGGCTGGAATAGGGCCGTTCACCGGCAATGATATCGGCCCGTTTGATGTCATCCGGGGTAAAACCGTAGATACCGATTTCCAGGGAGGAGTTAAGCCCGTGCTCCCGGGCCAGGGCACCGTCAAACAGCAGCCGGTTCAGGCCGCCCAGAAGGCGGCGCGGCAGATTCCAGCGGCCTTCCAGTTCCGGCCCGGAATAGGACAGGCCGCTGCCGCCGGTGTAGTCCCGGTCGGTGGGGCTGGGGGAAAACAGGTCATTGTCGGCAAACAGAGCCCAGGAGCGGGCGGGGTCTGCGGCCAGTGTTGCCGGGGCAGATAGCAGCAGAAACATGACAATAACCCGGCAATACATGACCAGAATCCTTCCACAAGTCGCACGGAGGCAGAGCGCTGCAACCATTCTGCCGGACTCGGGGATTCAGTGCGAATAGGATGATGCCGAAAGTCCGGTTACAGCCGGCGGATATTCACCAGTACCGGGCTGCCGGTGGCCGGATCCTCCAGCAGGTCGCAGGTAACGCCATAAAGCTGTTCAATCAGCGGGACAGTGACCACTTCCCCGGGCCGGCCCTGGCCGATCACCGTCCCGGAGCACATGGCCACAATATGGTCGGCATAACGGCAGGCACTGGCCAGGTCGTGTACCACCATGGCAATGGTCTTGCCCTGTGCCGCCAGGGTCCGGATCAGTTCAAACACCTCAATCTGATGCCCCAGATCCAGAGCGGAAGTGGGTTCATCCAGCAGCAGCAAGGGGGTTTCCTGGGCAATGCTCATGGCAATCCAGGCGCGCTGGCGTTGGCCCCCGGACAGGGTATCCAGGGGCCGTTCCGACAGGTCCGTGACATCCGCTGCCGCCAGGGCCCGGTTGACCGCCTGCTGATCCTCCGCTGACCACTGCTGCAGCCAGCTCTGGTGGGGGTGGCGACCGAAGCGCACCAGGTCGGCCACGGTCAGCCCCTCCGGCGCACTGTTGTCCTGGGGCAGAAGTGCCAGTTTGCGGGCTACCTCCCGGGCCGGAAGGCGGTGGATGTCGGCACCGTCCAGCACCACGGTGCCGTTGCTGGGTTTGTGAATGCGGGCCAGGCCATTGAGCAGGGTGGATTTGCCACAGCCGTTGGGGCCCACGATGGCGGTCACCTGGGCTGTGGGCAGGGCCAGATCCAGGCCCGGAATGATGGTGTGGCCATCATGGGCCAGGGCCAGTTGGCGGGCCGCCAGCGGTGACGGGCAGGATACAGATAGTGAGGTGGTCATGGGCGGATATCCGGTGATTTTCGTAACAGTATCCAGAGCAGAAAGGGGCTTCCGGCCAGGGCGGTAACAATGCCGACGGGGATTTCCAGAGGGGCGGCCAGGGTCCGTCCCGCCAGATCGGACAGGGTCATCAGGGTAGCTCCGGCCAGAGCCGAGGCGGTTACAGGAATATGTCCCGGGCGATTGAAAGTGCGCGCCAGCTCCGGTGCGATCAGGGCAACCAGCCCCACCGGGCCGGCTACGGAAACCGCTAGCCCGGTGAGCAGAACCGACAGCACCAGCCCGCCCAGGCGGACCCTGCCGGGATGGACGCCCAGTGCTGTGGTAACGGCTTCCGGGAACTGCAGCGTTGCCAGTGAACGCCGGAGCAACAGCGCCAGCAGGTAACACAGTGCCAGCCCGTATCCGAGAATCTGCACCGAGCCGGCGGAGCGGCTGTTGAGACTGCCAACGGTCCAGGGATAGGCCGCATTGGCGGTATCCAGAGCCACGGTGCTGAGCATGACCTGGGTGACGGCACCGGAAATGGCGCCAATGGCGAGGCCGGCAATAATGAACCGGTAGCCCCGGGTGCCGGTGGCCCCCGCCAGTCCGAAGGCCAGGGCGGTGGCGCAGGCGGCTCCGGTGAGGGCCATGGCCTGGGGGGCAAGGCTGATACCGGTGCCCACCACCGAGGCGACGGCGAAGGCGGTGGCCGCATTGTCGATACCGATAATGCCGGGCGTGGCCAGCCGGTTGCGGGCCAGGGTCTGCATCAGACAGCCGGCCAGGGACAGGCCCGCTCCGGTAAACATGGCGGCCAGCAGTCGGGGACCGCGCAGTTCGGTAATAACAAACTGGTGCATGGCAGAGCCCTGCCCCAGCAGACTATGGACCACTTCGGGCAGGCTCAGGGACAGGGTGCCCGTGGCCAGGTACAGGCCGGCAATGATGACCAGAACAGTGGCAAACCCCAGATTTACCAGTACCGGGCGCGGGTCCGGAAACCGGCTCCAATAGCAGTGTTGCGGTTGCCACAGCCGGTGGCTCCAGGGTCTGCTGGCAGATGCCCCGGAGTCTGCGGGGCTGAGCGGGCGGGCGGACAGGGTCATAGGCTGGGCACCCTCCGGCTGCGCACAATGACCATGAGTACCGGTGCTCCGATCAGGGCGGTGATCACCCCCAGGGGCAGTTCCGAGGGTTTGGCCAGCAGTCGGGACAGGGTATCGGCGGCAATGATCACCGTGGGCCCGATTGGCAGGCAGAACCAGAGGGTTTTGCGGATGTCCGCGCCCCCCAGCGCCCGGGCTGCAAAGGGCACCACCAGGCCGACAAATGCCAGAGGCCCGGCCAGGGCGGTGGCGCCGCCCACCAGCAGTGCCACCACGACAATAACCAGAATACGGATAAGGCCCGGGAGGTGGCCCAGCCCGGTTGCCACTTTCTCGCCCAGGGCCAGGGATGCCAGGGGGCGGGCGATGCCAATCACCAGTGCTGCTGCCAGGGCCATGGATGGCAGTGCAGCCCCCAGCTGGGGCCAGCGTTTTCCGGCAATACTGCCGGTTACCCAGAAACGGATTTCATCGGCGGCACGCTGGTCCATAAGCATCAGCAGGGAGGTGAGAGAAAGCAGCAGCCCGGTCAGGGTGGCACCGGCCAGAACCAGGCGTATGGGATCCTGGCCGACACCGGGAATGCGGGTGGCCGCCAGTACCAGTGCACAGCCTGCCAGGGCACCGGTCTGGGACACCAGGGTGGTCAGGGTCGCTGTGCTGGCACCCATGAGAATGGCCAGAGCCACTGCGAAGGCGCTGCCTGCACTGACTCCCAGCAATCCGGGCTCGGCCAGGGGGTTGCGGGTCAGGGTTTGCAGCAGGGCGCCAGCCACTCCCAGTGCCAGGCCGGTGACCAGGCCGATCACCAGTCGGGGCAGGCGCAACTCCATCACCATGAACCGGACCTCGTCACTGCCCTGGCCGGCAATAACCGCAAAGGCATCCTGGATACCGGACGCGCCGGCGCCCAGCAGCAGGGACAGCAGGCAAACGGTGGCCAACAGCAGCCAGAGCAGGGCGTAACGGGTGGTGTTGGTCATGGCCGGCGTCTAGGGCTGGACCTGTCCGGCGCTCACCGCAGCCCGGAGCTGGTCAAGAATGGCCTCTGCGGCAATGGGGCCGGAGGCGCTGGTCCAGAGCTGGCCATCCACGGTGATAACCCGGTTTTCCCGGGACGCCTGCAGGCGTTCGAACGCCGGCGAGGTGCGGGCCGCTGCCAGGGCTTCCTTGCCATCGGCGTTGAGGGTGGCCAGAAACAGCCAGTGCTGGTCGATCAGATGGAGGTTTTCCAGGCTCAGGGGATGGCTGTGGGGACGACCGGCTTTGACAATGCCGGCATCGTCCATACGGAACCCGACCGCTTCCAGCAGGGTGGCAGAGAAGAGCCCCGTGTTCATCATCAGGGGCCCCTGGGGCATCCAGCGGACCAGGCTGGCCCCCTGCTGTTCCGGCGACAGGGTTGAATCCAGCAGTTGGGCCATGTCCCGGATCTTGTCCTCAACCCTGGTGATGGCCGCTTCGCCTTCACGGACCCGACCCAGGGCGGCGGCGTACAGGCGGGTTTCCTGTTTCCAGGTATCGGCGGTGAAAGCCGGCACATGGGGAACGATGGTGGGGGCGATCCGGGACAGCAGTTGGTACTGGTCCTTGTTCAGGTGGCTGGGGGCCAGAATGATGTCCGGGGTCAGGCCAATAATTGCCTCCAGATTGAATTCACCGGGCGTGCCGACGATCTGGGCGGCGCCGGCCCGGGGCCGGATATAGTCGGCGGTGCTGTTGCCTCCGCGGGTAACCACGGCACCCACCGGGCTGGCCCCCATGGCGATGGCGGCATCCAGAGCGCCTTCATACAGGGTCACTATGCGTTCCGGCTGGCCGCTCACGGTGACTTCACCATAGGCGGTGGAAATGCTGCGGGATTGGGAATGGGCGGTGTTGGCGACGAGTAAGGTCAGCAGTGCCAGAATACGGCAGAAACCGGATCTGCCCGGATGCATGAATAAACGGTTGAGCATGGAAAACTCCATTGCGGGAAGTGGTGAAACAGGGGCTGCGGATGCTTGCCCGGAAGCGAATGCAATGATAATAGTTCGCATTACGTTTTTTAAGCTGATAGATTGGCACGAAATGTTGCAGAAAATGGAACAGCACTTCCCATGTATGACCTGAAAGAACTGGAAGCCTTTGTTTCTGTGGTGAACAGCGGAAGCCTGACCGCGAGTGCCCGGGAGCTGAATCTGCCCAAGTCCACCCTGAGCCGGAGAATCCGTCAGCTGGAAGAGGGGGTTGGTCAGCCCCTGCTGAGCCGGCAGTCCCGGCGTATTGCCGCCAACGAGGCCGGCCGGGTGTTTTACCGCTACAGCAGCGAGATTCTGGAGCTGGCGCTCCAGGGCCGGGAGGCGCTGGACGAACTCCGGGAAGAGGTCTGTGGCAGGCTGGAACTGTGCTGCCATGAGGCGTTTGTCCGGGGCTGGTTTTTCGCAGTGGTGGAGTCTTTTCTGGCCAGGCATGAGGGGGTACAGGTTTCGGTCAGTACCCTCAGCAGCCCGTTTCCGGACAGCTCCGACAGCGTCAATATCTGGCTTGGTCACACCGGTGATACCGGAATGCGCAAGGAGCAGCTGGGACAACTGACCCAGGGTATATACGGCCACAGGGACTATTTTGCCCGTTATGGCCGGCCCCAGTCCCCGGAGGATCTGAAGGATCACATATGGGTGGATGTGCTGGCGGCCGGCGGGGAGGAAGTGACCCTGAGGCACCCCCGTTTGGGCAGCCATGTGCTGAGTACACCGGAGCGGTCGCTGACGGTGGATCAGTTCTGTCTGCAGGGGGATGCCATCGCCAGGGGCCAGGGCCTGGGGCTGGTACCCCACTGGCTGGCGCAACGGCGCCTGGCCGCCCACCCCGGAGACTTCGAACCGTGCCTGGCGGGCTGGCAGGGACCGGTGTTGCCGGTATCCCTGCTCTACGGCCATGGCATTCTGCCCCGGCGGGTCCGAGCCTTTCTGCGGCACCTGAAGGATTCGGTGCCGGCGGATTGGTGCCAGGAGGCGGAAGCCAGTCTTACCCCTGCATAATCAGCGGGGTCAGCAGCAGGCCTTCCGCGATCAGCAGCGTAAACAGTATCAGAGCCAGCACAAACGGCTTCAGGCCCAGGCTGCGCAACTTCTCCATGCGGGTTTCGTAGCCCAGTGCTGCCATGGCCATGGTCAGGGCAATCTGTCCCGCCAGTACCAGCGTCTGATGCAGGGGCGCAGGCAGGGTAATCACACTGTTGGCCAGCACCATGGCAATAAACCCGAATGCAAACCAGGGGATGGTCAGGCGCCTGCCACCTTCACCCCCATTGTCCTCGGCGCCCTCGCAGGGCGCGCGCCGCAGCCACCACTGGCCGATTATCAGCAGTACCGGCACCAGCAGCATGACCCGCACCAGCTTGACGATAACCGCGTTGGCCAGAGCTGCAGAACCCACTGCATCACCGGCGGCCACCACCTGGGCGACTTCGTGAATGGTGGCTCCGATATACACCCCGTAAAGCCCCTGATCCCAGCCCAGAACCGGAAACAGCATAGGGTAGACCACCATGGCCAGAGTGCCGAACAGAACCACCGTGGCCACGGCCATGGCGGTGGCCGCCGGCCTGGCCCGGATGGTGGTTTCTGTCGCCAGTACTGCTGCCGCACCGCAGATGGCGCTGCCGGCACTGGTCAGCAAAGCCGTTTCCGGGTCCAGCTTCAGCCAGCGGGTACCCAGCTGATAGCCGACAACCAGCACGGAGCTGATCACCAGAATATCCAGAATGACAATTCTCGGCCCCAGGGCCAGGATTTCGTTGATGGTCAGGGACAGACCAAATAACACGATTCCGCTGCGTAACAGCCAGCGGGTGGAGAATTTCAGGCCTGGGTCCAGCCCCTGAATCCCACGACTTGAAGGAAGGTTCCCGAAAACCAGCCCCAGCAGCAGTGCAAACACCAGCGGGCTAATGCCGGTCTGGTGCACCGCCGGTATCTGGACCAGCCCGAAACCACCTGCCGTCAGAAGCACACAGAGCCCCAGCCCCTTCCACATGATGACGTCTCCACAAAAAGTTATATGGATAGACTATATGGAAATAAAGCACTTAAAAAATGAATTAATAAGCTTAGATTATTCGGAAATATCGATAAGGGGCTGGTGCGTCCACTCCCGCCTGCCGGTTACGGGAAATTGCTGATCGTCCGGATGTCCGGCTGCACCCTGGGTATGTTAATTTGTCTTTCTGGTTCAAATGCTTGAAAGATAAAGGTGGGAGATAATGAGGACAATCAGGTTGTGGGATCTGCCGGTCCGGGTGTTTCACTGGCTGCTGGTGATCGCCGTGTTCGGGGCTATTGCCACGGTCAAGCTGGGGGGGACCTGGATGGTCTGGCACGAGCGCTTCGGGCTGTCGGTTCTGGGGCTGCTGAGCTTCCGGCTGGTGTGGGGGTTTACCGGTTCAACCTATGCCCGGTTTAGCCAGTTTGTCCGGGGGCCTTCGGCGGTGATTGCCTACCTGAAAGGGGACTGGCAGGGGCTGGGCCACAATCCACTGGGTGCGCTGTCAGTTCTGCTGCTGATGGCCATGTTTGCTTTCCAGGCCCTGACCGGCCTGTTTGCCACCGATGAAATTGCCTTTAATGGTCCCCTGTACCGGGCCGTGTCCACGGACTGGAACGATACCTTTACCCACTGGCACCACCTGAGTGAATGGTTCCTGTACGGGGTGATTGCCCTGCATGTGCTGGCCGTCATGTTCTATATACACGTGAAAAAAACCAACCTGGTGAAGCCCATGATTACCGGTTACAAGGAAGTGCCGGACGGGGTTGAGGCGAAGGATGCTGCAGGAGGTGGTGTGATCGGATTTCTGCTGGCCGTTGCCATAGCGGCGGCTGTGGTATGGGTTGCTACCGGAGGACTGCTGGCGCCGCCACCGGCACCACCCCAGGATCTGGGGTGGTGAGTTGATCCGGCAGTGATTATTTGGCCCGGAACTTGTCGTGGCAGCCTTTGCAGCTCTGACCCACGGCACTGAACTGCCGGGCCAGCGCAGCCTTGTCGCCACTGGTGGCTACAGTCTGCAGCTTGGTGGCTTCCTGGGCGAATTTGACCGCCACTTCCCGGGCTGTGTCCGGCTGATCGAAGAATTCCGGCTTGAGCTTGGTGTTATCAGCCTGGTCCATACCTGTGCCCGGACCGAACAGGGCTCCGAGTCCTGAGTTGGCAACTGCGGCGATGGCGTTTGCTGCCGCCACCATCTGCTGCTGATTATAGGCTACCGACTCTTCCACGGCCTGAGCCTTGATTTTGCCCATATTCCAGGCCGCAAACTGGAAGGCGGCTTTGCGGGTTTCAATCTGGTCTTCAACGTCCATCTGTGCCAGCACCGGGGTGCTGACGGCGGCAGAAAGCAGGATGGCGGAAACGGCAGTTTTCAGGTTCATAGAAAATTTCCTTTCGATGGGTTAAATCAGACCTGTCATCCGAACCGGTCTTTGGTGGTGAAGGGTCGTAACTTATTGATACAGCATGACCGTGAAGGCCAACAATGCCAAATAACACCTATATTCTGCAAGGATTTGGGCACAGCTCCCTATTTCTGTGACCAGGAGCATTGATTGACTGTTATGGGTTTTCGTTTGTTAGTGATAATTAATATTCATTGAGTATGTGTTTTAACTCGCCCGATCTCGGAACCTTCCTCAGAAACTCCCGGGAATTGCCGCTTGGAGTGTCTGATAACACGCTAGCTAC
>JBFHSI010000125.1:0-9731 GCA_041591245.1 Marinobacter sp.
AAGATGTTCGGCAGTAAAAATGCCAGAGAAATCAAGCGAATGCAGAAATCGGTGTCGCACATTAATGAACTTGAGGAAGCGTTCGGCAATCTGTCTGACACCGAGTTGCAAGGCAAGACCGCTGAATTTCGTCAGCGTCTGGAACAGGGCGAGACCCTGGATGACCTGCTCCCGGAGGCTTTTGCCACAGTTCGGGAAGCCAGTCGCCGGGTTATGGGCATGCGCCATTATGATGTCCAGCTGATTGGCGGCATCACCCTCCATGAGGGCCGCATAGCGGAAATGAAAACCGGTGAGGGCAAGACCCTGGTAGCCACCGCCCCGGTCTATCTCAACGCTCTGCCGGGCAAGGGTGTTCACGTGGTTACGGTGAATGACTACCTGGCCCGCCGTGACTCTGACTGGATGGGCAAACTGTACCGCTTCCTGGGTCTTGAAGTGGGCGTAGTCGTCGCTGGCCAGTCACCGGAAGAAAAGCGCGCCGCCTATCAGGCCGATATTACCTACGGTACCAATAACGAATTCGGATTCGATTATCTGCGGGACAACATGGCCTTCAGTACCGCAGACAAGGTACAGCGGGGGCTTCATTACGCCATCGTGGATGAGGTGGATTCAATCCTCATCGACGAAGCCCGCACCCCGCTGATTATTTCCGGTGCTGCAGAAGACAGCTCCGAGATGTATAAGGCCATCAACACTCTGATCCCGAGCCTTGAGAAAGGCGAGGCGCCCGAAAATGGTGAGCCCACCGGTGATTTCACCATCGATGAGAAAAGCCGGCAGGTGGAGCTCACGGAACGCGGCCATGAAAAAGTCGAACATCTGCTGCTCAGCCGTCAGCTGCTGAAAGAAGGCGAAAGCCTGTACTCTGCGGCCAACCTGTCCCTGCTGCACCATGTGCATTCAGCTCTGCGTGCCCATCACCTGTTCCAGAAGGATGTTGACTACATCGTTCAGGGTGGCCAGGTGGTCATTGTGGATGAGCATACTGGCCGCACCATGCCGGGCCGGCGCTGGAGTGAAGGTCTGCACCAGGCTGTGGAAGCCAAAGAAGGTGTGCGCATCCAGGCCGAGAGCCAGACTCTGGCCTCGACCACCTTCCAGAACTATTTCCGGCTGTACGAAAAGCTTGCTGGCATGACCGGTACTGCGGATACCGAAGCCTTCGAATTCCGGGAAATCTACGGCCTGGATGTGGTGGTCATTCCGCCCAACAAACCCATTCAGCGTATTGATTACAACGACCTGGTGTATCTGACCCAGGAAGAGAAATTCCACGCCATCATTGATGAAATCAAGGATGTGACTGCGGAAGGTCGCCCGATTCTGGTGGGTACTGCGTCCATCGAAGCGTCCGAGCTGCTGTCCATGCTGCTGAAGAAGGCCGGTATCGAGCACAAGATACTGAACGCCAAGCAGCATGAGTCCGAGGCCATGATCGTTGCCCAGGCCGGACGTCCAGGGGCGGTGACCATAGCCACCAATATGGCCGGTCGTGGTACCGATATCGTTCTTGGCGGTAACTGGGAATACGAAGTGGCTGCCATGGAAAATCCCACCGACGCCGATGTGGAACGCATCAAGCAGGAATGGGCAGAGCAGCATAACCAGGTACTGGAAGCCGGTGGCCTGCATATTATCGGCACCGAACGCCATGAATCCCGCCGGATCGACAACCAGCTGCGTGGTCGCGCCGGACGTCAGGGCGACCCGGGATCATCCCGGTTCTTCCTGTCCCTGGAAGATAACCTGATGCGGATTTTTGCCCCTGACCGGGTGAAAAGCCTGATGCAGGCCATGGGCATGAAGAAAGGCGAAGCCATTGAGCACCGGATGGTGACCAATGCCATCGAGAAATCCCAGCGCAAGGTGGAAGGCCGCAACTTTGATATGCGGAAAACCCTGCTGGAATACGACGATGTCGCCAATGATCAGCGTACGGTGATCTACGAGCAGCGGAATGAAGTGATGGGCTCCGACGATGTGTCGGAGATGATTGAATCCATCCGCGCCGATGTGGTGGATTCCCTGATCAGCGAATTCATTCCGCCCCAGAGCATGCCGGAGCAGTGGGACGTTGCCGGTCTGGAGTCCCAGCTCAAGTCAGAGATGGCCATTGAGCTGCCGATTCAGGCCTGGCTGGAGGAAGACTCCAAGCTCTATGAAGAGAGTCTGCGACAGAAGATCCTTGATGAAATTGTTGCTGCCTATAAGGCCAAGGAAGAAATCGCTGGCTCCGAGCCCATGCGCAAGTTCGAGAAGCAGGTGTTCCTGCAGGTGCTGGACACCCTGTGGAAAGAGCATCTGTCGAATATGGACCACCTGCGTCGCGGCATTCATCTGCGCGGCTATGCCCAGAAGAATCCGAAGCAGGAATACAAGCGGGAAGCGTTCAACCTGTTTGAGGACATGCTGGAAGCCATGAAGCGGGATGTGGTCCGCATCCTGTGTAATGTCCGGGTCCAGAGCCAGGAAGAGATGGACGAGATTGAGCGACGCCGGAAGGAAGAGCTGGACCGGGAGCTGGCCCAGGCACGTATGCAGCATGACGCTGCCAGTGCCGCTGCCGGTGAGAGCCCGGAAGAAGGGGCTCAGCCGGGTGCTCCGGAGACCTTTGTCCGACAGGATCGCAAGGTAGGGCGAAATGAGCCATGTCCGTGCGGGTCTGGCAAAAAATACAAGCAGTGTCATGGCAAGGTCAGCTGATCGCCGGCACTGAGGAAATCTTGAAGACCCGCAACCCGAATCAATCGGGCTGCGGGTTTTGTCGTTTTACAGGCCTGTTTCCAGGCCGAGTCACAGGAGAAGAGCAATGGCAGTAGGTCCCGGGGCATTACCCGAATTTTTTCCGGTAGCGGGTGTCAAAACTGGCTGTGCAAGCGCGGGTATCAAAACCCCCGGGCGTAAGGATCTGGTGGTCTTTGAACTGGCACCGGGGAGCCGTGTCGGCGGTATCTTCACCCAGAACCAGTTCTGCGCAGCTCCGGTAACCGTGAGCCGCAAGCATCTGGCCGGGCAGGTGCCCCGCTATCTGCTGATCAATACCGGTAATGCCAATGCCGGTACCGGTGAGGCGGGCATCCGGGATGCTCTGGCCTGCTGTGAAGCTCTGGCCACAGAGGCCGGTGTCAGCCCAGAAGAGATACTGCCGTTTTCCACTGGCGTGATTGGTGAGCCTTTGCCGGTGGATGTGATTGTTCCGGCCATTCCAGCAGCGCTGGCGGATCTGTCAGACAACAACTGGGCGGAAGCGGCCAAAGGCATCATGACCACGGATACCCGCCCCAAAGGGGCATCCTGTCAGCTGGAGCTGGGCGGGCACAAGGTGGCTATCTCCGGTATCAGCAAGGGTTCCGGCATGATCTGTCCGAATATGGCCACCATGCTGGGCTTTATCGCTACCGATGCCCGTATTGAGCCGGGACTGTTGCAGACCCTGGCCTCGGAGCTGGGTGAAAAGTCTTTCAACCGAATCACTGTGGATGGGGACACCTCCACCAACGATGCCTGCATGCTGATCGCCAGTGGCCAGTACGGCGGTCCGGAAATCACCGCCGACAGTCCGGAGCTTCCGGCACTGCGGGCGGCCCTGGAAAAGGTTTTTGTGGAGCTGGCTCAGGCCATTGTCCGGGACGGTGAAGGGGCCACCAAGTTCATCACCATCGACGTATGTGGCGCAGCAGGTACCAGGGAAGCTCTGGATGTTGCCTATACCCTGGCCCATTCACCGCTGGTGAAAACTGCATTTTTCGCCTCAGACCCCAACTGGGGCCGGATTCTGGCCGCTGTGGGCCGGGCCGGTGTGGAGAACCTGGACCTGGATGCTCTGGAAATCTATCTGGGGGATGTGTGCCTGGTTCGCAACGGCGGCCGTGCCGATGATTACTCCGAAGAGCGGGGCCAGGCGGTGATGGACCAGCAGGATATTACCATCCGGGTGGAGCTGAACCGGGGCCAGGTAAGGGAAACCGTGTGGACCTGCGATCTGTCCCATGATTACGTCACCATCAACGGTGAGTACCGGACCTGATCATGGCCCAGGGAAACACGCTTCCGGCCGGTGCTCTTCATGTGGCGGTGGCTGCCATTTTCCGGGAAGGCCGGGTGCTCATTGCCCGTCGGCCAAAGCATGTCCACCAGGGCGGTCTTCTGGAGTTTCCCGGGGGCAAGGTGGAGCCGGGGGAAACAGTGCAGCAGGCACTGGTGCGGGAGTTGTATGAGGAAACCGGTCTGAGAATCCCTGAGGCGTCCCTGGAGCCGGTAATCTGCATCAGCCATGACTATGGTGATCGCCAGGTGTTTCTGGATGTCTGGAGCAGCCAGGAGTCCCGGGGGGCTGCTGTGGGCCGCGAAGGCCAGGAGGTAGCCTGGCTGCAGCCGGAGACTCTGAAGGATGACGATTTTCCGGTAGCCAACCGGCCCATTATCCGGGCCCTGAAGCTGCCCCGGATACTGGCGGTGACCGGCGCCATAAGCCGAGTGGATGAGGGGGTGACCCGGCTGGCTGGGGCACTGGCAAGGGGAGCTCATCCCCTGGTGATTCTGCGGGCTCCGGAACTGGCTGACAGCGAGTATCTGCAACTGGCAGAACAGGCGATGGCCGTGTGCCGGGCATCGGAAACCGGACTGCTGGTTCACGGTAATCCTGAGCGGTTTGCGCAGGTGCCGGGGGCGGCAGGTCTGCATCTGCCCTGGCGGGAGGCGGCCCGGCTGTCGTCCCGGCCGGTGCCGCCGCAGGCCTGGCTGGGAGTTTCCTGTCATGATGCCGGCCAGCTGGAACAGGCCCGCAAGCTGGGGGCGGACTACGCCACCCTGGGGCCGGTGCGGGCAACCGCCAGCCATCCCGGCGTTAGCGGGATTGGCTGGCCTGGGTTCAGGGACTGTGCCGGTGGCGCGGGAATGCCCGTGTATGGACTGGGCGGGCTGTCGGCGGATGACATTGCTCTGGCCCGTGAACATGGCGGTCAGGGTGTTGCCGGGATCGGCTTCTGGTGGCCCCAAAACTGATGGTTATCAGCGGCAAGGGGCGTCAACTCTGGTATGCTGCCCGGTCTGCAGCAATCACTGTTCTGTCTGGACCTGTACGGGAGAAACCATGAGCAAACTTACCCATCTGGATGCCAAGGGCGAGGCCCGTATGGTGGATGTCACCGACAAGACGGTGACAGAAAGAGAAGCCCGGGCCGAGGCAATTATCCGCATGGCACCGGAGACCCTGCAGATGATTATTGCCGGTGATCACCCGAAAGGGGATGTGCTGGCGGTTGCCCGTATTGCCGGCATCATGGCTGCCAAGAAAACCTATGACCTGATTCCCCTGTGTCATGCCCTCAACCTGACCTCGGTAAAGGTGGAGCTGAGTCCCGGCGCTGACGGGGCCTCGGTACAGGTACGGACCCTGTGCAAGCTGGCAGGGCGTACCGGTGTCGAGATGGAGGCGCTGACGGCAGCCAGTGTTGCAGCCCTGACTCTCTATGACATGTGCAAGGCGGTAGACCGGGGTATGGAGATTGCCTCGGTTCGCCTGCTGGAGAAGAAAGGTGGCCGCAGCGGTCACTGGGTGGCCGGTGCATCCACTGACGCCTGAGCGGGTATGGCGGCCGTCAGTTGAATTCCGGATACCGCACACTGGCCTGAAGAGCTACAGTGCCAAAATTACGCTATGGGGCCAGCCGCGTGATAGAATGCGCGCCCCGATTGACTGAACCACGAGGAAAGACTGTGGCTGTTCGTTACATCCAGACCTGCCGGTTGCCGACCCCGTTCGGGGTGTTTGATATGCATGGCTTTGAAGAACTGGATACGGGAAAGGAACACGTTGCCCTGACGCTGGGTGATCTGAGCGGTGACGAGCCGGTTCTGGCCCGCACCCACTCTGAATGCCTGACCGGCGATGCCCTGTACAGCATGCGCTGTGACTGCGGTTACCAGCTTGAGGAAGCCCTGCGCAGCATTGCTCGGGAAGGCCGGGGGATACTTCTGTACCTGCGTCAGGAAGGTCGTGGTATCGGTCTTCTCAACAAGATTCGCGCCTACCATCTGCAGGATCAGGGGGCTGATACTGTAGAGGCCAACGAACAGCTCGGGTTTGCGGCGGATCTGCGGGACTACAGCATGTGCAAGGATATGCTGGAGCATCTGGGCATCCGGCGCCTGCGGCTGATGACCAACAATCCCCGGAAAGTGAATGCCCTGTCATCCTACGGCATCGAGGTGGTGGAACGGGTGCCCCTGAGAGTGGGGCGCAACGTGCACAATGAGCGTTATCTGGACACCAAGCAAAGCAAGCTTGGGCACTGGCTGGAAACCCACCAGGACGACGATCCGGAAAGCTGATACTTCAGGCCCTGTAACCTACCAGCCGGCTAACTGAGGGGCCGGGTTGCAGGGCCGGCCCTGTTTAACGGGCCGCCTTCAGTTTCTGTTGCTGCAGGTTCTGCATGCGTTTGCCGATCGCCGCCTGTATGCCGGCGGCATCCAGACCACAGCTGCTCAGCAGCTCGCTGTGTTTGCCATGGTCAATAAAGGTATCGGGCAATCCCAGCTGCAATACCGGAACCGTGACCTCGCAGCCATTTAGAAATTCCGTCACCGCACTGCCTGCCCCGCCTGCAATGGTATTTTCTTCCAGAGTAACCAGTAACTGATGCTGTTCTGCCAGCGCCAGTATCAGCTCCTCATCCAGTGGCTTGACGAAACGCATGTCGGCAACCGTGGCGCCCAGAGCCCTGGCCGCTTCCAGTGCCGGTGTCAGCAGCGTTCCGAAGTTGAGAATGGCGATATCCCGGCCTTCCAGAACCCGGCGCCCCTTGCCCAGTGGCAGGGCGGTCAGTTGCTGCTGGATTTCGGCTCCTGGCCCCGTACCCCGGGGATAGCGGACAGCGGCCGGCCCCTGGAACTGGAGCCCGGTATGAAGTAGCTGGCGGGTCTCGTTTTCATCGGACGGGGTCATGATGACCATGTTGGGAATACAGCGCAGGTAGCTGATGTCGAAGGCGCCGGCGTGGGTCGGACCGTCCTCGCCAACCAGACCGGCACGATCAATGGCAAACAGCACATCCAGGTTCTGGATGGCCACATCGTGAACCAGCTGGTCGTAGCCCCGCTGCAGGAATGTGGAGTAGATGGCAACAACCGGTTTGGCGCCGTCGCAGGCCAGGCCGGCGGCCAGGGTGACCGAGTGCTGCTCGGCGATGGCTACATCGAAATAGCGATCGGGAAAGCGCTCTGAAAAGGCCAGCATGTCAGAGCCTTCGCACATGGCGGGGGTAATACCGACAACCCGTGCATCCTGTTCGGCGGCATCACAGAGCCACTGGCCAAAAACATTGGCGTATTTGGGCCTGGCCGGCTGGGGCGGTACCGGTTCCGGTTTGGTGGCGGGAACCGGTTCGATCTTGTTGATGGCGTGATAGCCGATAGGGTCAGCCTCGGCCGGGGCGAAACCTTTGCCCTTGGTGGTCACCACATGGAGGAACTGGGGGCCGTCCAGTTCCCGGATGTTTTCCAGGGTTTCCACCAGCAGGGGCAGGTCGTGGCCGTCCACCGGGCCGATATAGTTGAATCCGAGTTCCTCGAACAGGGTGCTGGGGGCAATCAGCCCCTTCAGCTGTTCTTCCGTTTTCCTGGCCAGGGCCATCAGGTTGGGCGCGCCCTGCAGGACTTTCTTGCTGCCATCGCGGACCTGGTTGTAGGTGCGGCTGGACAGCAGTTTGGCAAAGTAGTTGGAGAGTCCTCCCACATTGCGGGAAATGGACATGTCGTTGTCGTTGAGAATGACCAGCATGTCTGCCCGCAGATGGCCGGCATGGTTGAGGGCTTCAAAGGCCATGCCCGCGGTCATGGCGCCATCACCGATGACCGCAATGCTCTTGCGCCCGGTATTCTGCAGCCGGGCAGCAATGGCCATGCCCAGGGCGGCGCTGATGGAGGTGCTGGAGTGACCCACGCCGAAGGTATCGTATTCGCTTTCTGCCCGTTTCGGGAAGCCGGACAGGCCGCCGCGGGAGCGGATGCTGCCCATCTGCTCACGTCGGCCGGTAAGGATCTTGTGGGGGTAGGCCTGGTGACCTACATCCCAAACCAGGCGGTCGTCCGGTGTCTGGAATACATAGTGCAGGGCAATGGTCAGTTCCAGAACGCCCAGGCCAGCGCCGAAATGCCCTCCGGTCTGTCCCACTGACCACAGCAGGAACGCCCGCAGCTCCCTGGCCAGCTGTGGCAGCTCATGTTCTGGCAGCTGCCGCAGCTGCGCCGGCGAATCCAGCCGGTCCAGCAGCGGCGTATTGGGACGCTGTAACGGGATTTCCTTGAATGTATAAATATCCTGCATCTACTCGGGTCTTTTCAGGAATGTTCGGCAACGGTCTGGCATTATAAGGGAACAGGCTTGGCTGTTTCACACCTTTCAGGCCATAGGTTGCAGGATTGTTGCCCTGTCAGTGTGCGCTTTTCCGGCACCGGGCTTCAATGATTTCGTGCCACCACATAGTCGGCCATGGCCCTCAGCGGGTCAGCCTCCGGCCCGAAGTCCTGCAGGGTGGCAAGGGCTCCCCTGAGCAAATCCTCCAGCCGTTCACGGGCACCTTCGAGTCCCAGCAGGGACGGGTAGGTGGGTTTGGCCCGGGCCACATCCGAGCCCTGGGGTTTGCCGATAACTTCGGTATCCCCTTCAATATCCAGTAGATCATCCTGTACCTGGAAGGCTACACCCAGAGCCCGGGCGTAGCTGGTCAGAGTGTTCAGGGTGGACGCGCTGATCCCCGGAGCGGTCATGGCTCCCATACGCACGCTGGCCTCGATGAGTGCGCCGGTCTTGTGTCTGTGCATGTTTTCCAGCTCTGCCAGTGACAGGCTTTTGCCCACCGATTCCAGGTCTATGGCCTGGCCGCCTGCCATGCCCTGGTGGCCACTGGCCCTGGCCAGTTCCTGAATCATGGTCAGGCGGGCACCTGCGTCTATGGCTGAGTTGTTGGCGAGCCAGTCAAAGGCCAGAGCTTGCAGGGCGTCGCCGGCGAGAATGGCGGTGGCTTCGTCAAACGCGATATGGGTTGTGGGCCGGCCACGGCGGAGTTCGTCATTATCCATGGCGGGCAGGTCGTCATGGATCAGGGAATAGGCATGAATCAGCTCAACGGCACAGGCCGGAGTGAGGGCCTCGTCCCCGGTCTGGCCAACGGCCTGGGCGGCGGCCAGACACAGTGCGGGGCGGATACGTTTGCCTCCGCCCAGAACGCTGTAACGCATGGCGTCCTGCAGCCGGTCGGAGGCGGAACTGCGGTCGATGCACCTGTCCAGTTCGGAGTTTACGCGGATACGGCAGTTATCAAGGAAGGCCTTTGCCAGCCGGGACTGTTCTGTCATTGGTCGGCATCATCCGGAGTGAAGGGTTTGGTTTCCAGGGTGCCGTCACTGTTCTGAACCAGCTGGTCAACACGCTGTTCTGCATTCCTGAGGGCCTGCTGGCAGTCCCGGGTGAGTTTTACCCCCCGCTCGAAGGCGGTCAGTGACTGCTCCAGGGACAGTTCGCCCTGTTCCAGATCCCGGACCAGCTTTTCCAGTTCCTCAAGGGATTTTTCGAAATCGGCAATGGATGTGCTGCCTTGGTCACCGGCCATCTGGGCTCCTCCGGTCTGGTGTCTGAATTTCGCGGATTATATCAGAGCCTGAAGTCTCCCGCTGCCAGTGAAATGTTCTGTATTCCAGGCTTTGTGCACTGGGTCCCCAGC
>JBFHSI010000126.1:0-9700 GCA_041591245.1 Marinobacter sp.
AGTCCTCAGGGCTGGATTTCAGCATGGCCCGGGCAATCCGTTTTCCCCCGGAGGTGGGCCAGTCCAGACGCCAGCGCCCTGATGCCGTCCCGGAACCGGTCATGAAGACACCTGTTCCAGCAGGCACACGGCCTGGCAGGCGATACCTTCACCACGACCGGTAAAGCCCAGACATTCAGTGGTTGTGGCCTTGACACTGACCCGGCTGGCCGGAATACCGAGATCCTCAGCAATATTCAGACGCATGGCTTCAATATGGGGAGCCATTTTCGGTGCCTGGGCGATAATCGTGCAGTCCACGTTAACCACCCCGTAGCCCTCATCCCCAACCCGGGCCATAACCTGGCGCAACAGGTCCCGGCTGTCCGCCCCGGCCCATTCCTCACTGGTATCCGGGAACATATGCCCGATATCACCCAATGCCAGCGCCCCCAACAGGGCATCCGCCAGGGCATGGAGCAACACATCCCCATCTGAATGGGCTTTCAGTCCCTGTGCATAGGGTATACTCACGCCCCCGAGAATAACGCTATCCCCGTCACCAAAAGCATGAACATCAAATCCCTGACCAATTCGCATAAACCACTCCGGAAAACCTGGGAACTCAGAACCGGCTGAGGATGAATCCTGCAAGATCCAGATCAGCCGGTACCGTTATCTTGATATTGTCTGGCCGGCCTTCGACCAGAACCGGCATGTTACCGGAAAACTCCATGGCGGAGGACTCGTCGGTGATCGCCTGCCCCCTGGCAAGGGCCTGCTCCAGTGCATCCACCAGCATGGAATAACGGAACATCTGGGGGGTAAGCGCGCGCCACAGGCAGCTGCGATCCTCGGTTTCAACCACTTCCGGAGTCTGACCGGGCGCGGCTCGCTTCAGGGTATCCGTGACCGGGGCTGCCAGCAGCCCGCCCACCGGATGATCGGACAGGGTATCCCTGAGGCGGGCAATATCCTCCGGATGCACACAGGGCCTGGCTGCGTCGTGCACCAGAACCCAGTCATCATCCCGCACCTGGCCCGACAGGGCGTGCAAGGCAGCGAGCACGGAGCCTGAGCGCTCGGCCTGCCCGGTACAGGTCTGAACCCGGCTGTCCCGGCTGGCCTCGGTATCCGGCCACCAGCGATCGGAGGCACTCAGAGGTACCATACAGCCGGCGAATTCGGCCGAATCCAGTAACCGGGAAAGGGTGATATCCAGAATAAAGCGACGGTTGATGCGGAGGTATTGCTTGGGAATGCTGGCCTGCATGCGCTGGCCGATACCTGCGGCCGGCACGATCAGCCAAAATCTTGAATTAGCCATAGACTTCCTGGCACAAGGCGGCCTGTGCTCTGGTTAGTTTTCCAGGACCAGAAAAAAGGTTTCATCCTCCCGGATCAGGCCAAGGTTCATTCGGGCCCTTTCCTCAACGGCTCCCTGTTCATTGCGCAGATTGCGAACCTCTGCGTACAGGCGTTCGTTACGGGTGGCAAGATCCCGGTTCTCGCTCTTCTGTTCGGCAATGGACTGCTCCAGGGCCCAGACCTGGGCAAAGCTTCCCTCCCCGACCCACAGGCGAACCTGCAGCAGGAGAATCAGCACGACCATGATGGCCCAGATCACTTTCATTACCGGTTCCACATCCTGTTAACGGTCAACAATCCAATATTGAGCGATGAGTATAAACCTTAGAGCAGATTAGCAACAAATTCTTCTAACTGCTTGTGCAAAAAGGCCACCGTGACTGAATTTTCATTCAGAACACGATGGCCCCGGAATTTCGTGCCGTGCTCAGTTCAAGCACGGCCGAACAGGAAACCGGATACGGATCAGCCCTGACCCTTGATTTCCTTCAGCCCGCGGTACGGCGCCTTGCCATCCAGAGCTTCTTCGATACGCAGCAGCTGGTTGTACTTGGCGACCCGATCAGAACGGCACAGGGAACCGGTCTTGATCTGGCCGGCACAGGTAGCTACGGCAAGATCAGCGATGGTGGTATCTTCTGTTTCACCGGAGCGGTGGGAAATAACCGCTGTGTAACCGGCAGCCCGGGCCATGCTGATGGCATCCAGGGTCTCACTCAGGCTACCGATCTGGTTGAACTTGATCAGGATGGAGTTGGCAATGCCTTTCTCGATGCCCTGCTCAAGGATGCGGGTATTGGTTACGAACAGGTCGTCACCCACCAGCTGAACCTTGTCGCCAAGCTTCTCGGTCAGCACCTTCCAGCCGTCCCAGTCGCTTTCATCCATACCATCTTCCACGGAAACGATGGGGTAACGTTCGCACAGGCCAGCCAGGTAGTCTGCAAAACCTTCGGAATCAAAGCTCTTGCCCTCGCCGGAAAGCTGATACTGGCCATCCTTGTAGAACTCGGAAGAAGCGCAGTCCAGAGCCAGGGTGACGTCGGTTCCCAGCTTGTAACCGGCCTGCTCAACGGCATCCCGGATAACCGAAAGCGCGGCTTCGTTGGACGGCAGGTTGGGGGCAAAGCCGCCTTCATCACCCACAGCGGTGTTCAGCCCCTGAGCCTTCAGCACCTTCTTCAGGCTGTGGAAAATTTCCGCACCGATACGCAGGGCTTCAGCGAAACTGGTGGCGGCCACCGGCTGAATCATGAACTCCTGGATATCAACATTGTTGTCCGCGTGCTCACCACCATTGAGGATGTTCATCATCGGAACCGGCATGCTGAACTGGCCGGAGGTGCCGTTCAGGTCGGCGATATGTTCATACAGGGGCTTGCCCAGAGATGCCGCAGCCGCTTTTGCGGCAGCCAGGGACACGGCCAGAATGGCGTTGGCTCCCAGGTTGGCCTTGTTTTCGGTACCGTCCAGTTCCAGCATGGTGTTGTCGAGGCCACGCTGATCTGCAGCATCCTTACCCACCAGGGCATCACGAATTCGGGTATTTACCGCTTCAACTGCCTTGCGCACACCCTTGCCCAGGTACCGGGAGGCATCGCCGTCACGCAGCTCCAGAGCTTCACGGGAACCGGTGGAGGCGCCTGACGGAGCACAGGCACGGCCAAGGGTTCCGTCTTCCAGGACCACATCAGCTTCAACTGTCGGGTTACCGCGTGAATCCAGTACCTCACGGGCTTTGATGTTGGCAATTTTTGTCATTCGTCCGGGTCTCCAGGGTATTCAATGTTCAGAGGTTATTGACTAAGGATCATCATGGCAGGCGCATGGTCTGCGCCCGCCAGTGTATCTCTTGCCCGTATTCCATCCGGGCAAAGAGACACCGCCATCAGGCGGTGTCTACAGGAGCAAAGCTTTTCACCAGATCATCAACCGCCTTGACCCTCTGCAGGAACGGCTCCAGCTGGCTCAGGCGCAGGGCACAGGGTCCGTCACACTTTGCCTGATCCGGGTCAGGATGGGCCTCGAGAAACAGACCAGCCAGACCCTGGGACATGCCCGCAAGCGCCAGTTCGGTCACCTGCGCCCGGCGGCCACCAGCGGAATCCGCTCGTCCGCCCGGCATCTGCAGGGAGTGGGTTACATCAAAGAAAACCGGTACATTCATGGCTTTCATGATGCCGAAGCCCAGCATGTCCACAACCAGGTTGTTGTAACCGAAACTGCTGCCCCGCTCGCAAAGAATCACCCGGTCGTTACCGGCTTCCTCACACTTGCGGATAATGTGTTTCATTTCCTGGGGAGCCAGGAACTGGGCTTTCTTGACATTGATGACAGCCCCGGTTTTGGCCATGGCCACTACCAGATCAGTCTGCCGGCTCAGGAAAGCCGGCAGCTGGATGATGTCACACACCTGTGCCACCGGCTCAGCCTGTGATGGTTCGTGAACATCGGTAATGATGGGTACACCAAACCGGCTTTTGATATCAGCCAGTATCTGCAGCCCTTTGTCCAGGCCCGGGCCCCGGAAGGAATGGACGGAGGAACGGTTGGCCTTGTCAAAGGACGCCTTGAATACGTAGGGAATGCCCAGCTTCTGGCACACCGCCACATAGGACTCAGCCACTTCAAAGGCCAGTTCCCTGGACTCAAGAACATTCATGCCGCCAAACAGAACAAACGGGTTGTCGTTGGCGATCTGGATATCTGCGACCGTTACTGTCTGCTGTGCCATGCTCAGGCTCCTTTCTTGTTCGCCAGGGCTGCCTCAACAAACCCTTTGAACAGCGGATGACCGTCCCTGGGGGTCGAGGTGAATTCCGGGTGGAACTGACAGGCCACAAACCAGGGGTGGTCTTCCACTTCCACAACTTCCACCAGTTTGCCATCAGCGGAACGCCCGGACACTTTCAGGCCGGCACTTTCCAGTTGTGGCAGGAAGCTGTTATTGACTTCATAGCGATGACGATGGCGCTCACGGATAACTTTCTTGCCATAGCAACGGGCAATGGTAGTGCCTTCGGTAAGCATACAGTCCTGGCCACCCAGACGCATGGTGCCGCCCAGATCCGACTCTTCCGTACGCTCTTCCTTCTCACCGCTGGCATCAACCCATTCGGTAATCAGGCCAACCACCGGCTCAGGCGTATGCTCCCGGAATTCCGTACTGTGAGCTTCCGTCAGTCCGGCCATATGACGGGCATATTCAATAACCGCCACCTGCATCCCCAGACAGATTCCCAGGTAGGGCACCTTGTTTTCCCGGGCATACTGGACCGTACGGATCTTGCCTTCCACGCCACGGGAACCAAAGCCGCCAGGCACCAGAATCGCATCGGCATTTTCCAGAACACCGGTGCCGTCACGCTCGATGTCTTCGGAATCGATATAGTTGATGTTTACCTTGGTACGGGTTTTGATGCCGGCATGGAGCAGGGATTCAATCAGGGACTTGTATGCGTCCAGCAACTCCATGTACTTGCCGACCATGGCAATGGTGACTTCATGCTCAGGATTCAGCAGGGCTTCCACTACGCTGTCCCATTCGCTGAGATCCACCGGGCTGGCTTCCAGGCCAAAACGCTCGATAACCAGCTCATCCAGGCCATGCTCGTGGAGCATGCGGGGAATGGCATAGATTGAACGGGCATCCCGAAGCGGAATAACCGCCCGCTCTTCCACGTTGGTGAACAGCGCAATCTTGCGACGGGAGCTGATATCCACTTCGTGTTCGGACCGGCACAGCAGGATATCCGGCTGCAGGCCAATGGAGCGCATTTCCTTGACCGAATGCTGGGTCGGCTTGGTCTTGATCTCACCAGCAGTGGCGATGTAAGGAACCAGAGTCAGGTGCATGAACAGGGCACGCTGGGGACCCACTTCCACTTTCAGCTGGCGGCAGGCCTCCAGGAACGGCAGGGATTCAATATCACCTACAGTACCGCCGATTTCGATCATGGCCACATCGGCGCCCACCGCGCCTTCGATAACACGGCGTTTGATCTCGTCGGTAATATGGGGAATAACCTGCACAGTTCCGCCCAGGTAGTCGCCGCGACGCTCCTTGCGAATCACTTCCTCGTAGACACGACCGGTCGTGAAGTTGTTGCGGCGGCTCATCGGGGTACGGATGAAACGCTCATAGTGACCAAGATCGAGGTCCGTTTCAGCGCCATCTTCGGTGACAAATACTTCACCGTGCTGGAACGGGCTCATGGTGCCGGGGTCCACGTTGATGTACGGGTCCAGCTTGAGAATAGTGACCTTCAGGCCGCGTGCCTCGAGGATCGCAGCCAGAGAGGCTGATGCGATACCTTTCCCCAGTGAGGACACGACACCGCCGGTGACGAAAATATAACGCGTCATGCAGATTCCATGATTGTCTGGTTCGGTGAAGGAGGGAGATTGTCATCTCAAGATGGGACGCCAGACTACCAGAAAGCCCCTCCTGACTCAATCAAAATCCCGACGAACAATCAGCCTCCAGCCGGTGGCAGGAGCAGCCCCGGTGTATTGGCCGGAGCACCAGAAATCACCCACCGCGACCAGCTCGCGCTCATCCCCCGAGCCCGCAAATACCAACGGGATTGACGACCTTTCCCAGGGAGGAATGGAGTGTTCCTGCAACCATTTTTTCAGGGATTTTGAGGGACCATCCGGGCATGGACGCAAACGTTCGCCGCCCTGCCTCGTAGATATCCGTATTTCCGGCGATGGGATTTTCGGGTTAGCACTTGCCGGCTCAAGCACCAGCCGCCAGTGCCCCCACCGTACACTGTCTCCGGGAACCAGAGGGGCTGGCCGCTGCGGCAACGGCTCCGGGCTCGAGGCTACCAGCCATACCTGTCCCCGGAAACGCCGGAGACTGTACCCCGGACCGAAAAATCCGGGACTCCGGTCCTCCCCTGCCGCCAGCAGGTCATGCAGGACCTGGATCAGCGCCGGGGATGACGGCGGGCGAAAGCCCCGCCTGCGAATCCACCAGTACAGCAGATTCTTCTGCTCCGGCAATGACAGCGCCGCCAGCGCTGCAACCGAAAGATTACCCTCCGGGGTTGAGCACTGCTGCCACTGCTGCTGCGCCAGCACCCTGTTCAGAAACTCGCTGTCGCCACAGGACTCCGCACTGTGGCGAATCCTGCCGGTCAGCCCCGGCCAGCGGGTCTTGAGTTCGGGAATAATGCTATGGCGCAGGAAATTCCGGTCGTAACGGCAATCAGCATTGCTGGGGTCTTCCACCCAGCGCAGTCCGGCCTGCTCTGCCCACAGCGCCAGCTGTGCCCGCTCGATATCCAGTAGCGGCCGAGCCAGCTGCCCCTGCCCGAGGGAACGGTAACGGGGCATACCGGCAAGCCCGGCCACACCACTGCCCCGAAGCAGGCGAAACAGCACGGTTTCTGCCTGATCGTCAGCGTGATGGGCCATCAGCAGCAGGTGGCCCGGCTCCAGCAATTCTTCGAAAACCTGATACCTGGCTTTACGGGCAGCTTCCTCGATACCACCCACAGCGTCAGCGTCCTTGCCGGTCATGACCGTCACCCGGCGCACTACAAGGGGAATTTCCAGAACCCCGCAGATATCACGGCAGAAGGATTCGGTTTCAGCGGCATTATGCTGGAGCTGATGATTGACATGAATCGCATCCACGGGAACCCGGGCGCGATGACAGAAAGCGGCAAGATGCAGCAGCAATACGGAATCCAGGCCGCCACTCAGGGCGACCCGGATACGGGTATGTTCAGGAAGCTTCCGGACCGGAGCGGTCAAAGCCTCCGGCCAGGACAAAGCCGTTACCGGCTCAATGCCCGCTTTCATAGCGGGTCAGCCGCTGGTAGCGGCGGGACACCAGCTCATCCACCGGCAACCGGACCAGCTCATCAAGACCTTTGACCAGTACTTCTTTCAGGGATACTGCCATCTCTTCCGGATTACGATGGGCACCACCAAGGGGTTCCGGAATCACATTGTCGGCCACACCCAGCTCTTTCAGACGCTCGGCAGTAACCCCCATGGCCTCGGCGGCCTGGGAAGCAAACTCGGCACTCTTCCAGAGGATGGAGGCACAGCCCTCCGGCGAGATAACCGCATAGGTGGAGTACTGCAGCATGTTCAGCTGATCGCAGACACCGATTGCCAGGGCTCCACCGGACCCGCCCTCACCAATAACAGTAGAGATGATCGGTGTTTTCAGGCGCGACATGACCGCCAGGTTGAAAGCGATGGCCTCACTCTGGCCCCGCTCCTCGGCACCGATACCGGGATAGGCGCCCGGGGTATCGATAAAGGTGAGGATGGGCATTTTGAAACGCTCGGCCATTTCCATCAGCCGCAGTGCCTTGCGGTAACCCTCAGGACGGGGCATACCGAAGTTGCGCTTGACCTTGTCCCGGACTTCCCGCCCCTTCTGATGGCCAATAACCATCACCGGCTTGTCGTCCAGACGGGCGGTACCACCAACGATGGCAAGGTCATCGGCATAGCGACGATCCCCGTGCAGCTCATCGAAATCATCGAACATGGTTTCGATGTAGTCGAGCGTGTAGGGCCTGCGCGGATGACGTGCCAGACGGGCAACATCCCAGGGCTGAAGATCCGAGAAAATACTCTCGGTGAGGCTGACGCTCTTCTTCTTCAACCGGGTAATTTCATCAGTGATATTGATGTCGGTGTCATTCCCCACCATACGAAGCTCTTCGATTTTGGCTTCGAGATCGGCAATGGGCTGTTCAAAATCCAGATAATTAGGGTTCATGATGTTCCGTCATTTTGATTGCCAGGCGGAAAAACACTCCGCCAAACCAGAAGTTGGGACAAAGATAACAGTGACCGCGCCAGGGCTAAAGCGGACATTGGTATGAGTCAGCTTTCTGACAAAACCGTAACTTTCGGGACTCGCCATCATACCGCCATCCCGGATATTTTCCGCACCCTCAATCATAGACCAGTTCTACAGACTGGTCGCCCACCAGGTATCGGAGCTCCAGCAGCAGGCTGTCATCCGGCTGCACCCTCCAGGAATCCCCCAGCTCGATCCGGGTCCTGGCCTCAGGTCCCGTGTATTCAATCCATACCGGACTGCCCTCACAGCGGAACGGCCGCAGGGTATCATCCAGCTTGTCCAGCATACCGTTGGCCAGCTGATCCGCCTGCAGGCGCAGCTTCAGACCCCGGCTGAATTGCTGACGGGCCGTCGCCACATCCATCACCGAACTCACCCGCATTTTCATCTGGCCGGAATAGTCATCATGGCTGACCTGCCCCTCGACCACGATCACCTGATCGGACTGCAACAGTTCCCGGTGCTCGAAAAAGGTTTCGGAAAACAGCGTGGCCTCAATCCGGGCTGTGCGGTCATCCAGAGTGATAAAACACATGGTGGAACCGGTACGGGTCTTCATAGTGCGCTGGGCCACCACCAGACCGGCCGCTCTTTGCGGTGATTTCGCCGGTTTCAGATCGGCGATGGACGAACGCACGAAACGCCGGACTTCTTTCTCATATTCATCAAAAGGATGGCCGGTAAGATACAGCCCCAGCGTGTCTTTCTCACCCTTGAGCCGCTGCTTTTCAGGCCATTCCCGGACATCCGCCACATCAGCAAACAGATCCCCGTCCTCGCCCGCGTCCAGAATGTCACCGAACATGTCCATGATACCGGCGGATTCATTACGGGACTGCTGATCCGCCTGATGCACTGCCTTGTCGATGCTGGCCATCAGCTGGGCCCGGCCCGGCCCCAGCTTGTCCATGGCGCCGGCCCGGATCAGGGCCTCCATGGCACGCTTGTTGACCTTTTTCAGATCCACTCGCCGGCAAAAATCGAACAGATCCTTGAATGGACCACCTTCCCGGCGGGCCTCGACAATACTGTGGATGGGACCTTCCCCCAGGCCCTTGATGGCACCCAGACCGTACACAACCTGGCCTTCATCATTCACCGTGAAGGCGTATTCCGAGGTGCTGACATCCGGCAGAACCAGATCCAGCTTCAGGCTCCGGCACTCTTCAACCAGGGTCACCACCTTGTCGGTATTCTGCATATCGGCGGTCAGTACCGCCGCCATGAACTCGGCGGTGTAGTGGGCTTTCAGCCACAGGGTCTGATAGGACACCAGGGCGTAGGCAGCGGAGTGGGATTTGTTGAAGCCGTAACCGGCAAACTTCTCTACCAGGTCGAAAATGTTCTCGGCAAGGGTTTTGTCTATACCGTTATTGGCACAGCCATCCAGAAACACCTGTTTCTGCTTGGCCATTTCTTCCGGCTTTTTCTTACCCATGGCCCGGCGCAGCATGTCCGCACCACCCAGGGTATATCCGGCCATCACCTGAGCGATCTGCATGACCTGTTCCTGAT
>JBFHSI010000127.1:0-9671 GCA_041591245.1 Marinobacter sp.
CCGCGGTCAGGGTTTGCACCGCAAAGAAATCGACGGTGCCGAAATCGTTCAGGGTTTCCATCAGCACCAGGGACAGGCCCACGGCAATGGCCGGGCGGGCGATGGGCAGTACCACCCGGAAGAAGGTGCTCAGGGCTGAATGTCCCAGGCTTCGGCTGACCGCGAACAGGGACGGGGACTGCTCAAGGAAGGCGGCCCGGGCCAGCAGGTACACATAGGGGTAGAGCACCAGTCCGATCATCAGAATGGCACCTTCCAGGCTGCGGATATGGGGGAACCAGTAGTCACTGGCGTTGGTCCAGCCCATCCAGCTTCTCAGTGCGCTCTGCACCGGCCCCGGGTAGTCCAGAAGGCTGGTGTAGACATAGGCAATGACATAGGCCGGTATGGCAAAGGGCAGCAGCATGGCCCATTCAAAGATCTTTCTGCCCGGAAATTCGCACATGGTGACGGCCCAGGCGCTGGACAGGCCGATGGCCAGGGTCAGTACGCCAACGCCGAGCATGAGCTTCAGGGTGGTCACCAGATACCGGGGCAGAGTGGTGTCTATCAGGTGCGGCCAGATATTTTCTTCCGGAAAAAACGCCAGAAAGATCACCGACAGCACGGGCAGTGCGACTATGGCCGTGATGATGCCCGCAGTAATCAGCCAGCGGGAAGAAGTGCGCTTTGCCAGCAGTGGCGGGGTGACCTCGGGGACGTTGCTGATTGCGGCTTCAGGCATAGTGGTTCTGCGGCCAGATCGAAATGAGAAAGGGTAGCGATTGTAGCCAGCGTGACGTCGCCCCGCAATGGCCAGAGGGTGTGGGACAGGAATTTGTGCGGGGAATGGCAGAAAAAAGCGGGGATAGCCGGGGCCTGCAGTGTGGCGCAGGCCCCGGTGATACTGCTTACTTGTTGTCGTAGTCGACGCGGTCAACCAGTTTGACGGCGGCATTACGGTGATTGGCGATTTCCTGCAGGGACAGGTTGTCCGGATGGATTTCGCCCCACTGGGCTACCAGTCCGGTAGGTTTGATCTCCGGGTTGGCAGGGTATTCAGTATTCACCTCGGCGTAGATGCGCTGGGCCTCGGGGGAGGACAGGAATTCCATCAGCTTGATGGCGTTTTCCCGGTTAGGAGCGCTCTTGGTCAGGGCGATACCGGAGATGTTGATATGGGTGCCCCGGCCTTCGGCGTTGGGGAATACCAGACGGACCTGTTCCGCGAAGGGACGCTGGTTGTCGTCTTTCATCATGTTGCCATAGTAGTAACTGTTGCCGATGGCAACGTCGCATACGCCTTCAGCAATGGCCTTGATCTGATCCCGGTCGCCACCCTGGGGTTTGCGGGCCAGGTTGTTCTTGAGGCCTTTCAGCCAGTTCTCGGCTTCGGCTTCGCCATGGTGAATGATCATGGAAGAGATCAGGGCGACGTTGTAAGGGTGCTTACCGCTGCGGGTGCAGATGCGGTCTTTCCATTTTTCGTCAGCCAGCTGCTCGTAGGTGGTGATTTCACCTTCCTCGACCCGCTCCTTGGAGGTGTAGATAAGGCGGGCCCGGGTGGTCAGGGCAAACCATTTACCTTCCGGGTGACGCAGGTTTTCCGGAATGTTGTGTTCCAGTACCGGGTTCTGGACACCCTGGACCAGGTCCCGCTCAACCAGGTCGTTGATCCGTGAAATGTCCACGGTCATCACCACATCTGCCGGGCTGTTGCGGCCTTCACGTTCCAGGCGCTCGGCCAGGCCCTGTTTGGCAAAGACCACGTTGCTTTCAATTCCGGTTTCCTTTTCGAAGGCATCCAGAAGGGGTTTCAGCAGGTAGGACTGGCGATAGGAATAGATGTTGACCTCGCCATCGGCGGAAGCGCTGAAGGGGAATGCCATAAATGCAATTGCGGCGGCTGCAGCCAGTTTCTTTTGCATGGATCTTTCCTGTCGGGAGTTAAATAGGTAAAGCAGGGTGTCTGCAATAGATATAAACGGCAACCATTCTCATTTGTAATTGGCTGTCAGTCAATATCTGTGACAGAAATTTCTGAAAAAAAGGTGGTATGCTTCAGATGAATATAAAAACTACATAATTTACTGGAGCGAATTCATGTCATTAGGCTCTGACCGCCGGGAGCATATCCGCACAGCCATGAGTGCCAAGGTCAAGGTCACTCATTCGCAACTGGGGGAGTTCGTCTTTTCAACCCGGGACATTTCCGACGGCGGTATATTCATTGATGTCGAGGAGCAGCAGTTCGAGCCCGGAGTAGGTGACCGGGTTGCTGTTCAGGTTCAGGGATTGCCAATTCCGGCGCCGGTTCTGGAGATGGTTGTGGTCCGCAAAACTCCTGAGGGGTACGGCCTGCAGTTCGATCTGAGCGACGACTGAGTTCGGTGTTTTTCCAGACTGTGACGCAGAGCGTCAGATTCTGACCCACCTGTGACTGTGGTCACACTACTACATGTTGTTTCCCGTTGAATATAAACGTTACCCTCTGTTCCTTAATGGTTACTGTGTGCTACGAAACTGTAATGGACTCTTTTCCGTACATGTTCAGAATGGTAGCCATCAACAATTTGGATCAGCAGGAGTAATGTGTGGGCGTACGGCAAAGCAAAGTTGCGGTGCGCGATCTTGAGGTGGGCATGTTTGTGTCTGACCTGGATCGCCCATGGCATCAGACTCCATTTCCCATTCAGGGTTTTCATATCCGTTCCCAGGATGATATCCGGGCTGTCGCATCCCACTGCAAGTGGGTGATGATTGATGTGGCCGAGGGTCGGGATTCCGTCGAGCTTGGCAGTATCTCCCGGTCCGTGTTCCGGCGTGGTGTAAACCGCTCCGGTCTGGGGCGCGAAGAACTGCAGCTGCCGCCACTGAGTATCCGGGAACCTGTATCCTACAGCGCCAGCACCAGTCTCCGGAAAGAGGTCAAGTCTTCCAGGCGGCTTCTGAAAGATGCCGAGCAGGTGCTGGGCCATCTGTTCGAGACCGTCCGTAACGATGGTCTGGTGGACCTCAGACCGGTTGCCCGGGTGACCGAAAAAATGGTCAGCAGTGTGATTCGTCAGCCGGATGCCCTGTTATGGCTGAGCCGTACCCGGCACTATGACGATTACCTGTACCGGCATGCCCTGAACACTTCGGTATGGGCCCTGGTCTGTGGCCGTCACCTTGGTCTGAACGAGGGGCTGCTGAATCATCTGGGGCTGGGTTGTCTTATGTCCCAGGTGGGCAAAACCGTTTTGCCGAAAGCACTTCTTGAGCGCGAAGGGCAACTGGGTGCGGAAGAATATGCGTACTACCGGGGATACGTTTCCGAAGGCGTGAAAATGCTGGAAAGCAGCGGTCTGTCCCGTGCGGTGGTCAGTGTGGTCCAGGGGCACCGGGAGCGCCATAACGGTTCCGGATTCCCGGAGGGGATTCGCGGCGACCGGATTCCCCTGCTGGCAAAAGTGGCCGGTATCTCCGAATTTTTTGAATCCCTGGTTGGTCCCCGGGAATGGGCAGAGCCCATGACCCCGGCAAAAGCGGTCAGCCTGCTGTATGACATGAGAAACATCGAATTCCAGGAAGACCTGGTGGAGAACTTCATTCAGGCCATCGGTATCTATCCTGCCGGCAGTCTGGTGGAGCTTACCGATGGCAAGCGGGGGGTTGTGGTTTCCCATTCCCCGAAACGGCGGCTGTGGCCCCGGGTCATGGTAATGACGGACTCCCGCCAGGTTCCTCTGAAAACAGCCCGCATAATCGATCTGGCCAAGCTTAATGAGGAGGGCGGCAAGACTATTGCTATCCGCGAATGCCTGCCCCATGGCACTGAAGGTCTGGATCCGTCCCGTTACGATATTTCCGGGGCCGAAGCCCGCTGGAATCTTGGCCGCCTGATCAGTGCCTGACTAGTCCTTGTCTATGATGACCCGCAGGGACTTGTGTACCCACCGATAGCTTTTCTCCGGCCGGAAACTCAGTAGCAGTTCGGACTCTCCGCCGGCATCACCACTGACGTAATAGTTCACCTGGGCGCTTTGCCAGTCGGTGGCGTGCACCGTTACGTCCGCCGGGCGGGTGCTGACGGCTTCCAGGTCGGCCAGTTCCGGGGTTCCGGCAATGCGTCGCACGCTAAGGGTCTTGATGGCGGTGTCGCTGGCCGGATGGTTGGCGACGTAGTGATCCAGGTAGTAGCGGTTGGATACGGTGGTGGTGATGGCATCCAGTTCCCGGGTCAGGTAGATTCTGGCATCCTCCGCCTCAATGTCGTCCATAGTGCGGATCGAGTTCAGAATGCGCTGGCGCTGTGCCTGTAACTCTTCGCTATACACTGTGTCCGGATCCCGCTCATCCGGATCTTCCGGACGGGGAGGAGCATTGGCGATTTCCTCCAGGGTAGGGGGCGGCTCACAGAGCTCGTGTCCCTGGGGGTAAAAGCAGATGGCTGCTAGCAGCTGGTTGGCTGGTGACACTGTGTCCTCGTCATGGCGGGTAAAATCGGCTTCGGAGACATTGAAATCGATGGGGCTGCTCAGGTAAGGAAGTGCCCCGTTGATCTGGTCGATTACCCGCTGAGTGATGACTATCCCTTCGTCTTCTCCCGGGGTGCCGCTCCAGTTCAGGGCCAGAAGCAGCCGGGTCAGGTTGATCAGGGGAACATGGTTCTGCAGCAGTTGCTGTTCGGTGGCGACATGGCTGCTCAGGCCGTGGCTGTTAACTGACGGCTGGCTGAGCGCAGACCGTACATCGGGCAGGAATTCCAATAGCGTAACGTAGGGCCCTGCCGGTACATCTTCGGCAAGGAGCAGGTCGCCAACCCTGAACTCCAGGGTCTCGCCCGGGTAATAACGGAACTCCCCCGAATACCCCGTGCGCCCGCTCTGGCTGGAGGTTCTGTAGTCGAGACCGCTGAAGCCGTGGTAATTAAGGTGGCCCTTACTGGCGCCGTTGCTGCCGGATTTGCCGTCACCACCAATACAACCGCCAAAGACAAGGGCGGCAGTGAGGATGAGCGAAACCCGGAAGGCTGTGGAAGAGTTCATGGCTGTGGGGCGGATCCCTGCTGTGGCGCGCCGGAAGCCGGGGCGGCCGGTATTTTTGTAAGTTGTTGTAAATTCATTATAGGGTTCGCCGTCTTGCCACACCGCGATTCCCGTCGCAGTTTCCGGCTTCCCGCACCGGGGCTTGAAATGCTGGCAACTGCCTCAATGAATAGCATTCTATATTTCTGGTGGTGCCGGGTGTCCCGTTGTTCCGGCCAGTTCTGATCAGGATCGCTTATGAGTAATGCGTTGGAAATCCGTGGGTTGACCAAAACCTACGGAGATGGTTTTGCCGCTCTCAAGGGAATTGACCTGAGTGTGACCGAGGGTGACTTTTTTGCACTGCTCGGCCACAATGGTGCCGGGAAGTCCACCACTCTGGGTATCGTGTGTTCCCTGGTGAACAAGACGGCGGGCCAGGTGCGGGTATTTGGCTACGATATAGATACCCAGCTGTCCCAGGCCAAGCTGAATCTCGGCGTGGTGCCCCAGGAATTCAATTTCAACCAGTTCGAGAAGGTGCAGGACATAGTAATAACCCAGGCAGGTTATTACGGCATACCCATGAAGGCTGCCCGGGTATCGGCGGAAAAATACCTGAGGAAGCTCGGGCTCTGGGACAAGCGGGATACCCCGGCCCGTATGCTTTCCGGGGGCATGAAGCGGCGCCTGATGATTGCCCGGGCTCTGGTGCATGAACCCAAACTTCTGATTCTGGATGAGCCTACTGCCGGGGTGGATATTGAGCTTCGGCGCTCCATGTGGACCTTTCTGGAAGAGCTCAACCAGCAGGGACGGACGATTATTCTCACCACCCATTATCTGGAAGAGGCGGAAGCCCTGTGCCGCAATATCGCCATCATCGATCAGGGCCGGATTCTGAGGAACAGCAGCAAGCGGGATCTTCTGCACCAGCTCAATGCGGAGACATTTGTGCTGGATACCGAGGAGCCCCTGGCTGAGGCGCCGAACCTTGAGGGTTTTCATACCCGTCTGGACAGTGACGGTGCTCTGGAAGTGGAGGTAACCAGGGGGCAGGCGCTGAATCAGGTGTTTGTCGCCCTGAGCGAACTGGATATCAGGGTAATCAGTATGAGGACCAAGGCCAACCGGCTGGAAGAGCTGTTTATCCGGATGGTTGAAGAAAACAGCGGCAATGCTTCTGCCGGCAAGCCGGAGGCGAAAGCATGACGTTCCGGGCTCTTGTTACCGCGTTTCTGACTATTCTGGTGCGGGAAATCCGCCGCTTTACCCGGATCTGGCCCCAGACCCTGTTGCCGCCGGCGGTCACCATGACCCTGTACTTCATCATTTTCGGAAACCTGATCGGTTCCCGGATTGGTGACATGGGCGGCTTCGACTATATGTCCTTTATTGTGCCCGGGCTGATCATGATGTCGGTGATTACCAATTCCTATGCCAATGTGGTGTCGTCGTTCTTCTCCATGAAGTTCCAGCGCAGCATTGAAGAGCTGCTGGTGTCGCCGGTACCCAACTGGGTGATACTGACCGGATTCGTCACCGGAGGCATGGCCCGGGGGCTGGGTATCGGGGTGATTGTCACCCTGGTGTCCATGGCGTTTACCGATCTGACGATTCATAACCCGGCAATGATGGTGGTCACGGTGATTCTCACCTCTGCACTGTTTTCCCTGGGTGGATTCATCAATGCCATGCTGGCCACCAAGTTCGATGACATTTCCATTGTGCCGACCTTTGTGCTGACACCCCTGACTTATCTGGGGGGTGTCTTCTACAGCATCCAGCTGTTGCCGGAATTCTGGCAGACGGTGTCCCTGGCCAATCCCATTCTCTATATGGTTAACGGCTTCCGTTATGGCATTCTTGGGGTTTCGGATGTTAATCCTTTTATTTCCCTTGGTATGATTCTGTTCTTTATTGTCGTGCTGGCAGTGACTGCGATCACCATGCTGGCTCGGGGTAAGGGCATTCGTCACTGATTTCAGGATAGATATGGGCCTGCATGATGCGCCGCTGGGCAAGACCAGCGACTACCCGGATCGCTATGATCCGGAGCTGTTATTTCCGGTACCCCGGGCGGAAAACCGTCACCGCCTGGGGCTTGATGATGGCCGCTGGCCCTGGTTCGGTGAGGACCTGTGGCAGGCCTGGGAAGTGTCCTGGCTGCGCCCTGGTGGTGTGCCGGCGGTGGCCTGGGCGGAGATCCGGTTTTCGGCGGCATCACCGGCCATTATTGAATCCAAGTCCCTGAAGCTGTACCTCAATTCCCTGAACCAGACGGTGTTCTCGTCTCCGGAGCAGGTGGCGGAAACCATTTCCCGGGACCTGTCCAGTGCCAGCGGTTCCGCGGTTCATGTACAGATGAAGAGCGTGGATGAGTCCGGTGATGCCGTTGGCCGCCCGGCCGGTTATGAGCTTGTGGATGATGAGCCGGTCGAGGATGTGGTGTACGGGTATGCGCCGGATGCGCTGTCTGCCGGTGGTGAGCGGGTGACAGAGAAACTGTGTTCCCATCTGCTCAAGAGCAACTGTCCGGTGACCGGTCAGCCGGACTGGGCCACGATTATGATCAGCTATACCGGTCCCGCCATTGACCGTTCCGGTCTGCTGAAATACATCGTCAGTTTCCGCCAGAAACAGGATTTTCACGAGCATTGTGTGGAAACGGTGTTTACCGATCTGATGAGCCGGTGTAAACCGGAACAGCTGACGGTGTGCGCCCGCTATACCCGCCGTGGCGGGCTGGATATCAATCCCTGGCGCAGTACTTCACCGGATCATGACGCGGGGCCGCGGCTGATCCGGCAATAGGGCAGGAACTCAGGACAGGTCTTCTTTCTGGCGCAGGCGGTCAGCGGCATTTTCCAGCGCGGCAAGAATCGCCTTGCGCTCTTTGGCGGTGATTTTATCCGAGTCCAGATACATGGCGAAGCCGTTGTGTTCGTGTTCCAGGAAGCTGCGGTTGGGGCCCATGTCCCGGCGGAAATCCACCACTTCATAGATGGGTACCGGCTTGCCGAAGCCCTTCACGGTAATCTCTCCCTTGTCCCGACACATGATCCTGTCCTTGATCAGGGAGAAGGTTTCGTAGGACACCAGGATTTCTCCCGGCTCCGCCAGGGATTCCAGGCGGCTGGCCAGGTTCACTTCCTTGCCGATGATGGTGTAGTCCATGCGGTTTTCAGCACCGAAGTTGCCGACAGTGGTGTAACCGGTGCTGATTCCGATACGGATTTCCAGTGGTGTCTTGACGCCCTGGCTGCACCATTTCTGGCGCATGATTTTCATATGTTTGCGCATGGCGATGGCCATGGACACACAGGCAAAGGCATCCTCACGCTGGCCGCGGCTGGTGGGATCCCCGAAGAACACCATGATGGAATCGCCCACGAACTTGTCGATGGTACCGCCGTACTTCAGGGCGATTTCCGACATTTCGTTGAAGTAGTGATTGAGCATTTCGGTCAGGGCTTCCGGCTCCATTTCCTCGGACAGTGCGGTAAAGCCCTTGATGTCAGAGAAGAACACGGACAGCTTTTTACGCTGGGTTTCCAGGCGGACGTCGCGCTCACCGGTGAATATGGACTGCCATACCTGGGGTGACAGGTACTTGGAAAGCTTGTGGGAAAGGGCAATGGACTGCTCCCGCTGGCTCTGGATCTGGGTTTTTGCCTGCATCAGGGCCCGGGCCTGCTGATGGGAATAGAAGGCAGTCACACAGATATAGATGCCGGTGACGGCAATGGACAGCATACTGGTGAACAGGGGAGTTTCAAAGCTTTTGGCCGGCCCTACGATGGCAACCGAGGCCACGGCCGATACGGTCAGAAACCCGGTGCCGATCATCCACTGGCGGAAGCCGCCGATAATCAGGCAGCTGAACATGATCATCAGTACCACGCACAGGGTAGGGATGGCGTTGAGGCCGATACAGCCAATAAAGATCCCGCCGGTAATACAGTCCACCACCAGCATCTTCTGGCGGATACGGGGTGAATTCAGTAGCCATTTCCGGCGGCGCACCAGGTGAGCAACATGGGGCCAGATCAGGGCTCCGGCGACCAGCCAGAGCAGCCACTGGTGAAAAACGTCCTGGAGAACGCCAGTCACAATAATGACGGCCGACGAGGTGTACGCCAGGAATCGCCCGTTGTAGTCGGGCATGGGAGGAATGACCACGGGTTCGTTTCGGCTATCCATGGCCATGGCTTTACCGGCGGAAGCGGTATCGCACAGATTTGCTGGAGCGCTCATCATGTCAGAAGCGGATCCTTCCGATGAGTATATCCCTGAACATGATCCAGTCACCCATCAGGCTGTAAAGAGGGTACTTGAAGGTTGCGGGGCGGTTTTTCTCAAAAACAAAGTGGCCGACCCACGCAAAACCATATCCGATCACCGGGAGTGATAGCAGCCACACGGGTTTTCCGGCTCCTGTGGCCCACAGGGCAACAACCAGAACCAGCAGGCTACCGATAAAATGCAGGCGGCGGCAGGTAACATTGCTATGTTCTTCCAGGTAGTAAGGATAAAATTCCTGAAAGCTGCCAAATGCAGGCTGTTCTCTCATACGCTGCCTAGTCCTTTATGATTTTTTAGGTAGACCGGATTGAATTACGACTAAAGAGTAGCAGTATTACATAAAGCTCACAATTCAACAGGTTGGTGCCGGATCCCGGA
>JBFHSI010000128.1:0-9488 GCA_041591245.1 Marinobacter sp.
GATGCCACCGGGCTGACCCTGAGCGATGAGGAATTCTTCGGGCCCCTGCTTACCGTGTATCGCTACAAGAGCTTTGACGATGCCCTGGAGCTGGCCAACAACACCCGTTACGGGCTGTCCGCCGGTATTCTTTCCGATGACCGCAAGCTCTATGAGCGGCTGGTGGAAGAGGTGCGTGCGGGCATAGTGAACTGGAACCGACCGCTGACCGGAGCTAGCAGTGCCGCGCCTTTCGGTGGTGTAGGTGCCAGTGGCAACCACCGTCCCAGCGCCTATTATGCGGCGGATTACTGCGCCTGGCCCATGGCCTCGCTGGAGGCCGGAAAAAGTGAGTTGCCGGACACCCTGGCACCGGGCCTGAACTTCGATTGAGACAGACGGAATCAACAGTTATGGGAAACAATGCGGTAGAGGCAAATTTCGACGGTCTGGTCGGCCCGACCCATAATTATGCCGGTTTGTCCTGGGGTAATGTGGCATCCCGTTCCAACGTGAATGCGCTGTCCAATCCCCGGGAAGCGGCCCTCCAGGGACTGGCGAAAATGAAGCGGCTGGCAGACCGTGGTTATGTGCAGGGTGTCCTGCCGCCCCATGAACGGCCCCATATTCCCACACTCCGGGCTCTGGGGTTTACCGGATCTGACGGACAGATCCTGGCCCGGGTGGCCAAGGACAGTCCGTCCATTCTGGCGGCGGTATCCTCGGCTTCGGCCATGTGGACGGCCAATGCCGCTACTGTATCGCCCAGTGCTGACACTGGCGACGGCCGGGTACATTTCACCCCGGCAAACCTGAGCGCCAAGTTCCACCGTTCCATAGAACATCAGGTAACCGGCCGGGTTCTGCGGGCAATTTTTGCCGAGGAGCGCTGTTTTGCCCACCATGATGCCCTGCCTCCGGTGAGCCAGTTCGGTGACGAGGGGGCCGCCAACCATACCCGCCTGTGTGCGGGCTATGGAGAGCCCGGGGTGGAGCTGTTTGTCTACGGGCAGGAGGCGTTCAATGAGTCGGCGCCGGTCCCCCGCTTGTATCCGGCCCGGCAGACCCTGGAAGCCTCCCGGGCTATTGCCCGGCTCCACGGTCTGGACCACAGCCGGGCGGTTTTTGCCCAGCAGAATCCGGATGCCATTGATGCCGGTGTGTTTCACAATGATGTGATTGCCGTGGGTAACGGCAATACCCTGTTCTATCACGAGATGGCGTTTCTCCATGAGGAGCAGGTGCTGGCGGATATCCGGGCCCGGCTCGGGGGGGCTGAACTGGCGCCGGTACGTGTGTCTTCTGCGGAAGTTCCCATTGCCGATGCGGTGGCATCCTACCTGTTCAACAGCCAGTTGCTGGATACTCCGGAAGGCATGCTGCTGGCGGTACCGGGGGAGTGCCGTGAGGTGGCTTCAGTCAGTACCTATCTGGACCGGCTGCTGGCCTCCGGAGGCCCGGTGACGTCGGTGGAAGTATTCGATGTCAAACAGTCCATGCGCAACGGCGGTGGGCCTGCCTGCCTGCGTTTGCGGGTAGTGCTCAATGATGAGGAACGCGCCGCCATGAATCCTGGGGTGTTGCTGACCGATGTCCTGTACCGGCGCCTGACCGACTGGGTGAACAGGCACTATCGGGACCGGCTGTCCCGGGAGGATCTGGCCGATCCCGGGCTGCTGGATGAGGTCCGGTCGGCTCTGGATGAACTGACCGGTATTCTCGGGCTGGGGCCGGTCTACGATTTCCAGCGTTAGGCGGCGATTGAGGCTGCCATCATCTGCTTGGTGTGATGGATCAGTGTGTCTGCCAGAATGCGGTCACCGGCGGCGGAGCCCGTGTTCATTTCTGACTGGCACAGCAGTATCACGCCATGGAAGGCTCCCCGCAGATACAGAGCTGTCAGTTCCGGGTCGGTAATACGCTCCCGGCTGATGGTGCCGTCTTCCAGTCCCAGCCGGATGGCCTGAACCATCAGGGCCATGAGTTCCGACTTGGAACACTGCATTTCCTCGCTCTGGCTTTCATCGGCTTCCGCCATGGCGGTGGAGGCCTGGGTCAGGGCGGAGAAATAATCCGGCTCTTCCAGATAGAAGCGGTAATAGGCATCGCCCATTGCGATAATCTGTGCCAGCCCGGTATCTGCAGTCTGCCTTGCCTGCTCAAAACGCCGGGTCAGGCTTTGCCCGGCCCGCAGCATGATGCCCCGCTGAATGGCGGCCTTGTCCTTGAAGTATACATACAGCAAAGCCCGGCTCAGGCTGGCGGCCCGGGCAATGTCATCCATCGACGTACGTTCGTAACCCTTGTCGGAAAACACCCGTTCGGCGGCATCCAGTATGGTGTCATATCGGGCCTGTTTTTCCCGTTCCCGACGTGTTTTCAGTGGTTCATTCATGGATTGGTCCGCTTGTTTTCAACTGCTGGGGCATGATACCTGAAATTCGATAAAACCTGATTATTGACAAAATGTCAAAGAATGACATGATGTCGGAAACATAATCCTGGGGTTCCGAGGGAGCGGGTACCTGTCATCAACAAGAGCATGGAAGAAAGGACAAGTCATGACATCACCACAGTATCCCTTTGCAACAGGCCTTCTGGCCTGCCTGATGGTTCTTCTTTCCGGCTGTAAGTCACCAGCGGACGCCCCGGTTGCGACTGGGCCGGAACCGGTTTCGGTCCGGGTTTCCGAGGTGGAGGGTGGCCTGACCCGGGACATGCCCCTGCGTTTCTCCGGTATTGTCCGTGCAACCCAGCGGGCGACCCTGACCTTCCAGGTCAGCGGTACCCTCAAGGAGCGGGTCGTGGAGCTGGGTCAGACCGTGGCGCCTGGGGATCTGCTGGCACGGGTCTATAACCCGGCTCTGGCACCGGCCCGGGATTCGGCCCGTGCCAAGCTGGATGAGCTGGTGACCCAGTACGACCAGGCCCGGCGGGAATGGGAGAGAGCCAGCCGTTTGCATGTTCGTGGTGTTGTCTCCGAGCAGAGCCTGGAACAGATAGCCGCCCGCCGGGATGCCCTGAAGGCCAGTGTGGCCACGGCCCAGGCAGCCCTGGCAGAAGCAACCCAGCTGCTGCGGGAAAGTACTCTGCGGGCGCCTTTCGCCGGACGGGTTGAAGCCCTGCTGGTGGAACAGGATGAGTTTGTTGCCGCCGGTCAGCCGGTGATGCGCCTGTCGTCTCCGGAAGGCCGGGAAGTGGAGATCCGGGTGCCGGTTTATCTGCTGGATCATGTAACTCTGGAGCAGACCTTACCGGTATGGCCGGTACAGGACCGCAGTCTGCCAGCGCAAACCGGCTCTGTGGTGGAAATCGCCCAGGCCAGTGCCATTCGTGGCGAACTGCATCCGGTTCTGGTGAGCCTGCCGGTCAATACCCTGGAACCGGGCATGCCGGTTGAAGTGGGTATTACCCCGGTCATCCGGGAGGCCATCACTGTGCCCCTGCTGTCGGTGATCCGTACCGCCGGTGGAACCAGTGTGTTCCGGGTACAGGACGGTGTGGCACAGCGGGTGCCGGTGAATATTGACCGCATTATTGGCGAACGGGTCGTGGTGCATTCTGAGGAACTGGCTCCCGGGGATCAGGTTGTCTACGCAGGGATGACGCGACTGACCGATGGCGATGCCGTGGAGGTGCGCTGATGACCCGCTGGCTTCTGCATTACCAGCGTCTGCTGGGCATGGTGGTCACCATGTTGTGCCTTCTGGGCTGGGCGGCCTACAGCACCATGCCCCGGCAGGAAGATCCGTCGTTTCCCTACCGGGCCGGTCTGGTCAGCGTCAGTTATCCCGGCGCCAGCGCCGATGCGGTTGAACGTCTGGTACTGCGCCCCCTGGCGGATGAACTGCGTCAGGTGGAAGAGGTGGATTTCAGTCAGGGCACGGCGCGAACCGGTGTGGCCCTGATGACGATACGGCTGCAGGACACCATCTACGATACCGATTCTGCCTGGGACCGGGTACGCCAGGCCATGGAACGGGCACGGGTGGATTTTCCGGACGACGTGGGCGCCATGGAGCTGGATGACCGGCTGATTGATATTCCGGCAGTGGTCCTGGCTGTCGGAGGCTCGGCCTCGGTTACCGAGCTGACGGCCGCAGCCGAGCGCCTGAAGCAGGAGCTGGCCAATACCTATGGCGTGTCCCGTATCCATCTGGACGGAGATGCGGACGAACAGATTACACTGGCCCTGGACGATGCTGCGCTGTTCCGCCTGGGGGTCTCCCCGGCCCGGGTAATGAATACTCTGTCCCTGCGAAACCAGACCATTCCAGGAGGCTTTGTGGTGGTGGATGGCCGCCGCCTTTCCGTTTTGCCCAACAGTGAGTTTGCCGATATTGATGCCATTCGCGCCACTCCCATAGAGCTGCCGGATGGTTCCCAGATACCGCTGGCGGCGGTTGCGGAAGTCTGGCGTGGTCCGGCCGAACCCCGACAGCCGGAAACCTGGTATGACGGCGAGCGGGTGGTGCTGGTGTCCATCATCATGGAAGAAGACAAGACCGATGCACTGCGGTTTGGCAAGGAGATTCGGGAGCGGGTTGCGGAGTTGCGTCCGGACTATGAGCCCTTCGAAATCCGGGAAATGTTTTTCCAGCCGGACAAGGTTGCCGACCGCCTGGATAACCTGGCCTGGAGCCTGGTGCTGTCGGTTCTGATTATTGTGGCGGTGGTGTTCACCGGCATGGGCATCCGCATGGGCCTTCTGGTGGCCTCCATCCTGCCCATGGTGGCGCTGATCAGTATTGGCCTGTACGACCTGGGCGGCGGAGTTCTGCACCAGATTGCGGTCATTGGTATGGTGATCTCCCTGGGCATACTCATCGACAACGCCATAGTGATTGTGGAAAACATTCAGGGTCACATTGACAGCGGCATGCGCCGGCTGGATGCCCTGCGCCAGTCGGTGGGGGAACTGGCAGGCCCTCTGGGTGCCTCTACGGGAACCACGCTGGCGGCTTTTGCTCCACTGCTGCTGTCCAAGGGCGGAACGGCCGATTTCACCAGGGGTGTGCCGGTCATGATCATGCTGACCCTGTCGGTGAGTTATCTGCTGGCCATCTCCGCAGTTCCTCTGCTGGCGGCCCGCTTCCTCAAGCCCAGCCGCAGAACCGGCCCCGACCGTCTGGCCGGGCTTGCCAGCGGCCTGGGCGGGCTGGTGTCACGGTATCCCCGGCTGCTGATTCTGGCCGGTATTCTGCTGGTGGCTGTAAGTGTCGGTTTGACCCCCTTCATGACCCAGCAATTCTTTCCCAACGCTGACCGGCCCAGGGTGATCGTCGAGCTGTATATGCCTGAAGGCACAGACCAGGTGCGTACTGCCGAGCAGGCGGCGCGGCTGGAACAGGCGATCAGGACCCGGCCCGATGCGCTGGAGATCCACCGGTTTGTGGGCTTTACCGGCCCCAGTTTCTATTACAACCTGCAGCGTGCTCCCCAGGCGTCCAACCGGGCCCGGCTGGTGATCCGGACACCGACCCTGGCCGATACCACAGAGATGATCCGCTGGGTCAGGCATTATGTTCACGAGCAGATGCCGGAACTGGATGTGAACGTGGGTATCCTCGGTCAGGGGCCGCCCCGGGTATCACCGGTGGAAGTCCGGGTCTACCACGCCAAAGATGAAGTCCGTGCAGCGGCGGTGGAACAGATATTTGCCATACTGCGTGGAGTGGAGGGAACCGTTGATGTACGCCACGATCTTGATATGGGCGTACCCAGCATTGCCATCAATGTGGATGACGCCACAGCCGCCCGTTATGGCCTGACCCGCGCCGATGTGGCCCGGAGTCTCTATGGCCAGAGTTTCGGTATTGTCGCTGAACGTTACCGTCAGGAAGATGACCCCATTCCGCTGGTACTGCGCTCCCGGGAAGGCACGTCTCTGCCCCTGTCACGGCTGCTGTCGGTGAATATCTATAACGGTAACGGGGATGCCATACCCCTGGCAGCAGTGGCGAGCACGGATACCCAGTGGGAGCCGGCCGCCAGGTATCTCCGAAACGGAGTCCGGGTGAATACAGTGACCGCCAACCTGATGACCGGCTACAGCTTCAGCCAGGCTCTGAACGGACTCTACAGCGCTCTGGAAAACAATCCGTTGCCAGCCGGTGTCAGGATGGAAATGGGCGGGGATGCAGAGGGCTCAGATGATGCCAACGGCGCCCTGCTGACGGCGGCACCCATCGGCATACTCCTGCTGCTGTTCTTCCTGCTGCTGCAGTTCAACTCCTTCCGGCGGGTGGGCATTATTCTGCTGACCGTGCCCCTGGCGACGGTGGGTGTATTCCCGGGGCTGGTACTGTCCGGCTCACCTTTCGGTTTCCAGTCCATGCTGGGGGTTATTGCCCTGGTGGGAATAGTGGTGAACAACGCCATAGTACTGCTGGATGTGGTGGACCGGGCCCTGGAGCAGGGGGATGACATTCTCACAGCGGTGCGCAAGGCAGTGGAACAGCGCACCCGGCCCATACTTCTGACCACGGCCACCACGGTTGCCGGTCTGTTGCCCCTGGCTTTTTCCAGCTCAACACTTTGGCCGCCCATGGCCTGGGCCATCATCTCCGGGCTGCTGGCCTCCACGGTGCTGACATTGCTGGTGATTCCGGCCGTGTGTACTCAGGTTATCCGCGCCAGAGTGGCGGAACCGGAGAATGTGGAAGCCTGAGGCCTGCAGGGATCAGGTCTCTGGCAGCTGCCGGGGCCTGATCATCAGTCCCACCCGCTGCCCTTCGGGGACATGGCGGTTGGGGAAGACGATGGCTTCAGGCCTGTCCCCGACCCGATAACTGTCGGAACCATCCTCCCAGATCAGGGTTCCGGGGGAATATTCGGTAAAGTTGGGGGCATCGTCCGGCACCAGGAAACGGAAGTCCCCTCCGGTATTGATGATCTCATGGACCACCTCGAACAGTGTCAGTGTGCCAGCCCCGTCGGTTGCGGGCGCAGCCTCCCCCTTGAATCTCCGCCGCAGGGCATTGCGAATGCCGGCAAAGCGCACCGGGTCATTCTGGCCAAAGGGCCGTACCTTGCCCAGCTCCAGGGTAAAGCTTTCGGCGTGCAGTTCCGAGGATGAGAATGACGAGAAGGTGGTGCCTTCCCGGTGTTGCAGCAGCAGGGTTTCCACCCGGGCTTCCAGCAGAAAGGCGCACTGGTCCGGGGGTACCTGGCGGCCGGCCACGAACGGGTAGAGGGCAAATTTCTCCCGCCGGGAAGGCCGGATGGCGGTATGCAGATCGTAGTGACTCAGGGCCAGCCGTGGATGCCTTCGGGCGAACTCCCTGCACAGGGCTTCAAGGTTCCGGGCTCTTTCGGCTTCTGGCAGTTCCCGGTATTCCGGGCGCTTGTGGGCGCCCCGGAACAGCCGGTTCATGTTGGCATCGATAAACCGGGTTCCGGCCACCATGGCCGGCGGGTTGCCAAGAATCAGCAGCAGGGGGCAGGCCAGGGGCCAGTCTCCGTTCAGCAGTTCCGACACCAGTTGATTGAGCAGTTCCACCGGAGCGGTTTCATTGCCGTGGACGCCGGCGGAGACAATCAGGGCCTCATTATTGGGGTTGCTTCGCTCCGGGGGCGGACTGACTTCCAGTACCCCCAGGGCCTTGCGGCTGATCCGGGTGCCATCGGCCAGCGCACAGGTGCCGGGTTCTACAGGGCAGGAAGCATTGGCCAGGGTGTGGGCCAGCCAGTCCTGGCCGGCAGCAAAGAGGGGTGTGGATACAGGCACGGTAACCTCCGTCTGTCCGGGCGCCGGCTCAGGCCATTACCCGGAAGGATTCAGGAGCCGATCGGGCGCTGATGCCGTAACAGATGGCGCTCCAGTTTGCGAAAGGCAAACACCAGGATAAAGGTGAGCATCATGTAAATCAGCGCCACAAAGATAAACGCATCAAAGGGGGCGTAGAACCGGGAATAGATGTTACGGGCCGCTCCGGTCAGGTCAACGATGGTGACCACACTGGCAATGGCACTGGAGTGGAGCATGAAGATGACTTCATTGGAGTAGGCCTGTACCGCGCGCCGGGCTGCACTGGGCAGGACGATGCGGCGCATGCGCAGGGCCCAGTTCATGCCATAGGCCTTGGCCGCCTCGATTTCACCGTGGGGGGTGGAAATAATCGCACCCCGGATAATTTCCGTGGTGTAGGCGCAGGTGTTCAGGGTAAAGGCCAGCAGGGCAGGGTAGAAGGGTTCCCGGAAAATCTCCCACCAGAAGGTGTCCTGTATGCCCGGAATCTGGGCGATGCCATAGTAGATGATGTACAGCTGGATCAGCAGTGGTGTGCCCCGGAACAGATAGGTATAGAGCCAGACAGGGCCGGAGATCCAGGGGTTGCGGACCGTGCGCAGAATAGCCAGTGGCACAGCGCAGACCAGGCCAATGACCAGACTGACGAATACCAGCTGTACAGTCTGGACCAGACCGTTCCAGTACTCCATAACGGTCATGGCGGTAAAGATTTCATTCTGGTTCAGCCACTGGGCGATAATATCCGGCATCTGTTATCTCCCCTGCAGTACGCCGACATTGGCGCGCTTGTTGAGCCATTTGATAAACAGCTCGGAACCTGCGGTCAGCGCCAGATAGACAAACGCCACCGGAATGAAAAAGTGAAAGGGCATGCGTTCGGCCTTGGCGGCTTCTTCGGCCACCCGGACCATATCGGTCAGGCCGATAATGGAAACCAGTGCCGTGGTTTTCAGCAGTACCTGCCAGTTGTTGCCTATGCCGGGCAGGGCATGGCGCAGCATCTGGGGGAGAATGATCCTGCGAAAGGTGCGCCAGCGGGTAAAGCCGTAGGCTCTGGCGGCTTCAATCTGTCCGGTATCCACGGCCAGGAAAGCGCCCCGGAAGGTTTCTGTCATATAGGCGCCGAAGATCAGCCCCATGGTGACAACACCGGAAATAAACGGATCAAACTGGAAGAAAAAATCGATTTCCCAGGCATCCCACAGGTAATCCGAGAGGCTGTTCACGGCCACCTGGCCGCCATAATAGAACAGCAGCATCATGACCAGATCGGGAACACCCCGGACCAGCGTGGTATAGCCGGTGGCTGTGGCCTTTGCGAAACGGTTGCTGGAGAGTTTCGACGATGCGCCGATCAGCCCCAGAGTCAGAGCCAGGGCCAGCGACAGGAAGGCCAGCTGAATAGTTACCACTGCCCCGTCGAGTAACTCCGGGCCATAGCCTTTAAGATCAAGCATGGGAATATCCGATAGTCCGGGGTGGCCGTAAAGGCCACCCCGGAAGTTTTACATCTTGACGTCGTAGGTGAAGTATTTCTTCATGATGGTGTCGTAAGTGCCGTTATCCTTCAGCTTCTTAAGCGCTTTGTTGAACTTGTTTGCAAGCTCTTTATCACGCTTACGGAATGTAACGCCAATACCGCCACCTACTTGGATATTATCACCGACCATTTCAAAGGCACTGTCTTTCAGAATAGTCTGCTCTCCAACCGGGAAGTCGAGGAAGACAACATCCAGACGGCCACCGGTCAGATCCA
>JBFHSI010000129.1:0-9470 GCA_041591245.1 Marinobacter sp.
GAAGGCCTGCCAGAGTTTGCGGTCTTCCCGGTGGCGGGTAATACCGATGGCTTTCCATTCCGCCTGCAGATTTTTGGCCAGGTTCATGGCTTCCTGCAGGGGTTCGTGATCGATCAGGGCGTTGGCCCGGTCCACAATTTCCTGTTTCAGTGCTTCGTTGTTCTGGCGCTCCCGATCCAGAGGGCCTTCCAGCTTTTTAAGCAGGTCATCGAAGCGCTTCTGAACCCGGCGGTTATCCCGGAACTCTACCGGCCAGGCGGCTTTCCATTCCTGGCGTGCGGTCAGGTGTATTTTTTCAGCCACTTTCCAGTTCATGGCCTGCCAGTCCGCCTGGTCCAGGAAACTTTCCAGTTCGTCGCAGATGGCTTCCCGCTTCTGCAGATTGGCCTGTTTGAGGCCGGACTTCGCGGCGAAGTACTCCTTGCAGGGTTCGTAGGCCTTGTCCGAGGCTTCCTTGAAGCGGGCCCAGAGCAGGCGGTCAGAGGAGCCTCCCAGCTCCCGCCACTCCACCTGCAGTTCCTTGATCCGTTCAGCTTTGGCTTCCGGGTCCATGGGTTGGGTGGCCAGGTATTCCATCTGTTCGCACAGGGCGATCTGTTTGGGGGCAGTGGCAAAGCCCTGCCAGTCGCTAAGATCGTTCACCTGTCCGGTCAGCAGCTGCATGCGGGCCTGTAAGGGTTTGCCGTGCCTGTGGTCCAGGCCCTTGAACTGTTGCTGGGCGGTTTTCAGTAGCTGTTTGGATTCTTTCAGCTTTTTCTCTTCCAGTGCGCTTTCCAGTCGATCCATGGTGGCCTTGACCGTGGTTACCAGCTGTTTCTGCTGTTCCTGGGACTCGGCTTGAGGTGGAGGCGTTTTTCGGGCCGGGCTGCTGGCAAGTTTGCGCAGGGGCTGGAGCAGGGCGGGAACAGGGAAGGCGCCTGGCCAGTTGATGGTGTTCAGCAGGGCACGTGCCTGTTCCCTGTGCTCTTCAGCTACCTCTTCAGCGGTTTGTGCCACGCTGGTCATGGCCTCGATGGTGGTCTGCTCCTGGGCAATCCGGCGAATGGCATCCATATAGTTTTTCAGGGACGCCATGGCTGATTCGTAGGTCTGTTGCTCTTTGGGGCTGACCTCGGTATCCCGGCTGGCTTCCTGCCAGCGGTTTTCCTGGGTTTTCTGCAGGGCATCCAGTGTTTCCAGGGAGGGGAGGGTTTGCAGGGGCTGGGCGTTCAGCTCTTTCAGGGTGTCGGTGAGCAGAGACAGGGTTTCGCTACGCTGGTGTTTTCGTTCCTGGCGGAGCTTCTCCTGCTGGGCTTCGGCCTGCATGGCGGCCAGGCGCTCCCGGCATTGGTGGGTCGCTTCCAGGAAACTCTGCACCTGAGCCGGAGTGGCATGGGCTTCCACTTCGCTCCACTGGCGCAGCAGGGTCTCCAGGCGAGCTTCGTACAGCTTGGTGTCCTCACTGCGGGCCTGATCACTGGCACTGGTGATCAGAGCCGTAATATTGCGGGCCAGTTCTTCCTGACGGGCCTGCTCTTCCCGGATCCGGTGCAGTGCCTGTTTGGTTGTCTGATAGACGCCTTTGTCCCGGCCTTTGGACTGTTTCTGAACCTGATGCAGCAGGTCCGCGTCGGTTAGCCGGCCTGCCGCATCCAGGCGAATGTCGGCAGTCACGCCGTCAATGGCCAACTCCGCCAGGGTTGCTTCATCCGGTGTCCCGGCCAGAAGTTCAAGCTGCTGTGACCTCAGGGCAGCGCGACTGTCTTCCTGCGGGGCCTGCGCTGGCGCGGTTTTGCTTTGGGTCGGTTCGCTTGCTTCTCTGGATTTGCGGGATTTAAACAGTTTCTGGATGAATACGGCCATGAAGGTGTCCTTTGGGATTGAATCCAGTCCACGGTGTCGGGCAAAGTGTCCGGCACCGACCATCGACTTGCGCCTGCGCAAGTCGGGTACTGCTGACGGAAGAGCCTCTCTGGGGTTCCGTCAGGTCTGTTCGGGGGGCTAGTCTAGCGTTTTGTACGTATATGCGGGAAGGGCCTGAATGGCAAAACAGGAAAATGATCAGGATGAACTTTATCGGGCGAGGGCTACAGCCCTGAGACTTCTGGCGCGAAGGGAGCACAGTCGCCAGGAACTCTCGCTGAAAATGCGCCAGAGGAAGTTTGCCGGGGACGTGATCCGGACGGTTCTTGATGACTATGAAGAGCGCGGCTGGCTGGATGATCACCGGTTTGCGGATATCTATGCCCGGCAGAGAATGGAGCTTGGTTATGGCCCTTTGCGCATACAGGGAGAGCTTCAGCAGCGAGGCATTCATTTTACGCCGGACAATCTCAGGGAGATGACAGACGAGGACTGGTGCCGGATTGCAATCCGGGCACGGGATAAGCGCTATGGTCTGACTGATCTGTCCGGGGACTGGGAAGAAAAAGCCCGACAGGCCCGGTTTCTGGGGCGGCGCGGGTTTTCTGCCAGCCAGGTTGAACGGGCTCTGGATGAGGTAATTACTGAAGAATAAATGGGGCGTCAGAGGGTTGGTGGAATCAGTCGCAGTTCGGGCGGAAGGCTGGCTCTCATTTCCCCATCGTTATCCTGGGCTGCAGACGGGATTTCCTGCACCTCGGGCTGTTCCAGATTGACCTGAATATCGGAATCGTCCGGTTCGGGGGCCGTGGGTTCGGTCAGCCGGGCCAGAACGTCGTAGTAGCGACGGATATTCTGTACATAAAGCACAGGCTCATGGCCCCGGGCATAGCCGAACCGGGTTTTGCTGTACCACTCTTTCTGGGTCAGTAAAGGCAGGTATTCCTTCACATCTACCCATCGGTCCGGATTTTTGCCGGCGCTTTCGGTGAGGCGGCGGGCATCTTCAAGGTGACCGAAGCCCACGTTGTATGAGGCCAGGGCGAACCAGGTCCGGTCCGGTTCCGGTATGTGTTCCGGAATTTTTTCATGGACCAGGCGGAAATATTTTGCTCCGCCCTGAATACTCTCCTCGGCATCCATGCGGTTGCTCACGCCAATGTAGTTGGCGGTGTTGCGGGTCAGCATCATCAGGCCCCGGACACCTGTGGGGGACACTGCATGAGGCCGCCAGTGGGATTCCTGATAGCCGATGGCCGCCAGCAGGCGCCAGTCCATATCGAAAGTACGGGCGTAATCCTGGAACAGGGCCTGGTATTTGGGGAGTCGATTCCTGACGTGATGCATGAAGGTTTTTGCGCCAACGTAGCTCAGCTGGTCCAGGTGGCCGTAAAACCGTTCCGCAAGCTGAGCCTGGGTTCCGTCAGACTGCAGTTGCAGGAGAAAGTCAGCTGCAGCCTTTGCCAGAGAATCATCCTGTTCCAGGGGAAACAGCCACACCAGTTCTTCCGGTTCCCCAAGGAAAAACGCCTGTTTGACCTGGGGGAAGAAGACCTGACTCAGATCCAGTTCGTTGGAGGAGACCACGGCATAGGGCAGCTCGCCGCTGTCCACCCGTGCCAGCAAACCTGCAGCGTCCAGTTCGTTATGGATCTGCCACTGTATATCCGGGGTCAGTGCCCGGGCGTCTTCAAGCAGGTGCTCATGATTGCTGTCGGCGACCAGGTGCAGGGGCTGGCCGGTGAGGTCATTCAGGGAATCAGGTCGCTGTTCATTGCGGTTGTACACCACCACGGACTGGGCAGAAATACCCGTGGACACTACCCGGTACTGGCTGGTGAGTGCGGGCTGACGGGACAGGCCAGCCATTCCGATATGGGCGTAGTTTTTCGCCAGTACGGAGAGAATTTCGGTATTGTTGCCGGCAACCCGCACCCGCAGTTCCACGCCCATGGAATCGGCGAAACGTTTGGCCAGCTCATAATCATAGCCGGTGACCCCGTCGAGGCCTTCGTAATAGATAGAAGGGGCTTCGCGGGTGATGATATGCAGAACCCCTTCAGCACGGATTTCCTGCAGGGTACTTGGGCGGGAACAGCCAGCCAGTGTCAGGGCAGCGCCCAGAGAAAGCAGCAGAAGTGCAGTGGGGAAAGCGGTAATCAGTCTGGACAAGGCCCTGGTCTCCGTTGCTTTTGACTCGTCGGGATATTCTTTCTATCCCTCGGGCAAACGTACCCTGGTCGTGCCGGGAGTGGTTGCGGTCTCCACTGTCCTATAATTACCGGTGCCGCAACCCGGGTCAACATGGAGGCCCGATTAACATGCAAAACAATGTCAACTGCATTCCCGGACATTAACAATTCCTGCGCTGTATCCTGACCCCGCTTTCGAGTATTATGGCGGCCTTTCAGATTGCACCCGAATACTCATCCCCGTTTCGCGCGATACAGGTTGATATCATGCTTGAACTTCGCGGCGCTCCCGCGCTTTCGCCCTTCCGCTCCCGCAAACTGCATTCCCGGATACAGGATATAGTGCCTGAAGTCGAGCATGTGTATGCCGAATTCATGCATTTTGTCGATCTGGAGGACACGCTTTCAGATTCCGAACAGTCCATCCTGGACCGGCTCCTGACCTATGGCCCTACAGTGGCCGTGGAAGAGCCGGAGGGCATCCTGTTTCTCGTCGTGCCCCGGCCTGGAACCCTGTCTCCCTGGTCCAGCAAGGCGACCGATATTGCCCGCAACTGCGGATTGCGTCAGATCCGGCGGATTGAGCGTGGTACAGCTTTCTATATCCAGGCCCGCAGCAAGCTGGGGCTTGAGCAGCGTGAACAGATTGCAGCCCTGCTGCACGACCGCATGACCCAGCGGGTATTCCATGAGATGGGCGGCGCTGAGCTGCTGTTCAGCCATGAAGAGCCCCGGCCGCTGGTGCGGGTGCCGGTGCTTTCCGGTGGCCGTTCGGCGCTGGTGGAAGCCAATGGCCGGCTCGGTCTGGCACTGGCGGACGATGAGATCGACTATCTGGTAGATGCGTTCAATGATCTGGGCCGGGATCCGACCGATGTTGAACTGATGATGTTTGCCCAGGCCAACTCCGAACACTGTCGTCACAAGATCTTCAATGCGTCCTGGGATATTGATGGTGAGGGGCAGGAAAAATCCCTGTTCGCCATGATTCGCAATACCTTCGAGATGAACAGTGAAGGTGTTCTGTCCGCTTACAAGGACAATGCTTCGGTGATTGCCGGTAGTCGCGGCGGCCGTTTTTTCCCGGATCCTGAGACCGGTGTCTACGGATACAACGAGGAAGACATCCATATCCTGATGAAGGTGGAAACCCACAACCACCCCACAGCCATTGCACCGGCCGCCGGTGCGGCAACGGGTTCCGGTGGTGAAATCCGGGACGAGGGTGCGACCGGACGGGGTTCCAAGCCCAAGGCGGGCCTGACCGGTTTCACCGTATCTAACCTGAATCTGCCGGGAGATCCCCAGCCCTGGGAAATCGGCTATGGCAAGCCGGAGCGTATAGCCTCGGCTCTGGATATCATGATTGAAGGGCCTATCGGTGGCGCGGCGTTCAACAATGAATTCGGCCGGCCCAACCTGGCGGGTTATTTCCGTACCTTTGAAGAGAAGGTTCCTGGCCCTGCGGGTGAGGAAGTGCGGGGTTATCACAAACCCATCATGATTGCCGGCGGTCTTGGCAATATCCGCGCTGAGCATGTAGAGAAGGGCAATATTCCGGTTGGCGCCAAACTGATTGTTCTGGGTGGCCCCTCCATGCTGATCGGTCTCGGAGGCGGCGCAGCCTCTTCCATGGACTCGGGTTCCAGTAACGAAAATCTGGACTTTGCTTCGGTACAGCGGGACAACCCGGAAATGGAACGGCGCTGTCAGGAAGTGATTGACCGCTGCTGGCAGATGGGCGACACCAACCCCATCTGTTTTATCCATGATGTAGGCGCCGGTGGCCTTTCCAATGCCATGCCGGAACTGGTCAAGGATGGAGGCCGCGGTGGCAAGTTCGAGTTACGGGAAATTCCCAGTGACGAGCCCGGCATGTCGCCCCTGGAAATCTGGTGTAACGAATCCCAGGAGCGTTATGTTCTGGCGGTTGCACCGGAAAACCTGGACCTGTTTGATGCCCTGTGCCGTCGCGAACGCTGCCCCTATGCGGTTATTGGTGAGGCTACCGAGGCCCATCATCTGGAACTGGGCGACTCCTATTTCGATGACAAACCCGTCGATCTGCCCATGGAGGTTCTGTTCGGCAAGCCTCCGCGCATGCATCGCAGCGTAACCCGGACATCTTTTACCAAGCCCATTTTCGATTCCACCAAAATCGATCTGCACGATGCCATCCGCCGCGTGCTGCGGCTGCCGTCCGTGGGTTCCAAGAGCTTTCTGATCACTATCGGTGACCGGACCATCACCGGTCTGGTGGCCAGAGATCAGATGGTCGGCCCCTGGCAGGTGCCGGTGAGCGATGTGGCTGTTACTGCCAGCTCTTTCGATGTGCGTACCGGTGAAGCCATGGCCATGGGTGAACGTACACCGGTTGCCATTATTGATGCCCCGGCCTCCGGGCGCATGGCTGTGGGTGAGGTGATTACCAACCTGGCGGCAGCTTCAATCGGCAAACTCTCGGATATTCGTCTGTCTGCCAACTGGATGGCCGCTGCCGGGCATCCGGGCGAAGATGAAAACCTGTATGAAACCGTTCGTGCGGTAGGTATGGAGCTGTGTCCGGAGCTGGGAATTTCCATCCCGGTGGGCAAGGACTCCATGTCCATGAAAACCATGTGGGAAGAGGACAATGGTGAGCAGAAGAGCGTTACTGCGCCCCTGTCCCTGATTATCAGTGGTTTCGCACCGGTAACCGATGTGTCCAGGACGCTGACTCCCCAGCTGGTCCGTGACGCAGGGGAAACCGACCTGATCCTGATTGATCTGGCAGCCGGTCAGAATCGTCTGGGCGGCTCAGCGCTTGCCCAGGTCTACCGTCAGGTGGGCGCAGCAGCACCGGATCTGGATGATCCGGAGGATATCAAAGCGTTCTTTGCGGTTATCCAGGGTCTGAACCAGGATGACAAGCTGCTGGCCTATCACGACCGTTCTGACGGTGGCCTGTTTGTCACCCTGGCGGAAATGAGTTTTGCCGGCCATACCGGTATCGATATCAAGCTTGATGGTCTGGCTGAAGAACCGTCCCAGTTTGCCCGGGAGCTGTTCAACGAAGAACTGGGTGCTGTCATCCAGGTGCGCCGGGAAGATACCGGCTTTGTACTGCAGCAGTTCTCTGCAGCAGGTCTGGGGGATCATATCGGAGTGATCGGTACCCTCAATGACGATGACCATGTACGGCTCACCTTTGCCGGAAATGTGGTGATTGAAGAATCCCGGGTTTCCCTGCAGCGTTTGTGGGCGGAAACCAGCTATCGCATCCAGTCCATGCGGGACAACGCAGACTGTGCCCAGGAAGAGTTCGACAACCTGTTGGACGCAGAAGATCCGGGGTTGCACGCCGAGCTGACCTTTGATGTCAATGAAGACATAGCGGCGCCCTATATTGCCAAGGGTGCCCGGCCTAAGGTGGCGGTGCTGCGGGAGCAGGGGGTGAACGGACAGGTGGAGATGGCTGCGGCATTTGACCGGGCCGGTTTCGACTCAGTGGACGTACACATGAGCGACCTTCTGTCCGGTCGTGTAACCCTTGACGACTTCAACAGCCTGGTTGCCTGTGGCGGCTTCTCCTACGGGGATGTACTGGGTGCCGGTGAAGGCTGGGCCAAGTCCATTCTGTTCAGCGATCGTGTCCGCGACCAGTTTGCGGCTTTCTTCAATCGCCAGGACACTTTGTCCCTGGGGGTATGTAACGGCTGTCAGATGCTCTCCAATCTGCACGAGCTGATTCCCGGAAGTGAAGGCTGGCCGCGCTTTGTCCGCAACCAGTCCGAGCAGTTTGAGGCTCGTCTGGTAATGGTTGAGGTGGCAGCGTCACCGTCCGCCTTCCTTGACGGTATGGCCGGTTCCCGGATGCCTGTTGCTGTGGCTCACGGTGAAGGCCTGGTTGAATTCTCGGGAGGAAACTCAGCAGCAGATCTGGCCGGAAACGATCTGGTGGCTTTGCGTTATGTGGACAACCGGGGCAAGGTCACCGCTCGTTATCCGTTTAACCCCAATGGTTCCGAGGACGGAATTACGGGGATTACCACCCGGGATGGCCGGGTCACCATCATGATGCCTCACCCGGAAAGGCTGTTCCGGGCCGTGCAGCATTCCTGGCGTCCTGGTGAGTGGCAGGAAGATGGTCCCTGGATGCGTATGTTCAGGAACGCAAGGCACTGGTTCGGTTAGAGTCAGGGGCTTGACAAAACCGGCTCGGGATAGTGTCCGTCAGGGACATATATTCCGGGCCGGTTTTTTTGTGCCTGCCGTGACAAAGTAAAGGGCAAAAAAGAGCAAAAAACCTGGGCAAATGGACAAAAAATCCTTGACTGGATATTTTTATGCACATTCTGGTGGTTGTGTTGCTTGTTCTGTGAACAAGTCGCAGGAATTTGGTTCAAAATTTGACCTTTTTTTGTAACTTGTTGAAATAAAAGGCCTAAAAATATCGGGTGATTTTGTCGCCAATTTAACACAAGTGCAGTAATTACGGGGTTTGGGGGCGTATTCCCCAAATCTTTCCCCAGAGTTATCCACAGAATCTGTGGGTAAGTTTCTAACTTGTTAATCTGTACAAAAAATATCCGTTGGGAGAGGCTTGTGTACAAACTCTGCTACTTTGTTCCGGAGTCTCATCTGGAAAAAACCAAGCAGGCGCTGTTCCAGATTGGGGCAGGCCGTATAGGCCATTATGACAGTTGCTGCTGGCAGTGCCTGGGGCAGGGGCAGTTCCGGCCGCTGGCAGGAAGTGATCCGTTTCTCGGGCAGCAGGGACTGGTGGAGAAGGTTAGCGAATACCGGGTCGAACTGGTATGTGAAGACCGGCTGATCAGGGATGCCGTTACAGCACTCCGGCAGGCCCATCCCTATGAGCAGCCGGCCTATGAGGTGTATCGCCTAGAGGACCTGTGACCGGCTCTGGTGTGTATCCCTGCTCATGGGGTGGCGGATGTTCCGGATATGGACACCGAAAGTACCATTGCGCATATCTTCCAGAAACAGCTCAAGGGTTTTCCGGACCGTCGGAAAGGACAGTTCATCCCAGGGAATCTCGGCGGGGTCGAACAGGCGGGATTCAAGGGATTCCTCTCCGGCACCAAACTGGCCGTTTTTCAGGGTAGCCCGGTAGAACATATGAACCTGGTTGATGTGGGGCACATCGATTACCGAGTAGAGGTCATCGATGGTGATTTCGGCCAAAGCTTCCTCAAGTGTTTCCCGTGCCGCAGCCTCGACAGTGGTTTCGGCATTTTCCATAAAGCCGGCGGGCAGGGTCCAGTAGCCGTACCTGGGTTCGATAGCGCGCCGGCACAGCAGGATCTTGCCTTCCCAGACGGGGACGGTGCCCGCGATGATGCGCGGGTTCTGGTAATGTATAGTGTTGCAGTTCGTACATACATAGCGATGGCGGTTGTCGCCCTCGGGGATGCGTTGCTCAACCGGATGACCGCA
>JBFHSI010000130.1:0-9397 GCA_041591245.1 Marinobacter sp.
CAATAACCGTAAAGGCACCGGAGCGGGCCGCCAGGCGGGCCGCACGGACCTTGGTCTGCATGCCGCCACGACCCAGCGCCCCGGCACTGCCTCCTGCCATGGCATCCAGCTCACGATCCCGGGCCTGACGTTCAGTGATCAGCTGCGCATCCGGATGCTTGCGCGGATCCCGGTCAAACAATCCCAGCTGATCCGTCAGAATAATCAGGCCATCCGCCTCAATCAGGTTTGCCACCAGCGCACCCAGGGTATCGTTGTCACCGAAGCGGATCTCGTCCGTCACCACCGTATCGTTTTCATTGACGATGGGAACCACGCCGAAATCCAGCAGTGCCCTGAGGGTACTGCGGCCGTTCAGGTAGCGTTTGCGGTTGGACAGGTCGTCGTGGGTCAGCAGAATCTGGGCGGCATTCACACCATGGCGCTCAAACTCGGCCTCCCAGGTCTGTACCAGCCCCATCTGCCCCACCGCCGCAGCCGCCTGCAGTTCGTACAACTGTTCCGGACGCCGGGTCCAGCCCAGCCGACTCATGCCTTCAGCGACCGAGCCGGAAGACACAATGACCACCTCAACCCCACTTTCGATCAGGTCCGCAATCTGGTCGACCCAGCGCCCGACCGCGGCCACATCGAGCCCGCGACCATCATTGGTCAGCAGGGCACTACCAATCTTGATCACCAGGCGGCGAGCCTGGCGAAGCTGGATACGTTCAGTCATTGCGCAGAAACTTCCCCTGACTCACTCCGGAGCGTAGACGACTTCGACATCGTAATCGTCATCATCAAAATCGTCGTCATCGTCTTCGTCCTCACGGGCCGCCCTGCGGGCCATGCGTTCGGCCTCGATCCGGGCCCGGGCCTCTTCATCCATGCGCTGCCGGCGCGCAGCCTCACGCTCCGCATACTCCGGATTCTGGGCCTCCAGCTCAGCCTGCTCCTCGATCCAGCGCATAACCGCCTGAACCAGAGGCCGGGTACCCTCGCCGGTAAGGGCAGAAATACGGAACACCGGCCCCTCCCAGCCCAGCTCGTCGACAATGGCCTGACAATGGGCATCGCGGTCCTCTTCGGCCACCATATCCACCTTGTTCAGCACCAGCCAGCGATCCCGGTTGGCCAGGGTCTCACTGAATTTCTCCAGCTCATGGGCGATGGCACGCACTGCTTCCACTGGAGATGAGCCGTCATAGGGCGCCACATCAACCAGATGCAGCAGCAGGCGGGTCCGTACCAGGTGCTTGAGAAACCGGATACCCAGCCCGGCACCTTCAGCCGCACCTTCGATGAGTCCGGGAATATCGGCGATCACGAAGCTCTGATGGGCCTGGACGCTGACCACACCCAGATTGGGAACCAGAGTGGTAAAGGGGTAGTCCGCCACTTTCGGGCGAGCCGCCGACACCGAACGGATGAAAGTGGATTTTCCAGCATTGGGCATACCCAGCAGCCCCACATCCGCCAGCACCTTCAGCTCCAGCCGGAGATTCCTCAGCTCACCTTCAGAACCCTTGGTGGTCTGCCGGGGGGCACGGTTGACCGAAGACTTGAAGCGGGTATTGCCCAGACCGTGAAAGCCACCCTGAGCCACTTTCAGGCGCTGCCCTTCCTTGGTCAGATCTCCCAGCACCTCATGGGTATCCATATCCACCACTGTGGTGCCTATGGGAACCGGCAGTACCAGATCCTCGCCCTTGATACCGGTACAGTTGCGACCAGACCCTGGCTCACCGTTCTGGGCCTTGTATTTGCGCTGAAAGCGGTAATCGATCAGCGTATTCAGCGCACTGGCCGCTTCCAGATATACGGAACCACCATCCCCGCCGTCACCGCCGTCGGGACCACCTTTGGGCACGTATTTCTCGCGCCGGAAACTCAGGCAACCATGCCCGCCCTTGCCAGCTTCTACAATGATGGTGGCTTCGTCTACGAATTTCATGAATCAACCCTTTGCGCATTGCGCATAAACTAAAAAGCCCCGCAGCCTCAAGGAAGCTTTGCGGGGCTCCAGGCAACACCGATATCCGATGATATCAGGGCTGCCCAAGGTTCGACAGAACCGGATCGCCGCTGCTTACGCAGCCGGAACGATACTCACAAATTTGCGGTTCTGCGGGCCTTTGGTTTCGAACTTCACCTGGCCGTCTGCTTTCGCAAACAGGGTGTGGTCCTTGCCAATGCCAACGTTGCTGCCAGCGTGGAAACGTGTACCGCGCTGACGAACAATAATGCTGCCTGCAGAAACGCTTTCACCGCCATAGCGCTTGACGCCAAGTCGTTTCGACTCGGAATCGCGACCGTTACGGGTACTACCTGCTGCCTTTTTATGAGCCATTACCAGCCTCCTTATCTAGGGGATAATCCGAGAGCCTCAGCCCTTGATACCCGTGATCTTTACTTCAGTAAACCACTGACGGTGGCCCTGACGCTTCATGTGATGCTTCCGACGACGGAACTTGATGATCTGAACCTTGTCGTGACGGCCATGGCTGACCACTTCCGCAGTCACTTTGGCACCTTCAACAACCGGTGCTCCGACCTGAACCTTGTCACCGTCAGCTACCAGCAGAACGCGATCAAACTCAACGTTACCACCGGTTTCAACTTCCAGCTTTTCCAGCTTCAGGGTTTCGCCTTCTTTTACACGGTGCTGTTTGCCACCGCTAACAATAACTGCGTACATTAACGTTCTCCGCGATTGACCCATCCCTGCTCTTATCCACCTGGTTCTAAGGGAAGCACTTCGGCAACCCTATAGCAGGGAGCGCAGGTTGGGATGAGTTGGGCGCGTGATTGTACGAAAAGGCGCCACGCAATACAAGCCAAGTTGACACTAAGGTCTGCAATACCTAGCATTGCCGCGACCTGCCTGAAATTTCAGCATCAGCACCCACGAACACCAGCAAGGGATCTACATCCGCATGACAGCCCAGCGCATTTATGACACCGTGGCAGAGGACTTCAGCCGCGTCAATCAACTGATCATCCAGCGGCTATCTTCCGACGTCCCTCTGGTGGAGAAAATCGCCCACTATATTATTGAAAGCGGCGGCAAGCGCCTGAGACCATTACTGGTTCTGCTTTCAAGCCAGGCCCTTGGCTACGACCGGGACGAACACCTGAAGCTGGCAGCAGTCATCGAATTCCTGCACACCGCCACCCTGCTCCACGACGACGTGGTGGACACCTCGGATCTTCGCCGGGGACGCAGTACGGCCAATGCCCGCTGGGGCAATGCCCCCAGTGTACTGGTAGGTGATTTCCTCTATGCCCGGGCATTCGAGATGATGGTGGAACTGAAAAGCCTGCCTATTATGGAGGTGCTGTCCCACGCCACCGCCGTCATTGCCGAAGGGGAAGTGATGCAGCTGACCAATGTAAAAAACCCGGATCTGACTGAAGATCAGTATATGCAGGTCATTTTCAAGAAGACCGCCATGCTGTTTGAGGCTTCAGCCCATACCGGCGCCCTGCTGGCCGGCGCCAGCGCGGAACAGGAGCAGGCCCTGAGCAATTACGGCAAACACCTTGGCCTGGCGTTCCAGCTGGTGGACGATGTGCTGGATTACCGGGGCGATGCCGATACCATGGGCAAGAACGTGGGGGACGACCTGGCCGAAGGCAAGACCACCCTGCCCCTGATCCACGCCATGGCCCATGGCAGCGAAGCAGACAGCAAACTGATCCGTCAGGCCATTCGCAAGGGCGGGCTGGATGATCTGGCCCGCATTGTCACCATTGTCGAAACTTCCGGCGCCCTGGACTACACCCTGCAACGGGCCCGGGAAGAAGCCGCCAGAGCTGCCGACTGCCTGAGCGGACTGGACGCCAGCCCGCACCGGGAAGCACTGGAACTCCTCACCCAGGTGGCGGTTTCCCGGGTCAGCTGAGTGCCGCCACTCCATCGGGGCCCCAGGCCCCGCCAGGACTCCGGAGCCCCTGAACATGCACACAGCCATCACCATCGACGCCCTCAAAGTCCTCGACGCCATTGACCGTAAAGGCAGCTTTGCTGGCGCCGCCGGAGAACTGTTCCGGGTGCCCTCGGCTATCAGCTATACAGTGCAGAAACTGGAAGAAGATCTGGATGTGATGATCTTCGACCGCAGCGGGCACCGGGCGACACTGACACCCGCCGGTCGCTACCTGCTGGAAGAAGGCCGCAAACTTCTGGAAGCCTCGGAAAACCTGGCCCACACCACCCGGCAGGTGGCCCAGGGCTGGGAAACCCGTCTGCGTATCGGCTTCAACTCCCTGCTGCCTCTGGACTGCCTGCTCCCGGCCATCCGGGATTTCAGTGAACTGGGAGTTCCGGTGGACGTACAGATTGTTGAAGAAGTGTTTGCCGGTGCCTGGGACGCCCTCAGAAGCCGGCGGGTGGACCTGATTGTCGGCGCCGACCATTTCAGCAAGCCCTCAGGTAATTTTGCCACTACCCTGCTGGGGCAGATGCCTTTTGTCTTCGCTGTGGCCGCCAGTCACCCACTGGCCAAAGTCTCTCACCCGCTGACCGAGGACGATATCGCCAGGTATCCGGCTGCGGTAGCCGCCGATACCTCTCGGGCGCTGCCGCCCGGCCATGCCGGCATATTCCGCCAGCAGCGCACCCTGACCGTCGCCAACATCGACCAGAAAATCGCCATACAGGTATCCGGACTCGGCGTCGGCTGGCTGCCGGAGACCCGAATCCGCACCCATCTTGAGCAGGGAATTCTGGTAGCCAAGACAGTCCATGAACCCAGACCGCCGGTCATGCTTCATATGGCCCGCCATGCCGAAGACCGGGGCAAGGCCCTGATGTGGTTCTGGCAGCGACTTGCCGAAGACACCGGCTTTCATGACTGGCTGACCACCGACTGACCGGGCCTGACCCCGGCGCGCCCGGAGCCCTGACGAACAGGCCAACCCCCGCAGCAAGACCTTCGTTTATACTGCATCTATGAAAGTGCCCATAAAAGCAACAACAGGGAGTGCCATGGATGCGTCAGTTGTCCGAACTTGATGCCTCGGTTCTGTATCTTGAGTCTGATACCGCTCCCATGCATATCGGCGGAATTTATGTCTTCGAGGCCAGTGACCGGGAAATGCCCCTGTCCTTCGACACTTTTGTCCGCTATCTGCACAGTCGCCTGCATGTAGTTCCAGTATTCCGGCAGAAACTCAAGGAAATCCCTCTTCGGCTTGGGCGCCCCTACTGGATTGACGACCCGGATTTCAGTATTGACCGGCACCTTACCCACGTTGACCTGGGCGGTCACGGATACACACAGCAGCTGATTGATCTGGCCTCCGACATACTCGAACAGCCCCTGCCCCGGGACCGGCCTCTCTGGCACATCAGTTTTGCAGACGGATTCATGATCGAGGATGAAGCCGGTACCAGCAAAAACGGCGTGGCACTGATCGTCAAGCTCCACCATGCCGCCATTGATGCCTTCAGCGGTGAGGAAATCATCGGCAAACTGCTGGAATACACCTCGGCCCCCCGCCCCATTGCCAGCCCCAAGCCCTGGTACCCACGCCCGGAACCCTCCGCAGAGCGGGTGATCCTTCAGGCAAGTGCCAATATGCTGAAAACTCCGCTGCAAATCACTGCACTGGCCATGCACACGGCAGAAGCGGCAACCCGAGGTCTGGTTCACAAGCAGCTGCGCAAGCTCCCCCTTCCCATTCCCCTGTTCTCAGCGCCCCAGAGCCCGTTCAACCGGCAGGTTACCAGCAGCCGGCAGATTGTGGCTGCCAGCATGGACCTGGCCAGACTCAAGGCCATCAAGGCCACCCTGGGAGATGTCACTCTGAATGATGTGGTACTGGGCCTGTGCGCGGAAACCCTGCGCAGGTATATGCAGGCCCACCAATCGGACACATCCCGGTCCCTGGTGGCCATGACGCCCATTTCCGTGCGTTCCAGCAGCCTGCGCCGGGCCACCGGCAACCAGATGTCCGCCATGCTACTGGATCTCGCCACCAATGAACCGGACCCGGCCCGTCGCATTCGCCGGATTCACCGCAATGCGGTCGCCTCCGAACCTTACCGGGAAGCCATCGCCGCTGATCGCCTGACCGAACTGCTGCCGTCCACCATGCTGGCGCTGTCTGCCCGTCTGTACTCTGAACTGCAGATCGCCCAGCGCTACCAGCCCGCCTTCAATGTCCCCATCACCAATGTCCCCGGCCCCCAGGTACCCCTTTACCTGCAGGGGGCACGGCTGGTCCGGCAATACAATACGGCTCCGCTGTTCGACACCATGGGCCTGGTGATCGTGGCGGTAAGCTATCAGGGCAGCCTGACCATCAATTTCACCCTGTGTCCGGATGTGGTGGCAGATGGGGCATCACTGACAGACCTGACGGACCGGAGCCTGAGCGCCATCGAGGAGGCCGCAGGCAAACTGGAGCCGGAGGAAGCTGACGATTACGACGGGGAAACAGACGGGCACAGTCTGGCCAACGATGCCCTGGGGGCTCTGGAGGGATTACTCCAGAAAACGGTCAAACGCTTCAGGATGTAACCGGGGCCCGCAGCAAACGGGCCCCGCATCAGTTACTCAAACGCCCAGCGCAGGAAACTCTTCTTCTCTTCTTCAGTTGCGGTTGCCCATACCGCCTTGAGCAATTCCAGGGTGTCACCCTCGACGCCTTCGGCAGTTACGGTTTCCACAGAAGGAATGGGAGTCCTTGCCGCCTCCCAGGCGCTGGAACTGGCAACGACTTTGCCGGCAGCATCGACAATTGAAGCACTGAACTCGCCAACTGTCCGCTCGGCCTCAGCCCGGGATTGCGGTTTGTCGAACTGGAAGCTGTAGACAGCTCCGGGCTCGGCTCTGAAACTGACAACCTGAGGCTCGGTCTCATAGACGTGAACCTTGGACTCGCCGTTTTCAACTACCCCGGATTTTGCCCAGATACTCTTGTAGGCAAACACCACGCGATTCTCACCCGGCAGCAAGCCATAATCCAGAGCCAGATCATCCATCAGGAAGTTGGTCATGGCACGGCCATTGACCTCAATAACCTCAATCGAACCTGGAGCCTTCAGTGTCGCCGCCTCGGCAGCGGCTTCAGGATTACCTTTCCAGGTATCCACCCGGGCCGCTGTGCTGGAGCAGGCAGCAACCGAAATCAGGGCCAGGGCCATCACAACAAGCTGCGCACAGCGTTTGATTCCCGGAGCGAGAGGCCCGGACGTATGACTGGTTTTCATGCTAACTCCTTTAAATTATCTGAGGAAACTGGGGGATTGCTACCGGTATGCCTGCATTCTGACGACTGAAAACTCTCAGGGCAAGCTGCGAGCCTTTCAGGAACAAACAAACCGGCCGGTGCAATAATTCAGGAAAACTTTGTATTCACTGCCGATTGGTTTATTTTTATACATGTCGATTAAATATCAGACATTCCAGAACAGACAGCCTCAGGAGACGTTATGGACATGCAACGCAGGCACGGAGAAGAGGGAGCGGTCCCCTTTCGCAGCAGCCGCTTCTTCTGTGTAGGCAGCAAATGGTACTTCACCACCCGGGAAGGCTTCGACAGCGGCCCCTTCGCCTCCAGGGAGCGGGCGGAAACCGGCCTCAGAAGATTCCTGCACGTGGTACGCATGCTGCCGGAAGAGGCATCCGTACACTGAGCTGACTGCTGCCGGAACCCGGTTAGCCAATCACCGGCAGCAGCCACAGGTCAATGAGGTACAGGCTCACCAGAGCCATTGCCCCGGCCACCACATCGTCAAACATGATTCCCAGACCTCCGGGCATGTGCCGGTCCAGCCAGCTTATGGGCCAGGGCTTCAGAACGTCGAAAAGCCGGAACAGCACGAACGCCAGCAGCACCCCGGAAAGCTGCTGGGGAAACAGCCCCAGCACTATCCACATGCCCACAAATTCGTCCCAGACAATGCCGCCATGATCGTGCACTTTCAGATCCCTGGCGGTCTTGCCACACAACCAGATACCCACCACAAAGGCCAGCAGGACCAGAAGCCAGTAGGCCGGCTGGGGTAACCAGGAAAAGCAGTACCAGAGAGGAATTGCCGCCAGACTGCCCCAGGTACCGGGAGCCCGGGGGGCGGCACCGCTGCCCAGCCCGAACGCCAGAAAATGTACCGGATGCTTCAGAAATCCCGGTGGCAGAATGGCCCTGGGCAGTTTCTGTTCGGGTCCGCCCTGTGCGTTGTTCAAGATGACCTCCTGAAATGATCAAAACCCGCCCCGGTCTGCGCTTGCGCCTGCGCAGCCCCGGACAGGCGCAGCCCCGGCTCCGGCTCAATTTCCCCGATCACGGTAAATAATGCCTTCAGAGATTCCGGTGCCCGGGCCCAGGATTCGGGAGCAACCGTCACACACAGCTCGTAATCGTCCCCGGAATGCAGGGCGTAGCCTGCTGCCTCCAGCCCCTTCAGGCGGCGCAGAGGGGCAGACAGGGGCAATTCCGGAACCTCAACCCTGGCGCCCACACCGGAGGCCGCAAGCAGATGTCCAAGATCCGCCAGCAGGCCATCGGAGATATCAATGGCGGCAGTGGCTACGGCTCTCAGGGCCTGTCCCGCCGCAAGCCTGGGCTCTGGGTGATGGTAGCGCTCCAGAACCGCCAGCATATCATCCGTCGGCCCGGATTCATCCAGATAGTCCAGCGCTGCCCCCGCATCCCCAAGAGTACCGGAGACACAGATCAGGTCGCCGGCACGGGCACCGGTACGGCGGATGGCACAATCGGAAGGAACAGTTCCATGGACCTGCAGGGTCAGGGTCAGAGGACCACGGGTGGTGTCGCCCCCGGCCAGGGACAGGCCGAACGCTGCACTGGCCGAAGCCAGCCCCCGGGCAAATGCCTGCAGCCAGGGTTCACCGGCCTCAGGCAGGGTCAGCGCCAGGGTAAAGCACACAGGGGCTGCCCCCATGGCCGCCAGATCGCTGGCCGCCGCCGCCAGCGCACGCCAGGCCAGGAAGTCCGGGCGATAGCCCGCCGGAAAATGAACACCTTCCACCATGGTGTCGACAGAAAACACCAGGTCCTGACCGGCGGGAAGCCGCTGAATGGCGCAGTCGTCCCCGATACCCAGCAACACCTGCCCGCAATCCGGGTCAGCGGAAAGGGGCTGGAAGAAGCGTCGGATCAGCTCGAACTCACCCATGCCCTAGCGGGGCCGCACCTCGGCAAGGCGCAGACGACGGCTGAGCTTGTCGAGAACACTGTTGACGAACTTGTGTCCTTCAGTGCCGCCAAAACGCTTGGCCAGCTCGATGCCCTCGTTGATCACCACCTTGTAGGGAACGTCCAGGCGGTGTTTGAGCTCATAGGTGCCCAGGCGCACAATGGCCAGTTCAATGGGGTCGACCTCATGAAGAGGGCGGTCCAGAAATGGTTCCAGAAGCCGGTCCAGCTCCGCCTGTTCCCGATG
>JBFHSI010000131.1:0-9362 GCA_041591245.1 Marinobacter sp.
ACCTCCGCAGATTTTGATATCTCTCGGCCTGGTTTCAGGCAAATCGGATCTTGTTTTCGGGCGCTCGAAGTATGACGTATAGGAGTATCCTGCTTGGCTCTGTGCTGTGCCTGTTTGGTGTGCTGGTGCTTTCTGCCGCAGGTCTGGTAATAAATCTGTGGTTGGGGTTTGAGCGCAATCTGGCTGGTAACCTTGGGGCTGTGGTTATCACAGCCCTGCTGATCTGTCGCTGGAAAGATCTGCCGCTGGTCGAAAATATGTGGTTGGCTCTATACCTTTCGGTCTTATGTGGCATTGGGGCGGTGCTATTTTTGATACTGCTGGCCGGGTTGTCGCCGATTGGGGCTTACTCCTTCGATTCGCTATCATTTGCCGAAGCGGCGCTGGCCTTTCTGGTGAATGCGTTGGTCTTTATCGGCACAGTCAAAGTTGTTTGCAGACAGGGTAAAACAACCTAGTGTTTTCCTCTTTTGCTACTCCTCTTACTTACTAACCGGAAAGCGCCATCAGCCTTGTAGTCACCAAGGCTGATGCCTGTCGAGCTAACTGGAACAGCTGATATTCAGATGTTTGCCCCAGTCCGGTGGCAGGGCGGCGAAGTGTTCGTGCTCCGGTTGCTCGTCAAAGGGCTTCTGCAAAACCCTGAGCAGGGATTTCATGGGCTCATAGTCACCGTTCTGGGCTTCCAGTATGACCTGCTGGGCCAGGTAGTTGCGCAGTATGTACTTGGGGTTCACCCGGCGCATGGCATCTTCCTGGGCGTCCCGGGCGCGGGTTTCCAGTGTCAGTCGCTGTTCGTAACGCTGCAGCCAGCCGTCTGCGGCCTCAGGTTCCGGAAACAGATTGCGGAGCGGCACCGGGCCCCGGCTGTGCAGTCCGGACAGGGTCCGGAAGAAGCCGGTATAGTCCACCTGCTGTTGGTGCAGCAGGGAGAAGGTATCCATGATGAACTCCAGGTCCCCCCGGTCTTCCTGTTCCAGGCCCAGCTTGTCCCGCATGTTCTGCAGGAAGCGGTCATTGTAGGCGATCTCGTAACGGCGCAGGCTCCGGCGCAGGGTATCTTCCTCTATCACCGGCAGCAGGGCATTGGCCAGATACTGACAGTTGGCAAACCCCACCTGGGGCTGGCGGTTGTAGGCATAACGCCCGCCCTGATCGGTATGGTTACAGATATAGCCGGCGTCAAAATCGTCCAGGAAGGCAAAGGGGCCATAATCGAAGGTGTCTCCGACGATGGACATATTGTCGCTGTTCATGACTCCGTGGCAGAACCCCACTGCCTGCCAGTCAGCAATCAGCCGGGCCGTACGCTCCACCACCTCCTCAAACCAGCGGACATGGCGTTCCTCATCGGGCAAACCGATCAGGTGGGGGAAGTGCAGGGCGATAACATGTTCCAGCAGGGTTGTGACCGCCTCCGGGCCTTCATGATGGGCGGCAAACTCGAAATGGCCGAAGCGGATATGGCTGCGGGCAACCCTGAGCAGAGTGGCTGCGGTTTCAATGGACTCCCGGCGAACCGGATCACGGGCGCTGACCATGAACAGGGCCCGGGTGCTGGGAATACCCAGGGCATGCATGGCTTCGCTGCACAGGTATTCGCGGATGGTGGAGCGCAGCACTGCCCGGCCGTCCCCGAAACGGGAGTAGGGGGTGGTGCCCGCGCCCTTCAGGTGCCAGTCCCAGCGGCGGCCATCGGGGCCGATGGTTTCCCACAGCAGAAGCCCCCGGCCGTCTCCCAGTTGCGGGTTGTAGACTCCGAACTGGTGGCCGGTGTATTTCATGGCCACCGGATCCATACCTTCCAGAAGTTCGGCTCCGGCACCCACCTGCACCCAGTCCTCTTCCCGCCGGGTATGAAAGCCCATTTCCCGCGCCAGCTCATGGTTGAAGCACACCATCCGGGCGCCCTCCAGGGGCGTCGGCTGAACCCGGGTGTAGAAACTGTCAGGAAGCTCCAGATATCGGTGCTCCACGGTAAAACCCTTGCCACTCATACTAGGCCTATACTTCCAATTGGTATGGATTCTGCTGTTTTATGTATTAAACCATTCACTGATGCCGGGAAACCATAACGTGCCTGATTGCCCCCTGAAACAGACCATAGATGCCCTGATCACCCGGGAACGCCTGCCCGAAAGCTACGGAGAAACGGTGGAGCAGGTGCTTATGCCGCTGGTTGACTCCATTGTCTCCCGGGTTGACCAGGAAAAGCGAACCATCCTTGTGGGGATTCACGGTGCCCAGGGTACAGGAAAGTCCACACTGACACTGTTTCTCCGGGAAATCCTGGGCAGACACCGGGACTGTCCCACCGCCAGCTTTTCCCTGGACGACATCTACCTGACCCGGGCTGAGCGCCGGCAACTGGCGGAGAAGGTACATCCCCTGTTCATGACCCGGGGGGTACCCGGGACCCATGATGTTGACCTGGGCCAGCGGGTTATCGACCAGCTGATGCAGGCAGGCCCTGATGACCAGACCCCCATTCCCGCATTCGACAAGTCCGTGGATGACCGGTTGCCCCAGGACCTGTGGCCGGTGTTCCAGGGCCGGCCCCGGGTTATTCTGGTGGAAGGCTGGTGCATGGGCGCGCGCCCTGAGCATGAGTCCCGGCTGGCAACACCGGTCAACCGCCTGGAAGCGGAAGAAGATCCCGAGGGTATCTGGCGCCACTATGTGAACCGCTGTCTGGCAGGCAGCTATCACCGTTTCTTCGAGGGTTTTGACAGTCTGATCATGTTACGGGCTCCATCCATGGACAGCGTTCTTCAGTGGCGCACCCTTCAGGAGCACAAGCTGGCACAAACTGTTGGCCCTGCACCGAAACAGGGCGCGACTGACGGGGGTGCACAGAAGCTGCGCATAATGACCGATGAGGAAGTGGCCCGCTTTATCATGCATTACGAACGGGTGACCCGGGCCTGTCTGGAGGAGATGCCGGCAAGGGCTGATGTGGTGATTGAGGTGGCTGAAGACCACGCCCTTGGCTTGCCCAGGTTTCGCTCCCAGGGGAGAAGCCTGTGACCCGGCCCATGCTGGTTATTTTCTCGGACCTTGACGGCACCCTGCTGGACCACCGCAGCTATCACTGGCAGCCGGCACAGCCCGCACTTGTGCGTGTTGAGAATGCGGGTATCCCCCTGGTACTGAACTCCAGCAAGACTGCTTCCGAGATCCGGCAGATACGCCAGGAACTGGGTAACAGAGCGCCCTATATCGTCGAAAATGGTGCAGCCGCAGTGATTCCCCCCGGAACTTTTGGTAACCGGGAGGAAGATGTGGTGAATTTTGGGGCATCCCGGAAAGAGGTTCTTGGAGTTCTGGTCAGGTTGCGGGCAGAAGGTGCCCGGTTTCAGGGCTTTGAAGACATGTCCGCCGCCGCTGTCTCCCGGTTGACCGGGCTGGACGAGGCGTCCGCATGCCGGGCAAAAGAGCGTCTGGGAACCGAGCCTCTGTTATGGCAGGGATCTGACGAAGAACTGGAGGATTTTCGGGCGGCTCTGGAGGCTGAAAACCTGCGTCTGGTCAGGGGCGGACGCTTCTGGCACGCCATGGGAAATTTCGATAAGGCAGATGGGGCCCGTTTTTTGCTGGGTAAATACAAGGAGCGTTTTGGCGAGCAGCCGGTTATTGCCATCGCCCTGGGTGACAGCCCCAACGATCAGCAGATGCTGGAGATGGCGGATATCCCGGTTGTGATTCGTGGCGTCAACAGCGATCAGGTGCAGCTGCCGGCCACCAGACGCGCCATGCGCTCCCTAAGGCCCGGCCCCGAAGGCTGGAACGAGTGTGTACTCAACCTTCTGCTTGAGTACGGCTACTGAAAAGGAGAGCCGCCATGGGCGACTTTTATCAGAATGGCATTATTACTACGCTGCACAATCTTGTTCGCCGCCCCGTGGACGACCTGGAAGCGGATCTGCTGAACTTCAGCAAGACCCGGCCCATGTCCCTGGTGCTGCCGTCCCTGTTTTCCGAACTGGAAGGACCGGCACTGAAAAATATTGTGCATGAGCTCACCAAGGTTCCCTACCTGGAGCAGATAGTGATTGGGCTGGACCGGGCCACCGAAGAGCAGTACCGGTATGCGATGGAATACTTTTCGGAGCTGCCCCAGAACTTCAAGGTACTGTGGAACGATGGCCCCAGGTTGCGGGCTCTGGATCTGACCCTGAGGGAGAAGAACCTGGCACCGACGGAAATGGGCAAGGGCCGGAATGTCTGGTACTGCTTCGGTTATGTGCTGGCATCCGATGTCAGCAAGTCCGTGGCTCTGCACGACTGCGACATACTCACCTATAACCGGGAACTGCTGGCACGGCTGATCTATCCGGTGGCCAATCCCGGATTCAACTACATGTTCTGCAAGGGCTACTACGCCCGGGTAGCCGACAGCAAGATGAACGGCCGGGTCAGCCGGCTACTGGTAACTCCGTTGATCCGGGCGCTCAAGAAAGTGTGTGGCCCCAATGACTTTCTTGATTACCTGGACAGCTACCGTTATCCCCTGGCCGGGGAGTTTTCCTTCCGCACCGATGTTATCGACGACCTGCGGATTCCCAGTGACTGGGGTCTGGAAATCGGTGTGCTCTCGGAAATGAAGCGCAACTATTCCACCAACAGGCTGTGCCAGGTGGATATTGCCGATATCTATGACCACAAGCATCAGGAACTGTCGCCGGAGGACGCCAGCCGGGGACTTTCCAAAATGAGTATGGACATTGCCAAGGCCCTGTTCCGGAAGCTGGCCACCAACGGCGAAGTCTTCTCCAGCGAGAAATTCCGTACCCTCAAGGCCACCTACTTCCGCATTGCCCTGGATTTTGTGGAAACCTACCAGAACGATGCCATCGTCAATGGTCTGGGCTTTGACCGGCACAAGGAAGAAAAAGCGGTGGAGCTGTTTGCCGAAAATGTCATGCGGGCCGGCGCCTACTTCCTGGATAACCCCATGGATACCCCATTCATCCCCAGCTGGAACCGGGTTACCAGTGCCATTCCGGATATCAAGGAACGGTTGCTGGAGGCGGTGGAACTGGATAACCAGGAATTCCGTCCATGACCCAGCCGCTGAAGGCCAAACTGCTGGCCATGCTGGAGGTGGTGTATCCGGATGAGGATTGCGGCGCGTTGGCAGATCGTCTGCTGGACGCCATGGATCTGGCTCCGGATCAGGCACCACCTCCGGCGCACCATAACAACTGGGACCCGTCGGATGTGGCCCTGATTACCTATGCAGACTCCATTCAGAAGCCCGGGGAAAAGCCACTGGTTACCCTGAAGGGCTTTCTGGACCGGTATCTTCGGGATTCGGTTTCCATTGTTCACATACTGCCGTTTTTCCCCTTCAGTTCCGATGACGGTTTTTCCGTTATGGACTACCTGGCCGTCAATGAGTCCCACGGTGACTGGGGCGATATAGAGGCGATAGGGGAGGAGTTCCGGCTGATGGCGGATCTGGTGATCAACCATATGTCTGCCCGCAGCCGCTGGTTCGAAAATTTCCGCAAGCGTGTGGATCCGGGCAAGGACTACTTTTTTGAGGGCAATCCCAGGGATGACCTGAGTGCGGTGGTTCGGCCCCGCACTTCACCACTGCTGGTGCCGGTACAGACCGATGACGGTATCCGCCATGTGTGGTGCACCTTCAGCGAGGACCAGGTGGATCTGAACTTTGCCAATCCGAAAGTGCTGGAGGAGTTTGCGGGAATTATTCGCCAATATCTGGAGCATGGCATTACCGTGTTCCGGCTGGATGCGGTGGCCTTTCTCTGGAAGGAGCCGGGAACTCCCTGCATTCATCTGCAGCAGACCCATGAGCTGATCAAGATTCTGCGCCTGCTGATCGAGCACCATAATCCGGGCGCGGTGGTCATTACCGAAACCAATGTGCCCAACCGGGAGAACCTGACCTATTTCGGCAATGCCAATGAAGCTCATGTTATTTATAACTTCTCCCTGCCACCACTGCTGATCAATACCCTGGTGACCGGTGACTGCCGGCATCTGAAAACCTGGCTGATGAGCATGCCACCGGCGCAGATGGGCACTACCTATCTGAACTTTATTGCTTCCCATGACGGGGTGGGAATGCGCCCTACCGACGGCCTGCTGGATGAAGACGAGAAGCAGCGGCTGATCAACACCATGGAGTCTTTCGGAGGCAAGGTATCCTACCGGCGCACCGCCGATGGCCGGGACCAGCCCTACGAAATCAACATCGCGCTTTTTGATGCCCTGAAAGGAACGGCGGAAAGCGGGGCTGACCACTGGCAAATGGCCCGCTATCTGTGTGCCCATTCCGTCATGCTGGCACTGGAGGGTATTCCTGCTTTCTATATTCACAGCCTGCTGGCCACCGGCAATGACCTGGACCGGGTGGAGCATACCGGGCGCCTGCGCTCCATTAACCGCAGTCAGTGGCAACTGGAGGATCTGGAGCAGACGCTGGCGGATCCGGTCAGTCCGCACGGCCAGGTGTTCCATGAACTGAAGCGTCTGATTGCCATTCGCCGCAAGCAGCCGGCCTTTCATCCCAATGCTACCCAGTTCACCCTGCATCTTGGCCTTCAGGTTTTCGGGTTCTGGCGCCAGAGCATGTACCGGGAACAGTCCATCTTCTGTATCTACAACATCACGGATACGGTTCAGGAGGTGGCCCTGAGTGATATCAACCTGATCGGCACCGATCGCTGGACTGACCTGATTTCGGGGATGGTGGTGGATAACCTGTCCGGAAGCATCACCCTCAAGCCGTACCAGAGCCTGTGGCTGTCGAACCGGGAGTAAGGCGCCGCCTCAGCCGGTTCCTGGCCAGGAGCGGGGAACCACAAATAATCGGCGCCGTTCCCGCCAGAGATGGCCGGGGCTGTGATATTCCAGATCGGCAAACAGGCGGGGAATTCGGTCCTGTTCCACCTGTCTGACCAGCAAGCTGGCATCTGTGGCAGACGGCGCAGCTGCCTGGTGCCAGGGCCCGATCCAGTGGGGTTTGTTGAGCTGCACCCAGGTGGCAGTATCCATGGCGGCGGCTTCGTCGGCGTAGACCCAGCAGCCCCGGAGGTGGTCCGGCGGTGTGCCCGGCGGCGCCGGTAACGGGGTGTTGAGGGGATAGAACAGATACCCGGGCATGAATATCCGTGCCTCCAGGGGGCCGGTGATGCCGTGCTCTGACAGGAGTTCCAGGGTTTCCGGCATATGGGTGCGCCGGCTCTGGTGGGCCATCAGGTGTGTGGCTTTCAGATCCAGCCGGTCCCGGGCATTGGGCCCGAACCAGCGGACACCGGAGCCGCTGTCGGCAACCCCCAGATAGAACTTGATGGCGATTTCATGGTGTTCTGCCCGACCTGTGTGGGGGTTGCGGACCACGAAATCCAGTTCCCCCAGGGTTCGTCCGCCGGACTGTATCTGCTGGTTTCTGAGCAGAATTTCCCAGCCCAGAAGTTGCGCAAGAAAAACCTCGTACAATCCCTCAAAATAGTGACCCAGCCTGCGCTGGGGTGCCGCCATAAGGCGGGCCGGAGCGGTCCCGGGATGCCGGTCCCATTGCCGGAGTGTGTGCAGCAATCCGGGCGGCAGGTAGCGGGCCGCATCCAGGCTGGCGGCGGTATCAATGAGCTGGGGGGCGGTTGCCAGCCACCAAAGGTGGCGAACCGGGGCCTGCTCAAGGGTAAAAAGCCCGGTGCTGATATCAGAGGAGTCCATGGCCCCAGAATACCGTAAACTGTGTCCAGCGTATGCGCGGCATGCCATGGCATTGAATTCACACACTCAGGAGGCATTATGCGATATCTCCATACCATGATCCGGGTCAGTCGCCTGGATGAGAGTCTGCACTTTTTCTGCGACCTGCTCGGCCTGAAGGAAATCAGCCGCAAGAGTAATGAAAAAGGGCGCTTTACTCTGGTATTCCTTGCCGCACCGGAAGACGAGGAGCGAGCCCGGGCGGAGCAGGCACCAATGGTCGAGCTGACCTGGAACTGGGACGAGGAAACCTACAGCGGCGGGCGCAATTTTGGCCATCTGGCGTTCCAGGTCGACAATATCTATGACCTGTGTGAGCATCTGCAGGCCGGAGGCGTTACCATCCTGCGGCCGCCCCGGGATGGCTATATGGCATTTGTCCGCTCACCGGACAATATTTCCGTTGAACTGCTGCAGAAGGGTGAACCCCTGCCGCCGGCAGAGCCCTGGGTGAGCATGGACAATACCGGCAGCTGGTAACCCGGCTGCCTTGCAGTGTATTCAGGGCCAGTCCACTATGGACGCCATAATGATTATCAGGATGGAGGTTGAGCGGGTGCAGGATCTGGAAATATACATTCGTGACCTGGAGGCAGGTGCGGTATCTCGGTGGCTGGAGACTCAGCTGGAAAATCTGGAGCTGGACGATTCCGGAGTGGATTCCGTTATCCGTGGGCATGGACTGTATCAGGGGCAGCCGCTGACGATTACCCTTTATCCCAAAGCTTTTGGCAAACGCTATACCTCCCTGGTTATGGAGGGGAAAGCCTTGCCCTGGTCATCGGATCTGGACTGCGCCAGAAGTGCCTGGGGCGCCATGGAACTGGAAGTGCGCTGCAGCCCGGGAAACTGGGTTGAGGGCGCGCCGGTGGAGGATGAGAAGTGGTGGCGTCTGGACCAGAGGGGCGAGCAGCTGGTGGTCTGGAACTGACATAAAAAAGGTTCATCGCACTTTACCGGGAAACGCTGCTTTTATCTTCAGGAAGAAGTAGTCGTTGTCCCGGTAGCCATAGGCCATCCGCTTGATGACCTTAATCTTGTTATTCATCCCTTCCAGGACGCTGGTATTCATCCGGTAGACAGCGCTGGCGATAATACCTTCGACATAGCCTTTGAGGCGTCTGGCAAATTGCTGAACCGGCGCCAGACCACTGCTCATTGCCAGGTTCAGCCAGTCCTGCCAGCGTTGCTTGGCTTCGTCCTCTGAAGGGGCATACCAGAGTTCTTTGAGCTGGTCTTTCAGTACGTAAACGGTCATCAGAGGCTGGTTGGCTTGCAGCAGCTCTTCGAGCTTCAGAGCCTGTTCGTCTTTAAGGTTGGCCCGGTTTCTGAGCAGCAGCCAACGACTTCGTTTCACCACTTTCCGAGCCGGCTTGTCGTGTCGAAGTTGATTGGCCTGGTCGACCCTAACCCGGTCAATCACTTCTCTTCCGAACTTGGCAACAACGTGGAACAGGACATAAACCACGCGGGCTTTCGGGCAATGATGCTGAACCTCCAGATCCATGGCGGTGTTCATGTCCATCGCCACAGCTTCGATTCGGCTACACGCCTCAGGCCCCAGCCATTCAAAGAACGGGCGCACAGCGGCCCGGCTACGGCCTTCGCCAACCCAG
>JBFHSI010000132.1:0-9355 GCA_041591245.1 Marinobacter sp.
GACGGCGACAGCTTCCGGGTGGGTGGGGTAGAAGGCCGGGTGCTGCATACTCCGGGGCATACTCCGGCCTGTCTGACCTATGTTATCGGCGATGCGGCCTTTGTCGGGGATACCCTGTTCATGCCGGATTACGGCACCGCCCGTTGCGACTTCCCCGGTGGCGACGCCAGGACCCTGTACAAGTCCATTCAGAAAGTGCTGTCACTGCCCCCGGAAACCCGCATGTTCATGTGTCACGACTACAAGGCACCGGGCCGGGACGAATACGCCTATCTGACCACGGTGGCGGAACAGCGCAAGTTCAATATTCATGTGCACGAAGGCATCACCGAGGACGAGTTTGTGAAGATGCGTTCCGAGCGGGATGCCACCCTGGACATGCCACACCTGATTCTGCCATCCGTACAGGTGAACATGCGGGCAGGGCATATGCCGCCGGCCGAAGATAATGGCCAGGTGTATCTGAAAGTTCCCGTGAACCTGTTCTGAGTCGCCCATGCAGCTGAAACGCTATCTGCCCATTCTGGGCTGGGCGCCAGAGTATGACCGCCGCCAGGCCACCAGTGATCTGGTGGCTGCCATTGTGGTTACGGTCATGCTGATTCCCCAGTCCCTGGCCTATGCCCTGCTGGCGGGACTGCCGGCCCAGGTGGGCCTGTACGCCAGTATCCTGCCGCTGGTGATCTATGCCGTATTCGGTACCAGCCGAACCCTGTCGGTGGGGCCGGTGGCGGTGGCGGCGCTGATGACCGCTGCCGCTCTGGCTCCGGTCGCCGAGGCCGGTACCGCCGCCTATGCCGCCGGTGCCATTCTGCTGGCGGTCATGTCCGGTCTGATGCTCACACTGATGGGCTTGCTGCGCCTGGGATTTCTGGCCAATTTCCTCAGCCATCCGGTGATTTCCGGATTTATTACCGCCTCTGGCATCGTCATTGCCGCCAGCCAGTGCAAGCATATTTTCGGTATCGACGCCTCCGGCCATAACCTGCTGAGTATCGTACGGTCCCTGGGGGACTCCATTAGCCATACCAATGTGCCCACCCTGCTGATTGGCGTGGGTGCCCTGCTGTTCCTGCTGTTTGCCCGTAAACGCCTGAAACCCATACTTGCCGGCATGGGCCTGTCCGCCCATATGGCGGACCTGCTGACCAAGACCGCACCGATTCTGGCGGTACTGGTAACCACCCTGGTGGCCTGGCAGCTGCAGCTGGCGGACTCGGGCGTGCGCCTGGTGGGTCATGTGCCTTCCGGCTTGCCGGAGCTGACCCTACCACCCATGGACCCGGATCTTTGGGAACAGCTGGCCATCAGCGCCCTGCTGATCAGCGTGGTGGGGTTTGTGGAGTCGGTGTCTGTGGGGCAGACCCTGGCGGCGAAACGGCGCCAGCGTATAGATCCGGACCAGGAACTGATCGGTTTGGGGACCGCCAATCTGGCCTCGGGATTTTCCGGTGGCATGCCGGTCACCGGCGGTTTCTCCCGTTCCGTGGTCAACTTTGATGCGGGTGCGGAAACCCCGGCGGCCGGTGCCTATGCGGCGGTGGGTATTGCCCTGGCCACCCTGTTCCTGACCCCGGCCATTGCCTATCTGCCCAAGGCAACCCTGGCGGCCACCATTATCGTGGCGGTTATCTCCCTGATCGATCTGCCGGCACTGGCCCGCACCTGGCGCTATTCCCGCACCGATTTCGGCGCCATGCTGGCCACCATTGTGCTGACTCTGGTGCACAGCGTGGAGGCAGGAATCATTGCCGGTGTGGCCCTGTCCATTGGCCTGTTCCTGTATCGCACCAGCCGCCCCCACAGCGCGGTGGTGGGCCGGGTGCCCGGCACCGAGCATTTCCGCAATGTGCTGCGCCATAATGTGGAACTGTGTCCGAAAGTCACCTTCCTGCGGGTGGATGAAAGCCTGTATTTTGCCAATGCCCGGTTTCTGGAGGAAACCGTAATGGATCTGGCGGCCAGTGAACCGGAACTGTCGGATCTGGTGCTGGTGTGTCCGGCGGTGAACCAGATTGATGCCTCGGCGCTGGAAAGCCTGGAAGCCATCAACGAGCGCCTCAGGGCCTCGGGTATCCGCCTGCACCTGTCCGAGGTCAAGGGCCCGGTCATGGACCGGCTGCGGGATACGGAACTGCTCAGTCACCTGGGCGGACAAGTGTTCCTGAGTACTTTTGAAGCCTGGCAGATGCTTAGCGGAAAGCACTGCTCGCCGCTTAGGAAAACCGCCTGACGGATATCCCCCGCCCTGTATCCCGGCAGGGCGAGGGGGTATCATGGGGGGCTTCCCCCCAAGTACCGATTCAGCGGAATACCAGCCATGGGCATGACCGACAACCTGCTGTCCCCGAGCCAATGGGTGATCACCCTGGTGTTGTTTGTCCTGATCCTGTTCCAGGCCCTGCGCACCATTGACTGGCAGGCCTTTCGCAGGGACAACGCCCTGCAGCATTCCTTTTTCGGTGCGGCCGTTGCCCTGGGCTTTCTCTGGCAGTTGCGGGCCGGTATTTCGCCGGGCCTGTCCATCCATATTTTCGGCATGACCCTTGTCACCCTGATGCTGGGCTGGTCCCTGGCGGTGCTGTCGGGCCTGCTGGCGCTGGTTATTACCGTGATTACCGGGCGCGAGCCATTGCTGATGTTTGCCGCCAACGGGCTGGTAACGGTGATGGTGCCGGCCCTGGTCAGCCACGGTGTCATGGTGTGGGAGCGGCGCCGGGATTTCAGCAACTTCTTTGCCTATATCTTCGTGTGCGGTTTCTTTGGCGCCGGTATTGCCGTGGCTGCGGCGGGGACGGTGATGTGTCTGATGCTGTGGAGCAGTGGCACCTACGGATTCGGGGAGCTGATCCACGAGTATGTGCGCTACCTGCCTTTGTTTATCCTGCCCGAAGGTTTTATCAACGGCACCCTGGTGACCGGGCTTATGGTGTTTCACCCGGAGCGCCTGAGCACACTGGATCAGCGGCGTTACCGCTAGGCGTTGCCCGCTTTCAGGCTTTGGCTCTCTGGGGAGGAGCGCATTCAGCTATCCGGGAACTGGACTGCCGGGTCTGGCGTTTTTCAATCCAGGGCAGAACCTCCTGTGCCGGCATGGGCCGGGCAATGCCATAGCCCTGGGCATAGTCGCAGCCGAGATTTTTCAGGGTGTCCATGTGGGCGCCGGCTTCCACCCCTTCGGCAAGGGCGTAGCGGGAGAACTGCCGGGCCAGAAACAGGATGCTTTCCACAATGGCCTGGTCGCTGGGGTCCGAGAGCATGTTGTGCACAAAGCTCTGGTCGATCTTGATGACATCCACCGGCAGGGAGCGCAGGTAGGTCAGGGAGGAAAAGCCGGTGCCGAAGTCATCCAGGGCGATCCGGAGGCCCAGTTCCCGGCACCGGGTCAGCACCTTGCTGGCCTGAACCGTATCCTCCAGGGCGGTGGACTCCAGAATTTCCAGTGTGATCTGCCCCGGCTCCAGTTCCGGATGCCGGCCCAGGGCGGTTTCCAGAAAATCCGTGAAACTGCTGTCCAGCAGATGCCTGGGGCTGATATTGATGCTCACCGAAAGGTCCTGGCCGGCCTGTTTCCAGGCGCTCAGCTGATCCAGGGCCTGGGTGAGAACCCAGCAGCCCACGGGGATTTCCAGGTGACTGCTGTCGATGGAATGCAGGAACTTGTCCGGTGTCAGCAGGCCCCGGGTCGGGTGCTGCCAGCGGAGCAGGGCTTCAAACCCGGTAAGCTGACCATCGGAGATTCTGATCTGGGGCTGGAAAAACAGCCGGAACTGGTTGTGGGCCAGCGCCTGGCCGATTTCCGTAAGCTGGTCCCGGCGAAAACGCCGGTGCAGATCCTGCAGGGGATCGAAAAAGTGGATCTGGTTGTGGCCCTTTTCCTTGGCGGTATACATGGCCTGATCGGCGTGGCGGATCAGTGCTTCCGCATCGCCCTTGTCATCCGGGTAACGGGTGATGCCCAGGCAGGCGCTGAGCCGGATGCTCTGGTTGCCGACGGGAAAAGGCCGGTTAACCGTATTGAGTATGTGCTGGTAGAAGCCTTCAGGAACCCGGCTGCGCAGCAGCAGTGCAAATTCATCGCCGCCGATCCGGGCCAGGGTGTCCCCGCATCTGAGTTCCCGGGTCAGGCGTTTGCCCAGCAGGCGCAGGATCTGGTTGCCCAGGTTGGACCCCAGCCGGTCATTCAGGCTTTTGAAATCATCCAGGTCCAGATAGCACAGAACCAGGCTCTGGTGGTCCCTGTCAGCCTGGCTCTGGGCATGGCGCAGGCGCTGTTCCAGAAGATGCCGGTTGGGCAGGGCAGTGAGTTCATCAAAGTTGGCCGCCCGGTCCAGTTCCCGGGCATGGTTCTTGAGCTGGGTAATATCGGAAAACGTGGCCACATAGTAGAAGTGTCCGGGGGTATCCAGACGCACCCGGCTGATGGTCAGAATCTCGACAAACTCTTCACCATTCTTGCGCCGGTTCCAGATCTCCCCCCGCCAGTATCCGGTACGTTCCACGGCCTGCCACATGTCCCTGTAATAGTCCCGGGAGTGCCGGCCGGAACTGAGGATGGACGGATTCAGGCCCAGCACTTCTTCCCTGCGATAACCGGTAATGCGGGAAAAGGCGGGGTTGACGTCCACAATCCGGTTGTTGTGGTCGCTGATCAGGATAGCCTCGTGGCCATGGTCAAATACATGGTCGGCAATGCGCTGGTTGGCACCGTCGGTCAGTGCTGACTCGGGGTTGTGGCGTGTCCGCATGGATTTTATCTCTGATTCCCATGGACCAGCCTCCCCCTCCCATCCGGGGAGCGGGGTCTGGATCCTGGCCATCCGGGGGCTGACGCTGCCGGGGGAATCCTGTCTTAAACTGGGTGGCGGGGGTTGGGACACTTTCCTTGTTGGCGCCCTGCCGTTACGGAGGCAGATGCTACCGGAAAAACTGTGAAATAAAATGTCGGTTTTGGTGGCGGATTCGGTTTTAATGTCGGTTTTGACGGGGGTCAGTTTTTCGGAAATTTTGTGCCAGGGCTTTTCAGGAGCGCCAGCGGGAATGTTTCTGCAGTTTGCGCTGCAGGGTTCTCCGGTGCATGTTCAGGGCCCGGGCGGTGGCGGATATATTGCCATCGTGTTCGTTCAGAACCCTTTGTATATGCTCCCACTCCATTTCCTCCACCGAAGGTGGTTCGGAACGCAGCTCAGGTGCGCCTTCCAGTGGCTCGAAGCCGGCCAGGATCTGGTTGATGGATACGGGCTTGCACAGGTAATTGATGGCTCCCCGGCGCATGGCCTCCACGGCGGTGACGATACTGCCATAGCCGGTCAGCACCAGTACCGGCAGCCCGGGCTGCAGTGACAGCAGTTCCGGCAGCAGTTGCAGACCACTTTCCCCTGCCAGGTTCAGGTCCAGCAGGCACCGGTCAAAATGATTATCCGCCAGGGCCTGGCGCGCTTCCGAACAGCTTCTGCAGCTGATGGCATGGATACCGTGCCGGGCCAGGGAGCGCTGCAGCAGCAACAGGAAGGATTCGTCATCATCAATCAGTAGCCAGGAGGGTTGGTCATCCATGTTCAACTTCCGGTTGTGACTGTGGCAGCTCGATAATCATGGTGGTGCCATCCTGATTTACCTGGGCTTTCAGGGAACCGCCCAGGCGCTGGATGGTGGCGTTGGACAGGAACAGCCCCATACCCAGGCCATTATCCGAATCCACCACGGACTGCCCCGGGCCGGCTTCCTGGAGGGTGGTTTCCAGCCCGTCACCGTGATCTTCCACCACGATTTCAACGGTTTTTCTGTCGGTTTTCCGGGCGCTGACCCGGACCCAGGAGGGACTGGCCGTGAGGGCGTTGTCCAGCAGGTTGAGAATGGCCTGATCCAGGGTGGCATCCACGGCAACCCGGGCATCCGGGAAGTCCATGGACCATTCAAGGGCGCCGGCGGGCCAGAGCAGGGTGGCGGATTCCCGGAGGCGCATCAGCCACTGCTCGACCGAGAGGGTTTCCAGTTGTGAGGTTTTGGCCTGAACCGCAGCTTCGGACAGCTTGTGCAGATGTCCGGTGCACAGCTGCAGTTGCTGCTCCATCAGGTTCAGGTCGTCATCCAGATTGTCCAGATCCCTGTCCGAACGCATCTCTTCAATCAGCAGGGCCATGGTATTGAGGGGCGTGCCCAGGCGATGGGCAACCCCGGCTGCAGACAGACCCAGGGCGATGACCTGTTCGTCCCGGAGGCGGGTTTCCCGTATCAGGGACAGCTGGGCCTGTTGCCGGCGCAGGCGCCGGGCCAGGGATCCCACCACCAGCAGCAGTATGGCGGAGGTGAGCACAAAGGTGACCCACATGCCGAACAGGTGCAGCTGGGCCAGGTTGACATCGTGATGGTGGCTGTCCATGACCGGTGTGTGCCAGATCACCAGGGCCGTATACACGGCGATACCGAAAACGGTCAGGGCGATGCTCTGATTCAGCGGCACCAGAATAATGGCGACGGCAATGGGCAAAAGCAGCAAAGAGGTAAGGGGATTGGTGTAGCCGCCGGTCATGGACAGCCAGGCACCGATCAGCAACAGGTCCACTGCCAGTCCCACGCTGACCGCCAGGGCGGTTGCCGGCGGACGGCGGGTAAACCAGAGCCAGCCGAGGGTGGTCAGAATGCCGTACAGCATGCACAGCAGCAGGGCCTGGGTCGGGTGGCTGAGAGTGACCAGGGCTTCGGCAATGGCCAGGGCAATCAGCTGGATAGCAACGATAGCCAGGCGCATGCCCAGAAGGTAGCGTGCGGTCTGCCGAAAGCCGGTTTGTGAGTGTGTCAGCCATTTCATGGGACGGGATTGTATCAGCCGGTGGCCGGTGATGGAGCGACAGTGGCTGATTTTTGTGGCCAGCTTGCCTCAGGTCAACCTGGCCGGTAGCAAACCAGCTGTTGTGACACTACGTCGCCGGAGAGCTGCAGCGGCTGGGTTTTCATGTCGTAAACACTGATCACCGATTCCGGACCATAGTGGCGGACCTGTGCCCATTCGGCCAGGGCCTGGGGCCGGTACAGGCACTGGTCTTCGTCCGGGAACAGGGCGGCGTAGGCAATGCCGGTTTCCACCAGATCCTGGAAGAAATGGGAACCATAGGACAGGTCCGGAACCATGGCGCCGGCGGGCTCCGCCACCTCCACCAGGGCACTGACCCCGGCAATGTGGGAAAAACTTACCGGAACACCCAGCTCCGGGCTGCTGGTGCCCCAGCGTCCCGGGCCGATCAGCAGGATATGGCCGGCAGCGTCACTGCCCCGGACCAGCTCGCCAATGCACTGTGCGGTCTCGTAGCGCTGGCTGACCGGTAACCGGGCGTAGATTCCGGCATCCACCCGGAGTACCCGGTGTATGGTCAGGTTGATGTTGCCCCCCATGAAGTGCCCCTGGGTGCGGAACAGGGTGTGTTCCGGGGGCAGGGTTTCGGGAATGGACACCGGCCCGGTTTGCCCCAGGGTGGCCAGGGGCCGGCACTGTACCAGGTTGAATCCGGGCTCAGAGCCGGCGCAAAGGTCCAGGGTGAACTCCACATCTACCGGATGCCGATAGGCCTGTTCCAGGGTTTTCAGTAATGCCGCCAGGCGTTCAACAAATCCGCTGTTGCGAATCAGCGGCTGGAAGGTCAGCCGCCAGATGGGGCCGGGAATTCCCAGCTGCTGCGCCCGGTCAGAGGCAGCCCTGTCCACTTCTGCCAGCTGGGTCATGGGCAGGTCGTCCAGCTGTTCATTGAGCTGGCTCAGGGGAACCGTGGCCAGCCGGCCTTCGCCGAGATCCAGGACATCCACCAGGTGCTGGGAAAACCGGAAGCTTTCGTCCTGATTCCGGAAGGGCTGCCGGCCGGGATGATCCAGAGCCATGACACAGGCGTGGTCGTTCTCGATACGGTCAACGGCCCGGGTACCCAGGCCCATGACCAGCCGGGCCATACCCGCTTCCGGGTCCATCTCGGTATCCCAGGCGAAGGTGTTCCGGGAGACGCCAACACCGGCGGCGTCGGGCAGGTAATAGCCCTGGTGAAAGCGGCCGTTAACCCGCTGGATCAGCAGGGCCATGGGTTCCTCACGCTGGTCCAGTCCCCGCTGCTGGCGGTAGATCAGGGCGTCCTCACTCATGGAAGAGGCGTACACGCTACGGATGGCGTCTTCCAGTGCTGCCAGTCGCTGTTCCGGCGGCCCCTGATTGACCAGGAATACACTGTCGTATTTGCCCGCAAAGGCATTGCCGAAGCCGTCTTCCTGCAGGCTGCTGGAGCGTACCAGTATGGGGTACTGGCCATAGTGGTCCAGAAGGCGTTCCAGTTCCGGCCGGATCTCGTCGGGGAAGCTGCCGGCGAGAATGGCCTCCCTCAGGGCCGGAGCCTCCCGCAGATAGCCTTCGTCGGTGTGCTGGCGCATAAGTGCCGGCCACAGCCGGTTATGGACCAGAAAGGCATAGTAGACATCGGTACCCAGATAACTGGAGTCATGGGGACCCAGATACCTCTGCCAGTGCTCGGGCAGGTTTCTGGCCAGAATGCTCCGGGCCATCAGCATGCCGGTGGCCTTGCCGCCGATATAGCCGCTGCCCACCATCCGGGCCCGGATGGCCAGCAGGTCTTCCAGTTCCAGGTACTCCGTTGCCAGTTCCAGAATCCTGGGATCCCGGCTGATCAGCACCTGCAGAATACGGCCCTGTACCTCCCGCACCTGCTCCGGTTGCCTGTCCTCCAGAGCCCGGCTGGCCTGCAGGAACAGATGGTCCCAGTAATCCAGGGAGGGCTGGCTGTGCAGGCGCTCCTGTTCCAGCTGGGCCTGCAGGCGGGTGGCTTCGCTGCTGTCGGTAACCGGGACAAACACCCCCTGCTGTTCCCGGTGGGGCAGGAACATGGTGGGGCTGTGGCGCTTCCAGGCCTTGATGGGGTGAATCTGAACCTCGTCACCGTGCCGGTAGACGTCGATCATCACCTGGGTGGTTTCCCGGATCCGGTTCAGGGTCATCCGGGAGTGCTGCTCCGGATGCAGGGCAAACAGGGCCACTGTGTCCAGCTGGAACAGAAAGGGGCAGATCACCCGGAAGAAGTTGCCGACCATGGCGTCGGTGGCCCAGGCGTTGAGCAGGTCGCTCAGGCAGTCGCAGACGTAGAAGGCGCCGCGGCCATGCTGCTCGATCAGGCGCCAGACCTGGCTGGTGAAGGCTTCGAAACCACCTCTGGCATCGATGGTGATGGTCAGAACGTGATGGTCATCGGCGATCAGGGGCGGGTGCTGGCCAAAGCGGAGATAGATGATTCGCCGCCCGGTGCGGGCGACGGAAGTCACAAAAGGCCTGACAACACGGCGGTAATCGTCCAGGTCCCGGACC
>JBFHSI010000133.1:0-9109 GCA_041591245.1 Marinobacter sp.
AGCTTCAGGCATGGGAGTTGTTTCAGGAGATCGGTGAAGTTCGCACGCAAGGGAATACGGCCTGACAGCCCCGGTCAGAGACCGGGACTGTCATTCCTGCAAGGGTCAGTTTTGCTCCCGGGCAATGGCCCGGTAGGCGATATCCTTGCGGTAGAACACGCCATCCCAGTGGATCTGCGCTGCCAGTTCATAGGCCCGCTGCTGGGCCTCGGTCACTGTGTTGCCCAGGGCGGTGGCACAGAGGACCCGGCCGCCGTTGGTCACCACCTGGTCATTGTCCAGCCGGGTGCCGGCGTGGAAGACCTTTTCCCCTTCGGTTTCGGCTTCCGGCAATCCGGAGATAACATCGCCCTTGCCATAGCTGCCGGGATAGCCACCTGCGGCCAGCACAATACCGACGGAGGCACGTTCGTCCCAGTCGGAACTGCACTGGTCCAGACGGCCGTCAATGGCGGCATCGCACAGCTGCACCAGATCGGACTTCATACGCAGCATGATGGGCTGGGTTTCAGGATCCCCGAAACGGCAGTTGAATTCGATGACCTTGGGGGCACCATTGCCATCGATCATCAGGCCGGCATAGAGGAAGCCCTTGTAGGGATGTCCTTCTGCGGCCATGCCCCGGACGGTGGGGTAGATGACCTCGTCCATGATGCGCTGGTGCACATCCGGGGTTACCACCGGTGCCGGGGAGTAGGCGCCCATGCCGCCGGTATTGGGGCCGGTATCACCGTCACCCACCCGCTTGTGGTCCTGGGAGGTGGCCATGGCCAGAATGTTTTCGCCATCCACCATGACAATGAAGCTGGCTTCTTCCCCTTCCAGGAATTCCTCAACCACTACCCGGCTGCCGGCTTCGCCAAAGGCATTGCCGGCGAGCATGTCGCGGATGGCGTCTTCGGCTTCTTCCAGGGTCATGGCCACAATCACACCCTTGCCGGCGGCCAGACCATCAGCCTTGACCACAATGGGCGCGCCCTGGGCGCGGACATAGGCCAGAGCCTCATCGACGTCCGTAAAGTTGGCGTAGGCGGCGGTGGGAATGGCCTGCCGGGCCAGGAAGTCCTTGGTAAAGGCTTTGGAGCCTTCCAGCTGGGCGGCACCTGCGGACGGGCCGAAAATTCTCAGGCCCCGCTCCTCGAAGGTATCCACGATACCGGCGACCAGGGGCGCTTCCGGTCCGACGATGGTGAGACCCACCTGGTTGGCGGCGGCAAAGTCCGCCAGGGCGTCAATATCCATCACATCAATATCGACATTTTCCAGATCCGGTTCCCGGGCGGTTCCGGCATTGCCGGGGGCCACGAAAACGCGCTCAGCTTTCGGTGAGCGGGCGGCTTTCCAGGCCAGGGCATGTTCACGTCCACCACTGCCAATTACAAGAATGTTCATAGTCATAGTCCTCGGGCTGGGTGGGATCAGTGCCGGAAATGGCGCATACCGGTGAATACCATGGCGATGCCATGCTCGTTGGCAGCGTCGATCACTTCCTGATCGCGCATGGAGCCACCGGGCTGGATAACCGCAGTGATACCGGCAGCGGCGGCGGCATCAATACCATCGCGGAACGGGAAGAAGGCATCAGAGGCCATGACCGAGCCTTTCACTTCCAGGCCTTCGTCCGCTGCCTTGATGCCGGCAATGCGGGCGCTGTAGACCCGGCTCATCTGGCCGGCACCAACGCCGATGGTACGTCCGGCACGGGCGTAGACAATGGCATTGGATTTCACGTACTTGGCCACTTCCCAGGCAAACAGCAGGTCGTTGAGCTCATCCTCGGAAGGCTGACGCTCGGTCACAACCTTGACGTCTTCCAGGGCTACCATACCCAGGTCACGGTCCTGAACCAGCAGGCCGCCGGTGACCCGTTTGTAGTCCAGGGTCTGGGCCCGTTGTGCATCCAGCTCACCGCAGGCCAGCAGGCGTACATTTTTCTTGGCGGCGACCAGCTCTGCCGCTTCCGGGGCCACGGTGGGGGCAATAATGACTTCCACAAACTGGCGGTCAATGATGGCCTTGGCGGTTTCTGCGTCCAGTTCCCGGTTGAAGGCAATGATGCCTCCGAAGGCGGAGGTGGGGTCGGTGGCAAAGGCCAGGTCATAGGCCTGACGGATATCACTGCCAATGGCCACACCACAGGGGTTGGCGTGCTTGACGATAACACAGGCCGGATCTGCGAAGGGCTTGACGCACTCCAGGGCAGCATCGGTATCGGCCACATTGTTGTAGGACAGTTCCTTGCCCTGCAGCTGGGTGGCGGTGGCTACGCAGGCTTCCTTGGGGTTGCGCTCGGCATAGAAGGCAGCCCGTTGATGGGGATTCTCGCCATAGCGCATGTCCTGCACCTTGACGAACTGGGTGTTGAAGGTACGCGGGAAGTCGGCGTTGTCATTGTCCGGGGTGCGGCCACCCAGATAGTTGGCAATGGCACCGTCATAGGCAGCGGTGTGTTCGAAGGCTTTTACCGCCAGGTCAAAACGGGTGTTGTAGGTCAGTTCACCGTCGTTTTCGTCCAGCTCCCTGAGGACCCGGCTGTAGTCGACGGCGTTGACCACAATGGCCACACTGTTGTGGTTCTTGGCCGCAGCGCGGACCATGGTGGGGCCACCGATATCAATGTTTTCAATGGCTGTGGCCAGGTCGCAGTCGGGCCGGGCAACGGTTTCCTCGAACGGGTAGAGGTTGACCACTACCATGTCGATCGGGCTGATATCGTGTTCCGCCATGATGCCGTCGTCGATGCCGCGCCGGCCCAGAATGCCCCCGTGAATTTTCGGGTGCAGGGTCTTGACCCGGCCGTCCATCATCTCCGGGAATCCGGTGTAATCGGAGACCTCGGTCACCGGAATATCATTGTCACGGAGGAGGCGGAAGGTGCCGCCGGTGGATAGCAGTTCGATGCCACGTTCGCTAAGGGCGCGACCGAAGTCGACGATGCCGGATTTATCACTGACGCTGATCAGCGCGCGACGTACGGGGGTGTTAGCCTGGTTTGCCATGAGTCACTTTCTTCGCTGGAGATGAACGGAAAAGGGCCTCACGAATGCTTTCCGGGAGGCCCTTGTCAAGTCAGGGTGTCTGGATTATAGCAGACCGTACTGTTTCAGCTTCTTGCGCAAGGTGCCCCGGTTCAGGCCAAGCATGGTAGACGCCTTGGTCTGGTTGTTACGGGTATATTTCATAACCTGTTCCAGCAGGGGCGCTTCCACTTCCGAAAGTACCAGCTGGTACACCTCGGTCACCGGGGCGCCATCCAGTTGGGCAAAATAGTGCTTCAGGGCCACCTCTACGCTGTCGCGCAGGGTCACGCTGTTGCCGCTGGCGTTCACCGTCTGCAGCTGGTGAATGTCGTCGTTGGCCGGGGTGCCCAGATTATCGTTTGCCAAAGTCTCAGCGGTCATGCTGCGAATACCTCTCCATTTCGTAAGCCTGCAAAATACTGTTGAATAAGGTCTCTCTGCTCCTGCGCATCATTGATGGCATTGAAGCAACTACGGAACTGTCTGCTTTCATCGTGGGACTCCAGATACCAGCCCACATGTTTTCTGGCGATGCGAACACCCATGGTTTCGCCATAGAAGTCGTGCAGTGCATCCAGATGCCCGGTCAGTACCTGCTCCACTTCACTCAGGGGCGGCGGTGGTAACCGTCGGCCGGTTTCGAGAAAGTGCAGGATTTCCCGGAATATCCAGGGATTGCCCTGGGCCGCCCGGCCTATAAGCAGGCCATCGGCACCTGTGTGCTGCAATACCTGCCGGGCCTTCTCCGGCGAGGAAATATCCCCGTTGGCGAATACCGGGATAGACACTGCGGATTTGACCTCGGCAATGGTGTCGTACTCTGCGTTGCCGTTGTACTTGTCTGCGCGGGTACGGCCATGGATGGCCAGAGCCTGGATGCCGGCATCTTCCGCCATGCGGGCAATCACCGGCGCATTCCTGTGCTCCCGGTCCCAGCCGGTGCGCATCTTCAGTGTCACCGGAACATCAACGGCACTGACCACGGCTTCCAGAATTTCCCGGACCAGAGCTTCATCCTTCATCAATGCTGAGCCGGCCGCCTTGTTACACACTTTTTTGGCCGGACATCCCATGTTGATGTCGATGATCTGGGCCCCGAACCCGGCATTCTGCCTGGCCGCTGAGGCCAGCATTTCCGGGTCGCCACCGGCAATCTGAACCGCGATGGGCCCGGGTTCTCCCCGGTGATCCATGCGTGTGCGGGATTTTCGGGTGTGCCAGAGCTTGCTGTCCGCTATGACCATTTCCGATACCGCAAGGCCGGCTCCCAGTTGCCGGCAGAGCAGGCGGAAGGGGCGGTCTGTTACGCCGGCCATGGGCGCAACAATCAGCGGATTGGGCAAAGTGTACGGCCCGATTTTTGCCGTTGGCAGCATGATCTGAGTCCGTGTCACAGCGGAATGAGCAAGGGTCGGATCTGATCGGTTGTTCAATAAATAACCGGTATGGATTCCGAAGGGCGGTAATGATACCGCTGGGAGAACCACGATTGAAGGGCCGGGGGCATGAAAAAACTGATTATTTTCCGTGCTGTCTGGTTGACTTTTGTTCTGTCCGGTGGCCCGGGGGATTGGCTCAGGGTTAATCCGGACCCCATTCCTCAGGGGGAATAGGGCCGGAAACTCAGGTTGTAATTGACGGCATCCCGGCCGGGATCCCGGATACGGATGGCTATGCGGACCGGGGTTCCCCGGGGCATGAGTCCCAGGTTGATGCCGTCACCGGCCAGGTACTCGTCCGGTGTGAAAATACTCTGGGCGACCACATCCCCATTAAGGTTGGAGAAGGTCAGTGCAATCGCCGGGAACGGCTGTTCAAAATCCGCCCGGTTGATGATCACCGCATCCACCACCAGTTGTGCTCGGTTGGCGGGATCGGTTCGTACCACCAGCTTGCGGCTCTGCACCGCATTGACGTCCACCAGGGGTGCCAGCTCGCAGCCGGCAATCTCACAGGCCTGTTCATAGAACGGACGCAGCTGGGGTATGGCAGACAGGCGGTCGAACTGGAACCAGACAACCTGGGCCACCAGAATGCCGATCAGGGCCAGGATAATCAGTCCCCAGAGCAGGGAGCGCAGTTTGCCTCCACGGCCTCCGTTAACAGACACCGGGTCACGTCGGAGATCATGGAACGGCGAGGATGCGGTGATGGGCCGGGTGTTGGCTTCGGGCTCGGCATCAAAACCGAAATCCGGTTCCGGTTCGGCGCCGGCTGGAACAAAGAAATCATCGGCCTCATCTGCTGCCACGGCTGTGGTATCCGGGGTATGGTGCTGTGGCTGTGGCTGTGGCTTCGCCTGCACGGGGGCCGGCTGCGCGGGTGGAACCGGGTCCGTTGCCGGCTCGGATTTGACGGCGGTTTTCGGCTCAGGTTCCGGAGCGGGAGCCGGCTCCGGCCTCCGGGGTGGTTCGTCATCTTCCAGAATGGCCTCTGCCCAGCTTTCATCGATGCTGTCGGGCCGGATTTCGTCATCGGCGCCCCCGAATTCCGGTTCACCGGTCTCGTCTATGGATCGGAAACTGTCGCTGAGCTCGTCCTCGGAAAAGCTCAGCCGGGTGCCGGCATAGTGGCCTTCGGTGGCGTCTTCTTCGGGGTTGTCCGCAAAGATGAAATCTTCTTCTATGTCGGGCAGCTTCTTCCGCGGCTTGGAACTGCTGCCGAAAGCAGGCTTGGAGCTGTCTTTGCCGGTAGTCGCAGATTTGATCTGGTGCTCCACGGCATTGAACACTTCCATGCAGTTTCCGCAACGTACCTTGCCCCGGGCAATGCCCAGCTGTTCATTGGTAACCCGGAACCGGGTCTGGCAATTGGGACATTGTGTCTGCAGGCTGCTCTGGGTCATGCTTCGTTCCTGAAAGCGACGGGACTACGAATTTGGGAGTTTAGTCCTTACTGCGTTTATCGTCATCTGTCATTGCGCCGGCCTGTGAGGCGTATCCACTCCTCGCGATTTTCCGGCTCGTCCATGATAAACCAGGGCTCGTAGGCCTCCATGACGGCTCGGGCCTGATGGGCAAGAATGCCCGACAGAACCAGGTCGCCTCCGGGCCGGGTCAGTTTTGCCAGATGGGGCGCCAGACTGATCAGGGGCTGGGCCAGAATGTTGGCAAGCAGGGTGTCGGCCTGGGCATCGGGCTCGTTTTCGGGCAGGTAGAGGTCCAGGCGGCTTTCATCCACGCCATTGCGCCGGGCATTTTCGCGGCTGGCTTCCAGTGCCTGGGGATCGGTATCGACTCCGGTGACATGGTCCGCGCCCAGCAGCAGGGCTGCCAGCCCGAGAATGCCGGAACCGCAGCCATAATCGATCACCTGCTTGCCCTGGATATCCTGGCCATCCAGCCATTCCAGACACAGAGCCGTCGTCGGGTGAGTGCCGGTGCCGAAGGCCAGGCCCGGGTCCAGCAGCAGGTTGGCGGCATCGGGATCCGGTGCCTCGTGCCAGCTGGGTACAATCCACAGCCGCTCACCGAATTTCAGGGGGTGGAAATCGTCCATCCAGGCCCGTTCCCAGTCCTTGTCTTCCACAAGGCTGACATCGATTTCGGCGAGGGTGTGCTGGGTCTGCTGATGCCAGGCGTCGCGGACGTCGGCACAGAGCTGGTCAATATCCCGTCCGGACTGGAACAGCCCGGTAACCGTGGTCCGGCTCCACAGAGGTGTGGTGCCGGGGCCGGGTTCGAACAGGGGCTCATCTGCAGCGTCTTCCATGGAAACGGCATCAGCGCCCATTTCCATAAGCAGATCTTCCAGCTGATCGGCATTATCCGGATCAGCCGGAATCCGGAGTTGTATCCAGGGCATAGGGGTTCCTGCATTGGTGATGCAGGACCTTAGTCCCGCATCAGTTTCTCAAGATGGTGAATGGTGAATTCTACCCGTTTAAAGCCACCATCGCGTATAAGATTTCTATGCAGGGGCTGATTGGTCTTGATGCCTTCAACCACCAGTTCATCCAGAGCGTTCTTCATGCGCCTGCGGGCAATGTTCCGGTCGTCACCCCAGGTGATCAGTTTTGCCACCAGGGAGTCGTAATACGGAGGCACTGTGTAGCCGCTGTACAGGTGTGAATCAACCCGCACTCCGTTACCGCCGGGGGCGTGGAAATGCTTCACCTTGCCGGGGCTGGGCACAAAGGTCTTGGGATCTTCGGCGTTGATGCGGCATTCCATGGCGCTGCCGTTGATGCGGATGTCGTCCTGGGTGTACTGCAGAGGCAGGCCGCTGGCGATGCGCAGCTGTTCCCGGACAATGTCCACGCCGGTGACCATTTCCGATACCGGATGCTCCACCTGAACCCGGGTGTTCATTTCGATGAAATAGAACTCACCGTCCTGGTAGAGGAATTCGAAGGTACCGGCACCCACGTAGCCAATGGCCTTGCAGGCATCGACACAGGCCTTGAGAGTTTTTTCCCGGGCCTGGGGATCGATATTCGGTGCCGGAGCTTCCTCGATAACCTTCTGGTTCCGGCGCTGCATGGAGCAGTCCCGGTCCCCCAGGTGGATGCAGTTGCCGTGCATGTCGGCGAGTACCTGAACTTCCACATGGCGTGGAGTTTCCAGGAACTTCTCCAGGTACACGGTAGGATCGCCAAAGGCGTTGCGGGCTTCGCTCTGGGTAATCTGTACCCCTTTGAGCAGCGCGGCTTCCGAGTGCACCACCTGCATACCCCGACCACCGCCACCGGAGGCGGCCTTGATCATTACCGGGTAGCCGATTCGGCGGGCAATTTTCAGGGTGCGCTCGTCATCATCGGTCAGCGGACCGTCGGAGCCTGGCACTGTGGGTACGCCAGCCTTGATCATGGCTTCGATGGCGGACACCTTGTTGCCCATCAGGCGAATGGTTTCCGCCCGGGGGCCGATGAAGCGGAAACCGCTTTTTTCTACCCGCTCGGCAAAATCCGCGTTCTCCGCCAGAAAGCCGTAGCCGGGGTGGATACCCACGGAGTCGGTGACTTCCGCAGCGCTGATGATGGCGGGAATGTTGAGGTAGCTGTCGGTCGGACTGTTCGGGCCGATACAGACAGATTCGTCTGCCAGACGCACGTGCATCAGATCCCGGTCAACCTGGGAGTGCACGGCGACGGTCTTGATGCCCAATTCTTTGCAGGCACGCAGAATCCGGAGGGCAATTTCACCCCGGTTTGCGATCAGAACTTTTTCTAGCATGGCCATGAGTAACAATCACCGGGTTCAGGAAATGACGATCAGGGGCTGATCAAACTCCACAGGCTGGCCGTTTTCGACCAGAATTTCAGTGACAGTCCCGCTCTTGTCGGCTTCAATCTGGTTCATCATCTTCATGGCTTCCACAATGCAGATGACATCACCGGCTTCTACCGCCTGGCCGACTTCAACAAAGGCTTTGGCTGTGGGGGACGGAGACCGGTAGAAGGTTCCGACCATGGGTGATCTGACAGCATGGCCACTGGGTGCTGCCGGAGCCGCGTCTTCCGCTGCAGCCGGAGCCGCCTGGGGAGCCGGTTGGGCCGGAGCTGCCTGGGGAGCCGGGTAATGACTCACATACTGGGTACCGGCGGCCTGTTCCCGGCGCCGGGAGATGCGTACGGAATCGTCACCTTCGTGAATCTCGAGTTCCTCAACATCAGATTCCTCGAGCAGTTCGATGAGTTTCTTGATCTTGCGAATATCCATAGTAAATCCTGTCCCGTTGTGTCTGTTTCTATGGGTGAATTCTGTTCAGTGCCGCCTGGAGTGCCAGGTCGTAGCCCTGGCTGCCCAGTCCGCAGATAACGCCTACTGCGATATCGGAAAAATACGAGTGGTGGCGGAAAGCTTCCCGCGCATGAACATTGGAAAGATGTACTTCGATAAAGGGAATGTCTGAAGCCAGTATGGCATCCCGGAGGGCCACGCTGGTGTGGGTGAAGGCGGCGGGATTGATAATGATGAAATCCACTCCTTCGGCCCGGGCTTCGTGAATCCTGTCAATCAGCTCGTACTCGGCATTGGACTGGAAATGCAGCAGGTGATGGTTCAGGTCTGCAGCTTTCTGTCTGAGCCGGTCGTTGATGTCATTCAGGGTCTCATGGCCGTAGACCTCGGGTTCCCGGGTACCGAGCA
>JBFHSI010000134.1:0-9065 GCA_041591245.1 Marinobacter sp.
ACTGCTGAACTATTCAACCAAGCGCCATCCCAGCGAGATCGCCCTGGCCATTGCCGCCACCATAGCCGCCCATGCCGGCTGGTAAGCAGGAGGAACACCCATGAACACCACCAAGAAAATCGAAGTTACCGATGTCATCCTGCGGGATGCCCATCAGTCCCTGATCGCCACCCGCATGCGCACCGAAGACATGCTGCCCATCTGCGACAAGCTGGATCAGGTGGGCTACTGGTCCCTGGAAGTCTGGGGTGGCGCTACCTTTGACGCCTGCGTGCGCTTCCTCAAGGAGGATCCCTGGGAACGGTTGCGCCAGCTGCGCAAGGCACTGCCCAACACCCGGCTGCAGATGCTGCTGCGGGGCCAGAACCTGCTGGGCTACCGGCACTATGCCGATGATGTGGTGGAAGCCTTCGTCCAGAAGGCAGCCGACAATGGCATTGATGTATTCCGGGTGTTTGACGCCCTCAACGACCTGCGCAATCTCGAAACCGCCATGAACGCGGTAAAAAAGGCCGGCAAGCACGCCCAGGGCACCATCTGCTACACCACCAGCCCGGTACATACTCCGGAGCTGTTTGTACGCCAGGCCCGGGACCTGCAGGCCATGGGCGCGGATTCCATCGCCATCAAGGATATGGCCGGTCTGCTCACACCCTATGCCACCTTTGAACTGGTTCAGGCCATCAAATCCGCGGTGGACCTGCCACTGGTGGTACACAGCCACTCCACTTCCGGCCTGGCCCCCATGTGCCAGCTCAAGGCCATAGAAGCCGGAGCCGACCGCATAGATACCGCCATTTCCTCCTTTGCTTCCGGCACCAGCCACCCCGCCACCGAATCCCTGGTGGCCGCCCTCAGGGGCACCGGCAATGACACCGGGCTGGACCTGAACCTGCTGGGTGAAATTGCCGACTATTTCCGTGAGGTGCGAAAAAAATACCACCAGTTCGAAAGCGAATTTACCCGGGAAGATGTCTCGGTACAGATCAACCAGGTGCCCGGCGGCATGATGTCCAACCTGGCCAACCAGCTCAGGGAACAGAACGCCCTGGACCGCATCCGGGAGGTGTTCGAGGAAATTCCCCGGGTTCGCGAAGATCTGGGCTTCCCGCCCCTGGTAACACCCACATCCCAGATCGTGGGCACCCAGGCGGTCTACAACGTGCTGGCCGGGGAAAGGTACAAAACCATCACCAATGAGGTGAAACGCTACCTTCAGGGGGGCTATGGCAAACCGCCAGCGGAGGTTAACAGCGAAGTCCGGAGGCAGGCCATTGGCAGCGAAACCGTCGACGAAGGTCGTCCGGCGGATCAACTGGAACCGGAACTGAACCGGCTCCGGGAGGAAATCGGCAGCCTCGCAAAAAATGAGGAAGACGTCCTCACCTATGCCATGTTCCCGGATCTGGGCCGGGAATTCCTGCAGCAACGCCAGGACGGCACCCTGACACCGGAACCCCTGCTGCCGCCAGACCAGGGTCGCAAGGGCCAGATGACCACCGCTGTGGCCAGCGAATTCCGCATTGATGTACACGGGGAAACCTACGAAGTGGCGGTCACCGGGGTGGGCGATTCCGGGGCTGGCAAGCGCAAACTGTACCTGTCCCTGGATGGTATGCCGGAAGAGGTGGTATTCGAGCCTCTGAACGAATACATTGCCGAAGGCAGCAGCGGCCGCAAACGGGCCACCGAGCCCGGACATATCACGCCTGCCATGCCCGGCTCCGTGGTGGAAGTGCTGGTCAGCGAAGGCGACAAGGTGGATGCCGGCCAGGCGGTCATGATCACCGAAGCCATGAAAATGGAAACCGAAGTACACACCAGCATTACCGGCACCGTGCGCGCCGTGTATGTGGCCAAGGGCGATCGGGTAACCCCCGGTGAAGTCCTGATTGAAATCAGCGAATAACGGGGACCGAGATGGACCATATCGTTCAGGGGGTACTGACGTTCCGCAGTGACATCTACCCCAAGCGCAAGGACCTTTTCCGCTCTCTGGCCGACAGCCAGAATCCGGACGTACTGTTTGTCACCTGTTCGGACTCGCGTATTGACCCGAACCTGGTGACCGGATCACACCCCGGGGACCTGTTCATCTGCCGCAACGCGGGCAACATTATCCCGCCACACAGCAATGACACCGGCGGCATGACCGCCTCCATAGAATATGCCGTTGCCGTGCTCAAGGTGCGTCACATCATTATCTGCGGACACACGGACTGCGGTGCCATCAAAGGTGCCCTGGACCTGTCCGCACTGGACGGCCTGCCCCATGTCCGGGAGTGGCTGGGGCATTGCCGGTCGGCCATGGAAATTGTGCGGGAGCGCCACGGCATAGCCACCGGCGCCTGCCTGGACAGCCAGTACATGAATGAGGCCATTGAGGAGAACGTGCTGCAGCAGGTACAGCATCTGCGCACCCATCCGGTGGTGGCGGCCAAGCTGGCCACCGGAAAAATCCAGATCCACGGCTGGATCTACGATATAGAATCCGGAGACATTCGCTGTTGCGGCCAGAACAGTCTGGAATTTCAGCAGTTTGATGACTTCTACGCCGAAGTGATTGAACGGATCAACAAGGACTGACTCCCCATAACAAAAAGGATCGCCCCGGTGACAGGGCGATCCTTTTCCTTTCAAGGCAGGTCTCAGGCCAGCCGTGCCCACAGGTCATGCTCGTCCGCATGTTCCACCACCGCCCGTACCATCTGCCCCGGCTGAAGGCTGGTTTCCCCGTTCAGATACACCATGCCGTCAATTTCCGGTGCGTCAGCCCGGGAACGGCCAATGGCACCCTCTTCATCCACCTCGTCAATCAGTACATCAATGGTGGTGCCGATTTTCTCCCGCAGCAGTTGCGCCGAAATCTCCGCCTGCCGCGCCATAAACCGGGCCAGCCGCTCCTCTTTCACTTCCTCCGGAATCGCACCCTCCAGATCGTTCGCCGGAGCACCATCCACCGGGCTGTACTTGAAAGCGCCCACCCGGTTGAGACGGGCCTCACCCAGCCAGTCCAGCAGGTACTGGAAGTCTTCCTCGGTCTCCCCGGGGAAGCCCACAATGAAGGTGGAACGGATGGTCAGCTCCGGGCAGATTTCCCGCCAGCGGCGGATACGTTCCAGGGTTCTGGCATCATGGGCAGGACGCTTCATGGCCCGGAGAATCCGCGGACTGGCATGCTGGAAGGGAATATCCAGATAGGGCAGGATCTTGCCCTCGGCCATCAGAGGAATGACATCATCCACATGGGGGTAGGGATAAACATAGTGCAAGCGCACCCACACACCCAGTTCTCCCAGGGCCTCGCACAGGGCCTGCATGCGGGTTTTCAGGGGGCGACCCTGCCAGAAGCCGGTGCGGTATTTCAGGTCCACACCATAGGCCGAGGTGTCCTGGGAAATGACCAGCAACTCCTTCACCCCCGCATCCACCAGGCGCTGGGCCTCATCCATCACCTCTCCGATGGGCCGGCTGACCAGATCCCCGCGCATGGATGGAATAACACAGAAACTGCAGCGGTGATTGCAGCCTTCGGAAATCTTCAGATAGGCGTAATGTCGGGGGGTAAGACGCACCCCCTGGGGCGGTACCAGGTCAGTGAACGGGTCATGTTCCCGGGCAGGCGGTACATACTGGTGCACCGCACCCACCACTTCCTCATAGGCATGGGGACCGGAGACCGCCAGCACTCCGGGGTGGGTCTCCCGGATACGTTCCGCTTCCGCTCCCATACAGCCGGTAACTATGACCCGGCCGTTTTCACTGATGGCCTCACCAATGGCATCCAGGGATTCCTGTTTCGCCGCATCAATAAAACCACAGGTATTCACCACAACTATGTCGGCATCGTCATAGCTGGGCACCACATCATAACCATCCAGGCGCAACTGGGTCAGGATGCGCTCAGAGTCCACCAGGGCCTTCGGACAGCCCAGGCTGATAAAACCGACTTTGCCGTTACCCCCGGCTGCAGCCACAGTGTTTTCGAGTTTCTCAGACATAACAACCCTACGGAATTGCCGGAGCTGCCGCAGCCGCCCACGGGTGAATGAAACCGCGCATTTTACATCAGGACTTGCGGAATCTGCAGCATGGGCCAGTACCCGCCTCTTTCCCGGCTCCATTTTGTGACACCCGCTCCGGAATACTTTGCAGAATCTGACACAATAGACGACACTCAATTTTGCTGTTCAGAAAACAGACAGGCCGATTGGGTTGTCCACGCCCGTTATTCTTGAGAAGGAACTATGGGAAAAATACAAACAACAACATCCAGCGATGCTCGAAGAGTGCAGACAAAACCGGTGTCCATCAAACCAAACCTGCGTAACCAGCAACGGGCTGAAGTCTCCGCTGACATCACCATTGAACAACAGGATGGCAACCGCCTGTCCTGCACCATGGTCAACCTGTCCCGGTCAGGGGTGATGATTTCCTGCGACCTGGAGACCCTCAAGATCCTGATTCCAGAACAGAGAACCCCGGCCCCCGGCCAATGGATTCCCATCCGCACCCGCTTCACAGTACCTGTGGTGGCACAACAACCAGTGCTGATTGTGGCGGATGCCAGCATCGTTCATATGCGCCGGATTGCCCGCAATGAGTTCCATCTGGGCATCCAGTTTGTGGAATTCGAAGGCAATGGCTACAACTATGTTGACCTCTATGTCAGGAAACTGCTGGGCAACTCCCTGAATACCTGATACCAGGCCTGGTGCGACAGCCAGGCAGACTCCCCTCCCGCTATATTGTTATAGCTTCAAACTCTAACCCCAAACCTTCTTATACCCTTCTGCCCTCTGTTATAGTTGCTGACCCAATTTGCACAGTCTTCAGGATCCGCACAGCGGCAACGGACGACCATGACCACATACAATCTCACGCACCTGAAACAGCTGGAAGCGGAAAGCATCCACATCATCCGGGAAGTGGCAGCCGAGTTCGACAACCCGGTCATGCTCTACTCTATCGGCAAGGACTCAGCTGTCATGCTGCACCTTGCCCGCAAGGCCTTCTACCCCGGCAAGCCTCCGTTCCCGCTGATGCACGTGGACACCACCTGGAAATTCCGGGAAATGATCGAGTTCCGCGACCGCAAGGTGAAGGAATACGGTTTCGACCTGATCGTCCATATCAATGAAGACGGCGTGAAGCAGGGCGTCGGCCCCTTTACCCACGGCAGCGCCAAACACACGGATGTAATGAAAACCCAGGCCCTGAAACAGGCCCTGGACAAGTACAAGTTTGACGCCGCCTTTGGTGGTGCCCGCCGGGACGAAGAGAAGTCCCGGGCCAAGGAGCGTGTCTATTCGTTCCGGGATGAATACCACCGCTGGGACCCGAAGAATCAGCGCCCGGAGCTATGGAACCTGTACAACGGCAAGATCAACAAGGATGAAAGCATCCGGGTGTTCCCCCTGTCCAACTGGACCGAACTGGACATCTGGCAGTACATCTACCTGGAAAACATCGAGATTGTCCCCCTGTACTACGCCGCCAAACGTCCGGTGGTGGAACGGGATGGCTCCCTGATCATGGTGGATGACGAGCGCATGCCCCTGAAAGAGGGGGAAACGCCGGAAATGAAATCCGTACGCTTCCGTACCCTGGGCTGCTACCCCCTGACCGGCGCCATCGAGTCCGAGGCAGACACCCTGCCGGAGATCATCCAGGAAATGCTGCTGGCCACCAGCTCCGAACGTCAGGGCCGGGTTATCGACCATGACTCTGCCGGGTCCATGGAACAGAAGAAGCGGGAAGGGTATTTCTAAGATGTCACACCAGTCTGATCTGATCGCCGAAGATATTCAGGCCTACCTGAAGCAACACGAGAACAAGGAGCTGCTGCGCCTGCTTACCTGCGGCAGTGTGGATGATGGCAAAAGCACCCTGATCGGCCGCCTGCTGCACGACACCAAGATGATCTACGAAGATCATATGGCCAGCCTGAAAACCGACAGCGCGAAAATGGGCACAACCGGTGAAAAACTGGACCTGGCCCTGCTGGTGGACGGTCTGCAGGCAGAACGGGAACAGGGCATCACCATTGATGTTGCTTACCGTTACTTCTCCACGGACAAGCGCAAGTTCATCATTGCCGACACCCCGGGCCACGAACAGTACACCCGCAACATGGCCACCGGTGCCTCTACCGCCCAGCTGGCCATTGTCATGATCGATGCCCGCCACGGCGTGCTCACACAGACCCGCCGCCACTCATTTATCGCATCCCTGCTGGGTATCCGGCATATCGTGGTGGCCATCAACAAGATGGATCTGGTGGATTTCAGCGAGCAGAGGTTCAACGAAATCAAGGACCAGTACCTGGCCTTTGCTACCCAGCTGGGACTGACCGATGTGCGCTTTGTGCCCATTTCCGCACTGGAAGGGGACAATGTGGTCAACCGCAGCGAACACACCCCCTGGTTTACCGGCCAGCCGCTGATGGAAATCCTGGAAACCGTGGAAGTGTCCCGGGACAAGAACCTGGAGCATTTCCGCTTCCCGGTACAGTATGTCAACCGCCCGAACCTGGACTTCCGGGGCTTCTGCGGCACCATTGCCTCCGGCGTCATTCGCCCGGGCGACAAGGTAATGGCCCTGCCCTCGCGGCGTACCAGCAGCGTCAAGGAAATTGTTACCTTTGACGGCAATCTGGACCAGGCTTACACAGACCAGGCGGTCACCCTGACACTGACCGATGAAATTGATGTCAGCCGTGGCGATATGCTGGTGAAAGCCGGAGATGAGCCGGAAGTGGGCAACCGCTTTACCGCCAACATCGTATGGATGGCAGACGCTCCCCTGGAGACCGGCCGGCTCTACGATATCAAACTGGGCACCGCCTCCACCTCCGGCTCAGTGAAAAAGATTCACTACCGGACCGACGTGAACACCCTGGAGCAACAGTCGGCTCCGGCACAGTTGCAGCTGAACGAAATCGGCCGCTGCGAACTGACCCTGAGCCAGCCCGTCGCCTTTGATGCCTACCCGGCCAATCATGCCACTGGCAGCTTTATCGTGATCGACCGGATGACCAACGTCACCGTCGGTGCCGGCATGGTTGCCGGACTGGCAGACAGCACCGAGTCCCTGGCCCCGGTCAGCCCGGAAGAAAGGGAACGCCGGCTGGCACAGAAACCGGCTATCATCAGCTGTAACGGCAAACAGGCGCCGGCATTGGCAAGGGCCCTGGAACGGACCCTGTTTGACCAGGGCAAGACCTCGGTTGTGATTACCGAAGACCATGCCGGCAACGCCGAAGACCGCTGCCGGGCAGCGCAACTGGTAGCCGCCCACGGACTGATTGCCATTGCGGTCAACCTGGGTTCCGATGTAGCCTCTGCCTCCGTTTCCGCAGACAGCACTCAGGATATTCCCGAGGCTGTCAGCCAACTGGTTCAACAGCTCATCCGGAACCGGCACAGCTGACCCCCGGGCATCACCAGGCCCCGCAGGTCCAGTGCCTCCGGGGCTTTTTTGTTGCTCTTTTTTGACCCATCCGTCGCACGGGAATCCGAACATGGCCATCAGATACCTTCGCACCGCTTTTGCCAGCCAGTACCAGCCCGGGCAGCCGGCCCGGCTCCAGCCCGGAGAATCGCTTCCGGAACCCGGAGGCGACTACGAATCCCTGCACAAGCAGATGAAACGCCTGTTCAACAGCAAACCGGGGAAAAAATACGGGCAGTTTTCCGAAGACATTGGTGAAAGCCCTTTCAGCAGCTGGCTCAAGGACTACCTGGATGAACGTCAGACCTTCGCATCCCTCAGCGACCGCCTGTTCAGCCAGTGGCAGGAACTGCTGACCGGCTGCCAGGAAGAATTCCAGGGCCACCTGATGCTGGTGCACGAAGCCCTGGCCGATTCCGAAGTCATCTACCTGCTGATACTGGAAACCGACAGCGCTCTGCGTTTTGACGGCAACCAGGTTCTGGATGCCACCGATGTGCTCAGCCTGTCCCGCCTGAATCTGGCCCTGCGCATCGAACTGGATGACTGGCGCAGTGAAAATTCCGGGGAAAACTACCTGACCCTGATCCACGGCCGGGGCACCGGCGAGCCGGGTGAACTTTTTATCCGCCTGTGCGGATTTACCAATCAGGTGGATGTGGAAAAGGAAACCCTGACTTTTCTGGACGCAGTGGAAGCCTTTGCCCGCACCTCGGAGCCGGAAAAAGCCGGAGAAGTCCGCACCCGGGCCTACGAATTCTGCAAGGAACAGCACGCCCTGGGCGAGCCGGTGGCCATCGAGGCCCTGTCCGGCTATCTGGATGAAAACGAACCGGAGAAATTCAAGGAGTTTGCCAGCAAAACCGCCGAACTGCCGGAATCCGGCGTACTGCATCCGGATCACCGCAAGGTAAAAAAACTGGTACGGATTGCCGGCTCCGGCGGAGGCATGAGCCTGTCCTTCTCCTCAGATCTGGTTAACCAGGCGGTCTATTACGACCGGGACAAGGATGCCCTGACCATCACCCGCCTGCCCAAGGCCCTGCGGGAGCAGCTGCAGCGCTATCTGGAAAACCGGGATAGCGAATGAGTGCAAGTTGCTTAACCTTTTGCGGACAGGTATAGCTACTCGGACACATGCCAGGACACGGAGTAATGACCATTGGATTTAATGATCGGAACCCGTGTCCTCAGCATGGAATCTTAGGGCTGAATGAACGGAGTCAATAAACAGATAAAAAACCGGAACGAGGGATACAACTGTCCAAACGCCAACCGGCAGGTGCAAAACCCCCTTCAATGCGATCGCGGCCGCCAGGGCAAACAAACTCGCGCCGATAACTGCCTCAAGTAAACGGCGAAGAGGCCCGGTACGCCGGAAACTGCAGGAAAGCCACCCGCAATACCAAAGCACACCAAGACCAAAAACCATCAGCGCTAGTGCAATCAGCATATGAAGCTTACCCTGCTTGTCCTGCAACCTGCGCCAAAGTTCGGTCACAAAAATCCCTGGTAAAACGCGCTCGTCGAAAGCTGCTCCAGCTCATATCAGGTGGCAAGATAAAGGAGAAGTCCTGCTGCAAAACAGCATCATGGGCCAGAAGAGCCTCCTC
>JBFHSI010000135.1:0-9056 GCA_041591245.1 Marinobacter sp.
AGGGCAACCACGAACTCGCCCGGATCTATGGTGAAATTGATGTCTGACAGTGCCCGAACCTGCTCTCCGCCATTCAGTCCGGGATATACCACTGACACATCATGAATCTGCAGTCTGCTCATGGAGGTAACTCCTCTATCCGGGAGGGGCACGGCGAGTGCCCCTCGGGGTATTTACTTCAGAGTTCCTGTGCCATTTTGGCGTAGGAGGGGTTCACGTAGACGCTGTAATCATCCTTGAGCGACGGGATCTTGCCCTGGTCTTTGAGGAACTCGGACGTGAAGAGCAATGCACGAGCCGCGCCACCTTCGCTGCCACAACCCAGCCAGTCACAGCCCAGCTGCTGCTCCAGGGGAACAAAGTCGTACAGATCCAGTACACCAAGCACATCCGTTGCCTTGGCTCCGGTCATCTTGGCAATTCCCATAACCATGGGAGATTCTGCAGTCAGGCTACCCTTGCTGTTGCGGTAGTCGGTATCCGCATCACTCATCAGTTTGATCACCTTTGCGATCACTTCCGGGTTTTCTTCTCCATAGTCCTTACTGACCACAACCCCGTCGAAGGTGGCCTTGCCCCAGCGGCTCAGCTCACCGGAACTGATCAGAACCTTGCCATCTTCTTTCAGCTTGCCCAGGACCGGATCCCAGATAAATGCGGCATCTATATCACCGCGGGTCCAGGCTGCAGAAATGGTGTTGGGCTGCATGTTCAGCACCTTCAGGTCTTTCTCAGTCAAGCCAAACTGCTCCAGGGCAAACAGGGCGTGGAAGTGAGTGGTAGAAACAAAAGGTACGCCCAGGGTCTTACCTTTCAGATCCTGGGGCGCCACTATGCCGGTACCGTCGCGGACCACCAGGGCTTCCGCCTCGTTGATGTTTTCCAGAATCCATACCAGTTCAATATCGACACCACGACTGATGGCCGCTGCGATGGGGCTGGAGCCGGCAGAGGCGATGTCCACATCGCCGGAGGCCATGGCAGTAATCACCTTGGCCCCCGAGTCGAACCGACGCCATTCGATATCCAGGCCGGTGGCTTCTTCCAGCGCACCGCTGTTGATGACGGATTTCCAGGGGTTCATCATGCCCTGATAGCCGATGGTCAGGGTGTCTGCCATTGCAGTTGTGCTAAGAAGGACGCCGGTACCCAGCCCTGCCAGCAAACGCTTGAAACCTTTGGTGCGTGCAATCTTGTTCATGATCTTCTCCGGGTTAGAATCGTTTTCCGTTTCACGGTTAGTCGTTGTCCCTGCACTCACATTAGGTTCCCCATTTGCCCGGCACGTAGATCCAGTTCCATGGGAACATGGGGCCAGAAACAGCCATGGCACATCTCTTGCTTCATTTTGAGGCATTGATGTCTTTTAACGGTGCGAGCGCCCCATGAACGAGCATTATCTGAATATCCCCTTCGACGACGACCGCCCTCTTCAGGAACAGATACTGGAGCGGATGGTCAGCGCCATTCTCGAAGGGCAGTTTCCTGTGGATGCGCCCCTGCCCTCGTCCCGCAAGCTGGCGGCTCAGCTGAAGGTTTCACGCAATACAGTGATTCTTGTGTACGAGAAAATGGTGGATGCCGGCTACCTACAGCCCAGCAACCGGCGCGGCTATTTTGTTGCTCCCGCCTTCCACAACCCGGATCTGATCAATGTCCAGCCCAAACAGTCGGTTGCGGACAACTCACCGGAATGGACAGATCGTTTCAAGCGCCTGCCCAGCCAGGACCGGAGTATTGTCAAACCGAATCAGTGGCAGAATTTCGAGTACCCCTTTATCTACGGTCAGATACAGCAGGAATATTTCCCCATAGAACACTGGCGTGACTGCGCCCGCCGCACCCTGAGCAATACCGGCGTCAGCGACTGGCTCCATGACCGGGTTGATACCGACGACCCCATGCTGGTGGAGCAGCTGCGAACCCGGCTGCTGCCGAAACGGGGTATCTACGCGGAGCCGGAGGAAATACTGGTTACCATCGGCACCCAGAACTCGCTGTACCTGCTGGCCAACCTGCTGTTTGACCGCAGCACCCGGGTCGCCCTGGAGAATCCCGGATTCCGGGACGCCCACAGTATTTTCGGAAGCTTCAGCAACAACCTGGTGCTGCAACCGGTGGACCATGAAGGCATGGTGGTGGATGAACGGCTGGAGAACTGTGACTATATCTATGTCACCCCCAGCCACCAGGTTCCCACAGGTGCGGAAATGAGCCGGCGCCGGCGCGCAGAGCTGATGGAACTGGCGCGCCGCACCGATACGGTTCTGATCGAGGATGACTATGACGCCGAAATCAACATGCAGGACAACCCGATACCGGCACTGAAATCCGGAGACAAGGACAAACGCATCATCTATGTAGGCAGCCTGTCCAAATCCATGTCTCCCGGACTGCGCATCGGTTTCATGGTGGCGGACGAGCAACTGATTGCCGAAGCCCGGGCCCTTCGCCGTCTTATGTACCGGCACCCGGCCACCAACAACCAGCGGCAGACCGCCCTGTTTCTGTCCATGGGCTACTACGACTCCTATCTGCGCAAGCTGCGTACCCTCTACTCCACCAAGCTGGAGCGCATGGAAAGCGCACTGCGCCGGCACCTGCCCCACATGATGACCGGAGATGTCAGCCGTGGCGCCTCCTCGTTCTGGCTGCGGGCACCGGAAGGGGTGGACACCGAACAGCTGTCCTGGGCTGCGGCCCGGGATGGCGTACTCATTGAACCCGGCTCCGTACACTTTCTGAACCCCTCCCCACCGGGCAACTATATGCGCCTGGGCTTTTCCGCCATCCCCGCCCACAAGATTGATCCGGGCATTGCACAGTTACGGAACACTCTGGAGCGCTTTACCGGCAATCAGGCCGCTCTGGCTCCATAAACTCCCATAACTGGATCTATCCTCTGATCCGCCCCGGCTCCTAACGTGTGATCACAGTGGTGTCGCCCCTGACACCCGCAAGTGAGGACAGGAGCCCGGTGGAAAACCTGACAGAATTTCTCAACCCCGAACTGGGCTGGGCCATGGCGCTGATCTTTGGCGCGGCCCTGGTCCGGGGCTATACCGGCTTCGGTTTTGCGGCGGTTGCCATTACCGGGCTCAACCTGGTGTGGCCTCCCCAGATCAGTGTGCCGGTCATTATCCTCCTTGACCTCATCGGGGCGGTGGGTCTGCTGCGTTCGGCCTGGCCCGAGTCCGACCGGGCCCTGATTGGCCGCCTGGTGTCCGGCGCCCTGCTGGGCATTCCCCTGGGACTGACTCTGCTGATCCAGCTTCCGGAAACCCTGCTCAAGATGGCCATCAATACCGGGGTTCTGGTCATGACCCTGATCCTGTTCATTCGCCCGGGCCGGGCCCGGCACGAATACCCCTGGCTGACCCGGATCGCCGGCGGCATTTCCGGCGCCTTTACCGCCGCAGCCTCCATCGGCGGCCTGCCCATTGTCTGCTACCTGATGAGCACTCCCCTGGATGCCAGAAGCCAAAGGGCCTCCATGGTGATTTTTCTGGCAGCAACCGATCTGGTGGTTCTGATTCTTCTGGCCAGCAGCGGATTGCTGGGGCTGCAACTGTTGCTGCCTATCCTGTTGCTGTTGCTGCCCACCCTGCTGGGCGTGCACATAGGCAAGATCGCCTTTCACCATTTTCGCCCCAAATCCTTCCACCCGGTGGCCCTGCCCATTCTCGCTGTGCTGTCTCTGAGCGGACTCTGGCTGAGCCTCCGGACACTGATTTCCACAACGGTTACAGGAGTCTGAACCATGCAAAAAACAGCTTTTATTACTGGTGCAACCTCCGGCTTCGGCCGCGCCTGCGCCCTGCGCCTGGGACAGGCCGGCTGGAACCTGATCCTGACCGGACGTCGCCAGGAGCGTCTTGATGCCCTGCAGGATGAACTGGGCAGCCAGTGTCAGGTACTCACCCGGACCCTGGATGTACGTGATGCCAGCGCCGTGCAGGACTGCGTGGACCAGCTGCCGGCCCCCTTCGATGAAGTGGACCTGCTGCTCAACAATGCCGGCCTGGCACTGGGCACGGAACCGGCCCAGAGCTGTGATCCGGAGGATTGGAAACAGATGATCGACACCAATATTACCGGCCTGACCACCGTGACCCATGCCCTGCTGCCGAAACTGATCAGCAAAGGTGCTGGGGCCAGCATCATCAACCTGGGGTCCATAGCCGGCCACTGGCCTTACCCCGGCGGCAACGTCTACTGCGGCACCAAAGCCTTTGTGGAGCAGTTTTCCTACGCCCTGCGCTGCGACCTGTCCGGCACCGGCGTGCGGGTTTCCAATCTGGCCCCGGGCCTGTCCGAAAGCGAATTCACCCTGGTGCGCACCGGCGGAGACAAGGCCGCCTACGACCAGCTTTACCAGGGAGCCGATCCCATCCAGCCCCAGGACATAGCTGAAACCGTTTACTGGCTGGCCAGCCTGCCGCCGCACCTGAACGTCAACCAGCTGGAACTTATGCCGGTATCCCAGGCCTGGTCCCCGTTTTCCATTCATCGCAAACACTAAGCAAGACAAGGAATCACAACCATGAACAGTCAAGTGCAATTCAACCCCACCGCCAGCCAGCTGGACCGCGAACACGTCTGGCATCACCTGACACCGGGCGCAGCTGCCGCCAAAGGCGTTCCCATGTTCGTCCGGGGCGAAGGCCTGTCGGTCTGGGACTCCACCGGCAAGGAATATCTGGATGCATCAGCAGGCGGCGTCTGGGTGGTCAATGCCGGCTACGGCCGCACCGAAATCGCCGATGCCATCCGCGACCAGCTGACGAAGCTCAACTTCTTTGCCAGCTCCATGGGTAGCGAGCCGGCCGCCCTGTTCGCCGGCAAGCTGCTGGAGAAAATGCCGGGCATGAGCCGGGTGTTCTATTCCAGCTCCGGCTCCGAAGCCAACGAAAAAGCCTTCAAGATGGTGCGCCAGATTGCCCACAAGCACTTCGGCGGCAAGAAACACAAGATTCTGTACCGGGAGCGGGACTACCACGGCACCACCATTGCGGCCCTGAGCTCCTCCGGCCAGGCGGAACGCCGGGCCCAGTTCGGTCCCTTCGTTCCCGGTTTTGTGGAAGTACCCCACTGCTGCGAATACCGTAACCAGTTTGGTGAGGTGGACAACTACAGCCTGCGTGCCGCCGAAGCCATCGAGGAAGTGATTCTGCGGGAAGGTGCCGACACCGTTGGCGCCATCATTCTGGAGCCGATCACCGCCGGGGGCGGGGTGATTCTGCCGCCGGAGGGCTATCTGGAAAAAGTCCGCGAGATCTGCGACCGCTACAACATACTGATGATCATCGACGAAGTGGTCTGTGGCCTGGGCCGTACCGGCAAATGGTTCGGCTACCAGCATTTCAACATCCAGCCGGATATTGTCACCATGGCCAAGGGCGTGGCCTCCGGCTATGCCGCCATTTCCTGCACCGTGACTACCGAGCGGGTATACGACCTGCTGCAGGAAGAAGACGCGGACGACAGACTGGGCTTCTTCCGGGACATTTCCACCTACGCCGGCAACCTGGCGGGCCCGGCTGCGGCTCTGGCCAATATGGAGATTCTGGAACGGGAAAATCTGGTGGAAAACAGTGCGGTCATGGGTGAGCGCTTTATCGAAGGGCTGCGCAAACTGCAGGACAAGCATCCGGTCATCGGCGATGTTCGCGGCAAGGGTCTGTTTGCCGGGCTGGAGCTGGTCGCTGACCGGGACACCAGGGAGCCGGTGGATGAATCCGTAGCCATTGCCGTCGCCGGCAAGTGCAAGGAGCTGGGCGTGCTCATTGGCCGCACCAACCGCAGCTTCGAACGTTTCAACAATATCCTCAACTTCAGCCCGGCGCTGATCGCCACACCCGGGCAGATCGACCAGATCCTGCAGGTGCTGGATCAGGCACTGACCGAAGTGACCGGCTGACCCGGGGATTCATCCTCACCCCATTGCCTGCCTCCAGCTCCGGCGGAGGCAGGCATTCACCAACGGCCTGCTCGGCTAACAACCTGGATGCCGGACATGAAAGTCTTCTCGAAATCATTTACCCAGCAGGAACCTGTCTCCGAATCGGGAATAGCAGCCGCCGTGGAAGTCATGCGTTCCGGGCGCCTGCACAGATACAACACACTGGCCGGAGAAAAGAGCCAGACCGACCTGCTGGAACTGGAGTTTGCCGAATACCTGGGCGTTCCCTATTGCCTGGCCTGTTCCTCTGGCGGCTATGCCCTGCATATTGCCATGCGGGCCATAGGGGTCGAACCCGGCGACCGGGTACTGTGTAATGCCTTCACCCTGGCACCGGTACCGGGGGCCATCCACAATACCGGAGCCATCCCGGTACTGGTGGATACTGCCGAGGATTACTGTATCGACCTGGAGGACCTGGAAACCAAAGCTGCCAGCAGCGGTGCCAAATACCTGCTGCTGTCGCACATGCGCGGACATATCGCCGATATGGACCGGGTAATGGCAATCTGTGTCCGTCACGACCTGCGCCTGATCGAAGATTGCGCCCATACCATGGGGGCCAGCTGGAACGGCAGGAAAAGCGGAACCTTTGGCGATGTAGCCTGTTTCAGCACCCAGACCTACAAACACATCAACTCCGGTGAAGGTGGGCTGCTGACCACCCGGCATACCGGCGTTATGGCACGGGCCATTATCCATTCCGGCTCCTACATGCTGTTCGAGAACCACTTCTCCGCTCCACAGCGGGAAGCCTTCACAGAAATCCGCTACCAGACACCCAACTACAGCGGCCGTATGGACAACCTGCGTGCCGCAATTCTGCGACCACAGATCGCAGACCTGGACAGCCGCTGCGAACGCTGGAACCGGCGTTATCACCTGATCGGACAGATCCTGAGCAATTGCCCCCATATATACCTGCCCGAGCGCTCCCCTAAAGAGGGCTACGTCGCCAGCTCCGTACAGTTCTCATTACCCGGCTTCAGCAGCATCCGGGTAAAACAGGTGGTAGCGGAAAGCGACAACCGGGGCGTGGTGCTGAAGTGGTTTGGCGACCCTGAGCCCAGGGGCTACACCAGCCGGTATGATAGCTGGCGCTACATCGGGGACATGCCTTACCTGCCGAAAACAGAGACGGTTCTTAGTAGCCTGCTGGATATGCGCATCCCCCTGACCTTCAGCGAAGCAGACTGCCAGCTGATTGCGGAAATCCTTGTAGAGGTTGTCGAAGACTGCGCCCGGTAATCCGGGCCAGGTCCACAAAGCCCCACCCCCGCAAAATTTGAACAATCACTCAACTTTATCTTGACCCCTGTCGACTCCTGCCACTAGGATGACAGCCAATACTTGAACGATTGCTCACAAAAGAGCCGTCATCCCTATCCCAAAACCACCAAGCGCCAGGATAACAATATGATCAGGCTCTATTTCCACCAGACCCCCAATCCCATGAAAGTGGCCCTGTTCCTTGAAGAGACCGGCCTGCCCTATGAGCTGGTTCCTGTCGATACCATGAAAGGTGAACAGCACACTCCGGAGTACCGTGCAATCAACCCCAACGGGAAAACACCTGCCATTGAAGACGATGGCAAACGGGTCTTCGATTCCACCGCCATCCTGATGTACCTGTCGGAAAAAACCGGCCAGCTGGGCGGGAAAGAGGAAGACCGGGGTGAAATGCTGTCCTGGCTGATGTTCCTGGCCTCCGGCCTGGGCCCCTTCTCCGGCCAGTCGGTGCACTTCCGGCACAAGGCTCCGGAGCAGGTACCCTACGCCATCAACCGCTATCTCCGCGAAGCCGAGCGCCATTATGAAGTGCTGGAAAAGCATATGGCCGACCGGGAATACCTGGTGGGTGAAGAGTATTCCATTGCGGATATTTCAGCCTGGGGCTGGATCGACAAAGCTGTTCCCGTACTGGGCGAAGCCGGACTGGACAGCTACCCCAACCTCAAGCGCTGGTTCGCCAGGATAAACGCCCGCCCGGCGGTCGCCAGGGCGCGCACCATCGACAAGGACATAGAGTTCAAGTCCGAGTTTGATGAAGAGGCGGCACGGGCACTCTACCCCCAGAATTTCGCCAAACAAGCCCAGTAATCCAGGAGTCGTCCCGTGGAAAACCAATACACACCACCCGCAATCTGGACCCACGACGCAGAAAGCGGCGGCAAGTGGGCAAGCATCAACCGACCTGTGTCCGGAGCCACCCATGACAAGGCATTACCCGTGGGTGAACATGCCCTGCAGCTGTATTCAATGGGTACCCCGAACGGCCAGAAGATAACCATCATGCTGGAAGAGTTACTGGCAGCCGGCAGGGACGCGGAATACGACGCCCATATGATCAGGATTGACCAGGGCGACCAGTTCTCATCCGGTTTTGTGGACATCAACCCCAACTCCAAAATCCCGGCACTGGTGGATTACTCCGGTGATGAACCTGAAGCGGTTTTTGAATCTGCCTCCATTCTGTTCCACCTGGCAGAAAAGTTTGAGGCCTTCCTGCCGGGAAAAGGCAACGACCGCACAAAGGTAATGAACTGGCTGTTCTGGCTGCACGGCTCCGCCCCCTATCTGGGTGGAGGTTTCGGCCACTTCTATGCCTATGCACCGGAGAAATTCGAATACGCCATTAACCGCTTCACCATGGAAACCAAACGCCAGCTGGATGTTCTGGACAAGCAACTGGCCACAACCCGGTACCTGGCCGGCGATACCTTCACCATTGCGGACATTGCCACCTGGCCCTGGTATGGCAACCTGGCTCTGGGCAACCTCTACAGCGCCAAGGACTTCCTGCAGGTTCAGGACTACAAAAATGTCCAACGTTGGGCGAAGGCAATATCAGAGCGCCCGGCGGTAAAACGTGGCTGTATTGTCAACCGCCTCTGGGGCGAGAAATGGGAGCAGCTGGAAAACCGTCATTGTGCAGAAGACATCGACAGGGTTCTGGCCTTGAAGCCCGATTGACCGGGGCCAGACAGCTCCGCCAGCAACCGGGCAGCCCCTCAGGCTGTCCGGTTTTTGGTTTTATGGCAAGACCTTATCCCGCGATCCCAACCCTCACTCCGCCATCCCATAATAGGCACAG
>JBFHSI010000136.1:0-9002 GCA_041591245.1 Marinobacter sp.
ACGACTCGCTTCTGCAGGTGCTTGAAGAACAGAACACCCGGTGGATCCTCGAGGGCTCGACGACCGGTAAGGACGGTTTCAAGTATCAATACATCATCGAGACGCTGGCATACGCGTTCTCGTCGCTCGAATTCAGCGATACGGCGGCGGCCGCCCTCAACGTGAAGATCTCGGATGAATTCCTGGAGCGTCTGGAACGATACCAGATCGTCGAATCGTACGACACGTTCCTGAAGATGTGTGAGCAGCGATTCGGGGCAGGATTGCCGATGTTTCCGGTGGAGTTCCTGCCGAACCTGCGCAAGGACACGGCGTCCTTCACGCAGCCGTACTATTCGATGCTGAAGGCGATCAACGATTATTACTATGGTCTCTTCAACACTGCACGGGACGAGATCAAGACGATCATCGTGACCTGTACGGAACCCGACCTGAACGCAAAATTCGACCGCATGAGGGTGCTGATCAGCATCCGGCTTGGCGAGGCCCCAGCCGAGGTCATACGCGTGCTCGACAGCGCGCGCCAGCTTGAGGCACAGGGGAATGCTCAGGATGCGCTCGAACGCTACCGTCAGGCCACCATCCTCGCTCCGAACTTCGCCTATGCCTTCTTTTCGCTGGGACAGTATTACTCGCGAACAGGCGATCCCATCCGGGCGATAAATTTCTTCCAGCGGGCCTACCAGATCGATACCCTGTATGTGAGCGCCTACAGGGAGGCCTACAACCTGTATCTTCAGCAAGGCAACTATAAGCCGATGATCGACGTGCTGACGTTCGCACTCGAACACGGAAACGATACCTGGGAGATCAATTCCAACCTCGGCACCGCACACCTCGGCGACAACGATCCTGGCAAGGCCATTCAGTACTTCGAGCGGGCGCTGGCGCACAACCGGAAGAGCTACAAAACGAACATCCAGCTCGGTCTGGCATACCAGACCATCAAGGACTTCCAGCGGGCACGGGAGTACTTCAACAAGGCCATCGGACTCGACCCAACGAGGCAGGAAGCAGTGGATTACCTCCAGCGGCTCAATCAGGAGCAGCGGGACGTTCGGTAGAACGAACCCGATTTCATCTGCATGCGCAGAGCGGGGTCTTTATGGCCCCGCTTTTTTATGCCCGGAATTCCCCGGCACAAACCTCTCTAGCCCGGCTTTTTCTCACCCCACCCTCACACTCTTCTGACTAAAAATCAGAGATATACCTCCTTCTATTATTACACTGCGCACTGGCCAACGGGGCATAGGTCTGGCAAGAATTGATACATATCAGGAATACCCCTACTCCCTCATAAATGCCTAGCTAACGAATAACTCGGAGTTATATAACCATAAGTAACAGGAATAACTGTCGGTCGGCAGAGTCTCCTGATTACCAAGGTGTAACAGACGAGGTCATATATGAAATACAAGGTTCTTACCGGTGCCATTGCCCTGGCCAGCATTTGCCCAGGCGCAGTGTTCGCCAGTACCGGGTTGAGTTTCAGCGATGCCGTACAACTCAGTGCCAATGGAGGGGCCAACAAAACCAAGCTGGTGCGAATGGCCAGCGGACGTCTGATATCTGTATTCGGAGATTTCACAGATCCTCAGGGTAATACTGTCTATGATGTGAAATCCCAGGTGGAAAGACCCGCCCGGGATATTTTCATGCGTCACTGCGATAGTGACTGCAATGAAACCGACAACTGGTCGGAAGCCGTCAACCTCTCCAATACCGCCGGCAAATCCTCCATAAATGCCGACTGGAACGGTGACGGAACACGTACATCCTTCCCAGGTGATTCCGATAAACCCAACATCTATAACACCGGCTCCCGCGTCATCGTGTCCTGGGTCGACAAGTACTGTGACGGCGGTGCCCAGAGGACGGTCAGTTACCTGACACTGGAGAATCGCGAGATTCCCTTCAGCTGCACCTATGCCATTACCAGCTCTGACAACGGCACAACCTGGTCAGATCCTGTGCAACTGTCCAGCGGTGAACGGGATGCCAAACAGGATGTACACCGGGGACTGGGTACCGGTGAATGGGCCATCACCTGGCAGGAAGATCCCCGCGGGCTGCAACTGGGTGAAGCCGATGGTCCTGGAGACGGCGCATCCGGAGCCAATGTCAGCCACGGCACCGACATCTGGTACAGCTACGCCATCAAGGGCTGGCCAGAGCAGGAACTTGGCATCTGGAGCACACCGGTTCGGGTCACCGACAACTATGATGCCCAGACAGCTTCTGGCAAATTCGATACCATCCGCGACGCCAGCGGCAATGAAGTCGAAGATAACCTGATTGAAAGCGGCAGGGCCGGTGCCTCCCGGGCCAACCTGGCCGTGCAGATGGGCAGCCTGGATAACGGCATACCCCAGGTCATTCTGGCCTATGAGGAAACCAAAGGTTCCGAGGGTCTGGATGAGGGCAAACTGGTTCGTTACCACACCTTCGACTGGAACCAGCCCGCAGAACAGGCCGGCTGTATTATCAGCGACCCAACCATGAACGCACGGCGGGTTCGCTTCGTGCCCCAGAAAGAACCCGGATCCAACAGTGGTCTTCGCCTGGGCATCTTCTGGAAGGAAGGGGAATACACCCAGGGCGGACCTTCAGATATCATGCTGCGCACAGGAATTGTCAACGGCGGCAACGGTTTCTCACCGGAAGAACTGGTTCCGGCGGTGGATCCCAACTGCGCCGTCTCCGACTATGCCGATGCGCTGACACTGAACAATAGCCCTGCCCTGAACATGAGCAGCCAAACCGAGATCGCCCAGGCCACCACGGATGCAGATCTGGCAACCTCAACCCTGTCCGACGACACCTCCCAGAAAGTGGAAGAAAACGCCCTGGCCCACCGGGGGCTGCTGCGGGGGGATGACCTCTATATCGGCTACTCCTACACACCGGTACTGGCGGAACTGCTGTACACCAATACCCAGAACTACAACTTCTACCTGCGTCACTATAATGCCGCGGCGGGAACCTGGTCCGCACCGGAAAATATGACCAAGGTAACCGACACCAGCATCAATGTCCGGGAACCGCGACTGGTGGGAACCCCCGGGACCAATGCCAGCAAATGCGAAACCGATGCCGAGGAATGTCAGGACAAGAGCCGGTTCTATGTGGCCTGGGGCAGCCAGACCAACATTTCCGACTGGAGTCAGGATGAAACCACCGAGCTGGACCTCTATGTGACCCGTGCAGAAGACAAGGGGGCCTATATGACACCGGTTGTCCGCTTTGCCGGGGAGGAAGACGCCGTGGAAACCTTCGAATCCCAGATCCGGATGACCCCTGCGGGCAACCGCCTGTTCACCGTCTGGAACCAGATCGACAGCACCGGCACCCACGCGATTTTCCGTGCAGCAGAAACCATTGAACTTCCGGAAGAGGCCGCGAAGGAAGCATCCTCTGATAACGACGGAGATGGTCCCCTTATCGGCTGCAGTTACCATCCGGGAGCACCTTTTGATCCTACCCTGTTCCTGCTTACAGCACTGGCCATTGGCGGACTGAGCATTCGCAGAATGAAAGTCCGGAGCTGACATCAGGGTTAACCCCCCACAAAAAAACCCGGCTCTGTAATCAGAGCCGGGTTTTTTATAACCTCTGGCCGTTCAGGACAGCAAATACCATCCAGGAAGCAGACAGGCGTTGTACAGGCAGTGCAGAATCACCGGCGGTATCAGAGAGTCGTGCCGTTGCCGGAAATACCCGAATACCAGAGCCGGAACCAGAACCAGCCAGGCCAGTACATCGGAACGGTAAAGCAGATGCCACACCATAAACAGTAGCGCTGTCAGCAGATTGGCAGTGGACAGACCCAGTACCCGTCCGGTATCGGGCAGGCTTTGAGCCAGCCAACCCTGAACCAGCCCGCGAAAAGCCAGCTCCTCCACCAGTGGATACCAGAGCACCAGAGACAACGCAGGAATCAGCCCACGGTCCAGTTCCACTGTCCCCGCCGCCATGGCGCCGATCACCAGACTCAGCAGACAGCCCGAACACAACGCCCACAGAAACTGCCGGTCGCCGGCCAATCGTTCGGCCGCGACCAGGCCCAGCATTGTCCTGAGTGGAACCGTCCCGGTCACAGAGCCTTAGCCTCTGCCTTGCTGGCTCCGGCCGGTACTGCGTCCGCGTCCGCCACCCGGGCGGGCGCCCGGATTGCCACCAGGACGGGCACTGCTGCCGGGGCGACCATTACCGTTACCATTCCGGTTACGGGCCCGGCTCGGGTCAGCCTTGGCCTTGGGTTTCAGGGGCAGATTGTTGGTTGGCTCGAAGCCTTCCACGGTTTTACGGGGCAGCTGCTTCTTGATCAGCCGCTCGATACCCGCCAGCAGTTTGCCTTCATCGGCACTGACCAGTGACAGGGCATGACCGCTTTCGCCAGCCCGGCCGGTACGGCCGATACGGTGCACATAGTCTTCCGGCACATTCGGCAGTTCAAAGTTCACCACCTGGGGCAACTGTTTGATATCCAGCCCCCGGGCCGCGATATCCGTGGCTACCAGTACCCGGACTTCGCCCTGCTTGAATTCGCTCAGGGCACGGGTGCGGGCACCCTGGGACTTGTTGCCGTGAATGGCAGCAGCGGTGATGCCGTCTTTTTCCAGTTTCTGGGTCAGACGGTTGGCACCGTGCTTGGTGCGGGTAAATACCAGTACCTGTTCCCAGTCATTGTCCCGTACCAGCTTGCTCAGCAGTGCGGTCTTCTGGCTCTGATCCACCGGATAGACCGACTGTTTCACTTTCTCGGCGGTGGTGTTGCGGGCAGCCACTTCCACCTGAACCGGATTATCCAGCAGGCCCTGGGCCAGGGTGCGGATTTCACTGGAGAAGGTAGCCGAGAACAACAGGTTCTGGCGTTTCGCCGGCAGCAGCGCCAGGATCTTGCGGATGTCCCGGATAAAGCCCATGTCCAGCATGCGGTCGGCTTCGTCCAGAACCAGAATTTCCACTTCGTTGAAGCGCACAGCATTCTGCTGGTACAGGTCCATCAGCCGGCCCGGTGTTGCCACCAGAACGTCAACGCCCTTGCGCAGCTTCATCATCTGCGGATTGATTTTCACGCCACCGAAAACCACAGCGGCTTTGGTGGGAACATACTTGCTGTACAGGTTTACGCTGTCGTGAACCTGTGCGGCCAGCTCCCGGGTCGGGGTCAGAATCAGTGCCCTCGGCCCCTTGCCGGTGCGGGCCTTGGCCCCCAGCAGCTGAAGCAATGGCAGGGTAAAGCCTGCGGTTTTACCGGTACCTGTCTGGGCTGCAGCCATAACGTCCTTGCCGGATAAAACGGCAGGAATGGCCTGGGCCTGGATAGGAGAAGGGGTTTCATAACCCTGATCTGTGGTTGCACGGACCAGCGGCTCGGACAAACCGAGTGAAGAAAAACTCATATAGGATAACTCTTGATTGTTCTGCCTCCACGAACACCGTTCATTGGCGAATGCGGGCAGATACCATGATGATTCATGGAAAAAATGACGACTACGGTCACACACCAATATCGGGGTGACGTCCTCTGACAGGTCGCTTGGATGGTTCGCAAGGGGGCGGATAAGCCTGAAACTGCGGAATCCCTAGAGGCAGGATGCAGGCACAGTAACAGAGCCGCTGGCAATTAGCCATAGGTGATTGCCCGTGACACCCCGCCGGATCAGCCCAGAGCCAGTGTCAGCGCCGCCGCCAGCAGGCTTGCAGCGGTCAGTCCACACAGGGCCAGGGGCAGACTCCACAGGAAGGACGCCTGCACCGCCCGGTAACCGGTCAGCCGCTCCATAATCAGGGCATTGGCGGCGAAGGGCGTTCCGAAAGCGGTAATACCCCAGCCGGTGACCATGGCAATACCCAGCCCGATCAGGGCCGGCTGGGGCCAGACAGCACCCAGAATTCCGCCGGTAAGGGTGCCGATCACAATGGGGTTGATACCCGCCAGCCCCGCGCCAAAAAACACCCAGGGCACGGCCGCCGCCAGCACTGGCCAGGGCCAGTCCGGGGTTGCCGAGCGCACACCAATCTGCGCCAGTACCAGCCCGCTGATAATGGCCCCGATAAAGGCGGAACCCCCCACAATGGCCAACTCATTGCTGACATTGGACATGTTCACCAGCGGCGGATTCCGGCCCTGGCTCCAGGCCAGCAGGCGACCACCAAGAACCGCACCCAGACAGCTCAGGGTAACGGCATAGCCGTAGCTGAGTTGTCCATAATGGCTGAGCACGAACACCCCGGCACAGATGGCGGCAATCAGGCCGGCAAACCGCAACCAGGGGCCGCGACCGGCTTTCCGGGCCGGTGCAGCCGGCTCCTGGACGGTTTCCGGCTCCCGCCAGAGCAGGCCGGCCAGCACCATGATGACAGAAAAGGGAATGGCCAGAGCCAGCAACTGCAAACCGTTCAGGCCGGGCAGCAGGGTCAGGGTGAGCACCACGGAGATGGACAGGGGTGAATAGGTGGGCGATGTGCCAAACCCCCGCAAAACCGCCCGGGTGGCGTTACGGGTTGCCGGTGAGTCGCCACCCTGGCGGATCTGCTCTCCTACCAGGCTGCCAACCACAGCGACAGAACCGAAATTCAGGGGAATGGATACCAGGGAGGTGCCAAAGGCCAGGCTCAGATATCGGGCCACCGGCCGGCCCCCGAACAGGCTGGCAGAGATACGGGGCAGATCTCCGGAGCGGCCCAGTACCGATGCCAGCAGCATAACCGCCAGCACCAGACCTGCAAGCCGGGTCATGTTCTCCGCCGCACCGGCAATCAGGGATGGATCCCGGCCCAGGGCATAAACCAGCATCAGCCCGGCAATGGTGAAAACCGCCCGTGGCACCCGGCGCATATCCCGCCAGCCCAGCACCACCGTCAGCCCCACGGCCACGGCACCGACATAGGCCATGCCCGGAATCAGCGCCAGCATGGCGGCTATCAGGGCCAGATACGCAAGAGCTGATCGAATCGGATACACGGGCGTTCCCTCGGCAAACCAGCCGGTAATACTAAGGAAGCTACCTGCTCTCTGCTATCCGCAATTATGGCAATGAGGCGGAATCAGATGCCGCCTGCGGCCACTACTGCACAGCGGCGTCGGCAAAGTTTTTCAGCGCCCCGCTGACCTTCGTCAGGACCTGGTCGCAACCTTCAATACCATGGCGCTGGCGCAGGTATTGGGGATCGTTGTAGCCCAGCCATACCTGGCCGTCTGCGTCCTCCCAGATCAGGGCCTTCTGGGGCAGATCCAGAGCCACACTCTGGGTACACTGCATGAGCGGGGTGCCCACTTTCGGGTTACCGAAAATCACCAGCTCGGTGGGCCGCAGTTCCAGATCAACGGAGGCCGCAGAGGCGGCATGGTTGACCCTGGCCACAATCTTCATGCCCTTGTCCTTGAGTACCGCTTCCAGCCGGTCAGCGGTGTCGGCAACACTGTGGGTGCTTTTGACGGCGATCATTCCCTCCGCCGCCTGGGCGATACCGGAAACCAGTAGCAGTGCAACTGTCAGCAAACCAAAACGAATAGGATTCATGGCCCCTGTCCTTTGTGTGGATTCCATAGGTCCCTGCTCCGGTACTTGGCGCCGAAGCAGAATCAGGGGCAGTATGGCGTGCCGTCCGTGCGCCACGCAACCATGTCAGGAGCCGAACAGGGCCGAGCGCAGGGGCCGGAGCAAACCGCCGGATTCGCTGCGCCCGGCATGGGTGCGCTTGCCATCAAATTCCAGACAGCCATCTTCCAGAGGCCCGAAACGCAGCAGTTTCACATCCTCCAGATAGTTCTGGGTGGCTTTCCAGGGACCGTGGGTCCCCTGCCGTGGCAGGGCGTCAGCGGCACGGCTGACATAACCGGAATTCAGGGCGCCGAGAATGGTGTCCTCACCCAGGCTGTTTTCCGTATCCCGGGCCACCACGCGCCGGTAACCCCGGTGCTCCATCAGGTTCATCAGCCGGCACAGGTATTGCGCAGCAATATCCACCTTCAGGGTCCAGGAAATGTTGGTGTAACCGAAGATCATACCGGCGTTGGGCACCCCCTCCACCATCACGTTCTTGTAGATAACCTTTTCTTTCATCACCACCTCGGCCCCGTCCACTCTGGGGCGAACACCTCCCAGCATCTGGATTTCCAGACCGGTGGCGGGAATGATGATATCCGCTTCCAGCTCCTGGCCGGATTTCAGGCGGATTCCGGTTTCTGTAAACCGGTCGATATGATCCGTTTCTATGGACGCGGTTCCGGCTTTCAGGGCCTTGAACAGATCCCCGTCCTTGACCACGCACAGACGCTGGTCCCAGGGGTTATAGTCCGGGGTAAAGTGGCGCATATCCACCTTGCCGTCCAGCTGTTGCCGGATCACACTCAGGAACAGGCGGCGCATGGCTTTCGGGTTCTTGCGGGAGCGGGTATACAGCATCCGGGAAATGGCAATATTGCGGGCCCGGGTCAGCCGGTAGGCGGCCTTCGCCGGCAATACCTTCTGCAGCCCCAGGGTGACCTTGTCCAGGGATGGCAGGGGCATCAGGTAGGAGGGGGAGCGCTGCAGCATGGTGACGTGGGCAGCCTTTTCCGCCATGGTCGGCACCAGGGTAATGGCGGTTGCGCCACTGCCTATAACCACCACTTTCCGGCCCGTGTAATCCAGGTCTTCCGGCCAGTGCTGGGGATGGACAATCTGGCCCTTGAATTCGCTTTCCCCGGGGAAGTCCGGCTTGTAGCCGCGGTCATGGTTGTAATAGCCGGTGCAGCCCACCATGAAGCCGGCGGTGTAGCTTTCCGTCTCGCCGGTTATTTCGTTGACGGCGGAAATCTTCCAGCAGTTGTCGGCACTGGACCAGTCCGCACTCTTCACCGCCACCCCGTAGCGGATATGGCGCTCCACATCATATTCTTCTGCGGTTTCGCGAACGTAATTCTTGATGTCGGCACCGTCTGCCAGAACCTTGGCACCGGTCCAGGGACGGAAACTGTAGCCGAAGGTGAACATATCGGAATCGGAACGGAT
>JBFHSI010000137.1:0-8984 GCA_041591245.1 Marinobacter sp.
CCTGGCTACGAACCAGGCGGTCGGAGGTTCGAATCCTCCCAGCCGCGCCAATAATCTGATACTTGCACCCTGTTTCAAGCGGCTGTAGCTCAGCTGGATAGAGTACCTGGCTACGAACCAGGCGGTCGGAGGTTCGAATCCTCCCAGCCGCGCCATATTTAAAACAGAACGCCTCAGTTTGTGTACCCCACAGACTGAGGCGTTTTGCTATGTGTTTTGCTTTCTGCCCTTTATCATTCTGTTTTTATTTGCCCCCCGATCCTGACCATCTGGTGAATCATTGGTAACAGGTTGACCTGGATTGGGTCCTGCCCCCTTTCTTTGGATTATATTGCAGTCACTGGTAACTGAACGGACAAGGCAGGTCTGCATAATATGTCATCGGATAAAGACACCCCCGCACCGGTACCCACACCGGAGCAACTGGAAAAAAGGCGGGAGCCCCTGCCTTGGGAATCCCCCAAGCCGGTGGAGGAGGACCCCCTTGCTCCGGCACGGGTCGAAACCATTGTCGCCAGCCCAAGCTATCTGCAGGCGGATCAGGATGTGGACTTCCTGAACCGGGATGATACCCGCGGTGTCCGGCTGCAGATCGACTACCTGAAGGCGGAACTGCTGCTCAAGCAGCACCGGATTGATAACACCATCGTAGTCTTCGGCAGTACCCGCCTGCGGGAGCCCATAGCGGCCCGCCGCAAGGTGGAGACCCTGGAACGGGCACTGGCAGAAGACCCTGCCAGCAGGGATTTGCAGCGCCGGCTGGCGGTTGCCCGCTCGATACTGGCGAAAAGCCGCTATTATGATGAGGCAAGGGAGTTTGGTCGCCTGGTGGCCCAGGCCAGTACCAGCCCGGAGGGGCCAAAGGTTACGCTGGTAACCGGTGGTGGCCCGGGCATCATGGAGGCGGCGAACCGGGGGGCCTTTGATCTGGGGGCAAAGTCAGTCGGGCTGAATATTACCTTGCCCCAGGAGCAGTATCCCAACCCCTATATCACCCCGGATCTGTGTTTCCGGTTTCACTATTTTGCCATGCGCAAACTGCATTTTCTGAAACGGGCCCGGGCACTGGTGGCCTTCCCGGGGGGCTATGGAACCCTGGATGAACTGTTCGAGACCCTGACCCTGATCCAGACCCGCACCATTGAACCTCTGCCAGTGGTTCTGGTGGGCGAATCCTTCTGGCGCCAGGCCATCAATGTGGATTTTCTGATGGAAGAAGGGGTCATTGATGAGGAAGACCGGGAACTGTTCTGGTACGCAGAGACAGGGCAGGAGGCCTGGGAGGGTATACAGCACTGGCATCACAGCTGCGGCACGTCATTTTCGAAACAATGTCTAAAGGAGTAGTGCATGAAAATTTCCTTCCATGGTGCGGATCAGAACGTTACCGGTTCCTGTCATCTGGTGCAGTGTGGCGACACCCGAATCCTCATAGACTGCGGCATGTATCAGGGCGGCCGGGAGCTGACTGAGGAAAACCGGGCCCCCCTGGGATTCGATCCGGAACAGGTGGATTTCCTGTTGCTGACCCATGCCCACCTGGACCATTGCGGGCGGATCCCGCTACTGGTGAAACGGGGCTTCAGTGGTGAAATCATTACCACCGCCGCGAGTCGGGAACTGGCCCGGCTGGTGATGCTGGATGCCGCCGGACTGCAGGAAGAAGAGGCGGAATGGAAAGCCAAAAAACAGGCCCGGCACGGCAAGGGCAAGAACAAGGACATCAGTCCGCTCTATACGGTTCTGGATGCCCTCAACAGCCTGGATTATTTTGGCCGTACTGCCAGCTATAACAAGCCCATACAGCTGGCGGAAGGTATCAGGGCAACCTTTTACGATGCCGGCCATATTCTCGGTTCCGCATCCATCCTGCTGGAGCTGGAGGAAAACGGTGAGCACAAACGGGTGCTGTTTTCCGGGGACCTGGGTTACGGCGGACGGGTAATTCTGCACGACCCCACACCGCCGGAGGATGTGGATGTGGTGGTGATGGAAAGCACCTATGGCGACCGTCTGCACAAATCCCTGGAGCCGTCCATCGAGGAACTCTACGAGGCCATAGATACCACCTTTGCCGCTGGCGGCAATGTGATCATCCCCACCTTCGCCCTGGAACGGGCCCAGGAAATTCTGTACTACCTGCGGGAAGGGGTGGAGAAAGGACTGGTCCCGGGATCCATGCAGGTGTTTCTGGATTCCCCCATGGCCATTTCTGCAACAGAAATCTTCCGTCGGCACCCGGAATGTTACGACCAGGAAGCCGGCAAGATGTTCAGCGACGGCCAGGATCCGTTTGATTTCCCGGGGCTGCATTTTACCCGCCAGACCTCGGAATCCATGGCTCTTAACCGGGTCGGTGGCGGTGCGGTGATACTGGCCGGTTCCGGTATGTGTACTGGCGGCCGGGTTCGGCACCACCTGAAACACAACCTGTGGCGCAAGGACAGCAGCATTGTCTTTGTCGGGTTTGCTGCCCGAGGCACTCTGGCCCGGCTGATTGTAGATGGTGCCAAGGAAATCCGCCTGTTCGGGGAAACCATTCCGGTGCGTGCCAACATCTATACCATTGGCGGCTTCTCAGCCCATGCTGACCGGGATGAGCTGCTGTCCTGGCACAAACGCATAGGCACTCCGGCACGTACCTTCCTGGTTCACGGTGAACAGGACACCATGGAGTCCTTTGCCGGGAACCTGAGCAATACCGAAGTCGTCATGCCCGGACTGCATGAGGAATTTACCCTTTAGGCCTGATGGCCATTCCAGATACCGCAACGGAGGCGAAAGCTCATGACTGATTCTGCCGGAACAGAAATACTGGATGAACAACCCTTGTCCCCGGAGGAGTTGGCCCGCATTCACGGCTACTGGCGGGCAGCAAACTACCTGTCTATCGGCCAGATCTATCTGCTGGACAACCCCCTGTTGCGGGAGCCCCTGAGTCTGGCCCATATCAAGCCCAGATTGCTGGGGCACTGGGGAACCACGCCGGGGCTGAATCTGATCTATGCCCATCTGAACCGTGTTATCCGGGCCCGGGATCTGAGTGTTCTGTATGTTACCGGGCCGGGGCACGGGGCTCCGGGTATTGTCGCCAATACCTATCTGGAAGGTAGCTACAGCGAGTTCTATCCCGACATCAGCCGGGATGAAGAGGGTATGAAGAAACTGTTCCGGCAGTTCTCTTTCCCCGGCGGCATTCCCAGCCATACAGCTCCGGAAACCCCTGGCTCCATCCACGAAGGCGGGGAACTGGGGTATTCCCTGAGCCACGCCTTTGGTGCCGCATTTGATAATCCGGACCTTATTGTGGCCTGTGTGGTGGGGGACGGGGAAGCGGAAACCGGTCCGGCGGCGACCGCCTGGCACTCCAACAAGTTTCTGGATCCAGCCACCGATGGTGCAGTACTGCCGATTCTGCACCTGAACGGCTACAAGATTGCCAACCCCACGGTACTGGCCCGTATCAGCAGGGAAGAGCTGGCAAATCTGTTCATCGGTTACGGTTACGAACCCTACTTTGTGGAGGGCGAAGACCCCCAGCGGGTGCATCAGATCATGGCCGCGACCCTGGACTGGGTTATGGACCGGATCCGGGACATTCAGCAGCAGGCGCGCACAGGTGGTGAAGTGGTGCGTCCGCGCTGGCCCATGATCATTCTGCGTACGCCCAAGGGCTGGACCTGTCCGAAGGAGGTGGACGGGCTGCGACTGGAAGGTTACTGGCGCTCCCATCAGGTGCCGTTTTCCGAACTGGCGGCCAAACCGGACCATCTGCGCCTGCTGGAACAGTGGCTGAAAAGCTACCGGCCCGAGGAGCTGTTTGACGAAACCGGCGCCCTGAAACCGGAGCTGGCCGCTCTGGCGCCGGAAGGTGAACGGCGAATGGGGGCCAACCCCCACGCCAACGGCGGGCTGCTGCTGCGAGACCTGAAGCTGCCGGACTATGCCAGCTATGGTGTGGAAGTGCCGGCTCCGGGCTCTGTGCAGGGGGAAGCCACCCGCTGTCTGGGCAACTACCTGCGGGATGTCATGGCCTGCAATATGAAAAGCCGGAATTTCCGGGTGGTGGGGCCGGATGAAACCGTCTCCAACCGTCTGGGGGCGTTGCTGGAGGTGACCAACCGGACCTGGGAAGCCGAGCGTTATGATTACGACGATCATCTGGCTCCGGATGGCCGGGTTATGGAAATCCTGTCCGAGCATACCTGTCAGGGCTGGCTGGAAGGCTACCTGCTGACCGGGCGTCATGGCTTCTTTTCCTGCTACGAAGCCTTTATCCATATAGTGGATTCCATGTTCAACCAGCACGCCAAGTGGCTGAAGGTGAGCAAGGAGATACCCTGGCGCCGCTCGGTTGCCTCCCTGAATATCCTGCTGACCTCCCATGTCTGGCGCCAGGACCATAACGGTTTTTCCCATCAGGATCCCGGTTTTATCGACCATGTGGCCAACAAGAAGGCCAGCATTGTCCGCATCTACCTGCCACCCGATGCCAACTGCCTGCTGTATGTGGCTGACAAATGTCTGCGCAGCCGCGACAAGGTGAATGTGATTGTGGCTGGCAAGCAGCCGGCGCCCCAGTGGCTGGATATGGAATCTGCCATACGCCATTGCCGGGCCGGTATTGGTATATGGGAGTGGGCCGGTAACGACCAGGGCCAGGAGCCGGATGTGGTCATGGCCTGTGCCGGTGATGTGCCCACGGCAGAGACCCTGGCCGCCGTGGATATTCTCTACCGGAACCTGCCGGACCTGCGGATCCGGGTGGTCAATGTGGTGGAACTGATGACCCTGCAGCCCCCGGAAGAACACCCGAATGGCCTGTCCGACAAGGACTTCGACAGCCTGTTTACCAGGGACAAGCCCATTATCTTTGCCTTTCACGGCTACCCCTGGCTGATCCACCGGCTGACCTACAGGCGTACCAATCACGCTAACCTGCATGTGCGTGGCTACAAGGAAGAGGGTTCCACAACCACACCTTTTGACATGGCGGTACTCAATGACATCGACCGTTTCCACCTGGTGATGGATGTGATCGATCGGGTACCCGGGTTATCCAGTCGTGGCGCCTATCTGAAACAGCAGATGCGCGACCGGCTTACCGATCACAAGCGCTATATCAATCGGGTCGGGCAGGATATGCCGGAAATACGGGAGTGGACCTGGACCGGAGTCAGATAGACTCCGGTCCTTTTTTCGGTTTCAGTGCCTCGAAACCGGATACCAGTTCCAGCAGTTCCGAGGTAATGACAGTCTGCCGCGCGCGCCGGTAGTCCATGGTGACGTCGCTCATGCGTTCGTCCAGATTGCGCTCGGCGGACTGCATGGCGGACAGCCGGCTGGCATGTTCACTGGCCTGGGATTCCGCACAGGCCCGGAACACCAGAGTGAACAGATACTGGTCCAGCAGCTGCCGGAACAGAACCGGTCGTGGCAGGGTAAAGGTGGGCAGGCTGCGGGATGGCCAGGGGGCCTGTTCCAGCCGGTGAAAACGTTTCAGATTTACCGGCAGCAGCTCCACCCCTGTAGGCCGGTAGCCCTGCTGCCCCGAGTGCCGGTTATAGAACAGAAACACATAGCGCACGCCCTGGTCTTCCCGCCACTGGTCGATGGCCAGGAGAATCTGCTGTACCGTGGCAGTAATCTGGCTTGCCGATCCGGGCGTCATGAAGTTTTCGTTTATTTTCAGCCCGGCATTTTCCAGGCTACCGGCCACCCTGGCACCAACGGCCAGAACCAGCGGGTTCTGGTGAGCTGCGGGCGTGGCGGCCAGGCGCTCGGCGGTGTATTCGGCAATTTCCTCATTGAAGCGGCCACACAGGCCGTGGTCGGAACCAAAGACAATGGCTGCTACCGGGCTCTGCCCGGAAGCTTTTGGCTGCTGGAAGCTGGCGGGATCCATATCCTTGAGGGCAACATGCAGCCCCATTTCCACCGTCCGGTAGTATCCGCCGAGGGCACCGACAGCCTGCTCATACTGATGGATATTGGCCGCCGACAGAGCCTTCATGGTTTTGACGATGCTCCGGAGCTCGTCCAGGCTATCCAGCTGTTTGCTGAGTTGTTCCAGTGATTCCATGACTCGGGTCCGGTGAGTTCGCTGAAAAATCGGTCAGTGCCTGGCCGAGCTCTTCGAGAATCTGCTGCCAGTCGCCGGGCTCCAGCTTTTCCCCGGCTTCCATGCGCCGGCACAGATCCGGAAGCGCCTCCAGAAGATGGGCCTGAACCCGTTTTTCCGCATCGGCGATCTGCTCCAGTGGCACCTGATCCAGCAGGCCGGCGTTGACGGCCCTGAGCACCGCCATCTGTTCACTGGCGCGCAGGGGCTGATGTTCATCCTGTTTCAGAACTTCCCGCACTCGACGCCCCCGTTCTATGGTGGCCCGGGTTTCCTTGTCCAGCCGGGTGGAGAAGCGGGCAAAGGTTTCCAGCTCCTCGAACTGGGCGTAGGACAGGCGCAGGTCACCGGACACACTGCGGTAGGCCGGATACTGGGCCTTGCCGCCTACCCGAGATACCGACTTGCCCACATGAATTGCCGGCAGCAGGCCCTTCTGGAACAGGGTGGGCGACAGGTAGATCTGGCCATCGGTGATGGAAATAAGGTTGGTGGGAATATAGGCGGAAATATTCTGGGCCTGGGTTTCCAGCACCGGAAGGGCGGTGAGGGAGCCGCCCCCGAATTCCGGACGCAGGTGGGTGCTGCGCTCAAGCAGCCGTGAATGGATGTAGAAAATATCCCCCGGATAGGCCTCGCGCCCGGGTGGCCGGCGCAGCAGCAGGGACAGTTCCCGATAGGCCCGGGCATGACGGGTCAGATCGTCGTAGACAATCAGCACGTCCTTGCCCTTTTCCATAAAGTATTCGGCCATGGTGGTGGCGGCATAGGGGGTGACATAGCGCAGGCCGGGGGGATCTTCGTCCGAAGCCACCACTACAATGGTGTGGTCCAGGGCATGGTGCTGACGCAGGGTTTCCACCACCTTGGCCACGGCGGTTGCCCTCTGGCCAACGGCGCAGTAGATGCAGATCACCCCCTTGTCCCGCTGGTTGATGATGGTATCCACCGCGACGGAGGTTTTGCCGGTCTGGCGATCCCCGAGAATCAGTTCCCTCTGGCCCCGGCCAATGGGAATCAGGGCATCGATGGTCTTGATGCCGGTCTCCATGGGCTCGGTGACCGGCGCCCGGGCCATGATCTCCGGGGCAGCATGTTCAATGGGCCTGCGTTCCAGTATATCCAGGGGCTTGCCGCCATCCAGAACCCGCCCGGTGGCATCGATCACCCGCCCGAGCAGGCCTTCACCTACCGGAGCATCGGCTTCCCGGCCGGTGGCGGTTACCCGGCTGCCGGCATTGAGCTTGTCACTGTCGCCCAGCAGCATAACCCCCACTTCATCCGGTTCCAGATTGATGGCAACCCCCAGTACCCCGTCGGGGAACTGCACCAGTTCTTCCGAGGATACGCTGGCCAGCCCACGGACCAGGGCTATACCGCCGCCCACCTGCAGAACGGTTCCGGTTTCGTGGCTTTGCAGGGTGGGGCTGTGGCTTTGCACCTGGTCCCGGAGGGTGCTCATGGTGTCGTCAAGAAGACGCTCAAGCATGGTGTCAGGCCTCCTGTTGTTCGGGATCAATGGGGGAGAAAGCCTTGTCGATACGGGTGTCAAGCTCGTCCATGTAATCGGACAGGTTCCAGCTGATCCGGTGACCCTCACGGAGAAACTCGATGCCACAGATCAGCTCCGGGTTGGTGCTGAAGGTGAGGCTGGTCTCCTGGCCCAGTTGTTCCTGCACGGCCCGGGTCAGAAAGTCCCTGTGGCTGTCGTCCAGGGGCCAGGCGCTGGACAGGGTTGCCGGTTCCCTGGCGGTTATCAGGGCGGCCTTCTCCTCGGCCGACAGGGAGGCCAGTTTGTCGGCAAACACCTGTACCATGCGTGCTTCCAGAGTGGTATCGGCGAGATCTTCCAGGCTCTTGCGGGCGATGGCGGTAACCGCCTCCACAGACTGTTTGCGCAGGCCGGTCAGGAAAGCGGCTTTCTCCTCGCTCAGCTCCCGCATCCAGTTGGCCCGTATCCTGGCGGTTTCCTCCCGTGCCTCGCTGAGCATCCGGGCGCGGGCATTTTCTGCCTCCTGCCGGGCCTGTTCCAGAATCTGCTGTTTCTGCTGTTCCAGGGCCTCTGCCTTGTCCCGGTAGTCGGCGGCGGCAGCAAGGGCCGCCTGCTCCCGGCTTTCGGCATCAGTCAGCTGGGTTCTGATCCGTTGTTCCCGGCGGTCCATGGCGTTGATGACCGGGTGATACAGAAACCGCTTGAGCAGCCACACCAGGATCAGAAAGTTGAAGACCTGGGCAGTTACCGTGATCCAGTCAATGCTCATGGATCAGCCCCCGGAGACCGCAGTGACGTGTTCCCAGAACGGATTGGCGAAAATCAGGATCATGGCGACGACAAAACAGTAGATTGCCGTGGATTCGATCATGGCCAGGCCCACGAACAGGGTCCGGGTAATGGTGGCGGATTCGTCCGGTTGCTGGGCAATGGCGCTCAGTGCCTGGGCCACGGAGCGGGCTTCACCCAGTGAGGGGCCGATAGAGCCAATGGCAATGGTGAGGCCCGCGGTAATCACGGAAACCATTCCGATGATGGATACACTGTCCATAAGCTACTCCTTTATGAGTCGGAAGAAGGGAAGTCCGGGGAACTGGATTGCCGCGTCTGCTCGTGGGCAGAGGTGGCTGATGCGATATAAACCATGGCCAGAACGGCAAAAATATAGGCCTGGATCATGCCGGTCAGCAGCCCAAGAAGCTGCATGACCACCGGGAAAAAGTAGGGTGTCAGGCCCAGAAGAATGGCCGCGATGACCGTACCGCTCATGATATTGCCATACAGGCGCACCGCCAGGGCCACGGTCCGGGAGATTTCCCCGATGATATTGAATGGCAGCATGAACCAGGTGGGCTGGACATAGTGTCTGAG
>JBFHSI010000138.1:0-8705 GCA_041591245.1 Marinobacter sp.
CGATGAGGAAGCAGAGCGCATGCTGATCTCTGCCTACCTGCAACGCCAGGGCTGCCGTCTCTACCACGCTGAAGATGGACTGGAAGGGGTAGACAAGGCCCGGGGCCTGCAGCCGGACCTGATTCTGATGGATGCCCAGATGCCCCGCTGCAACGGCTTTGACGCCTGCAAAATACTGACCGGAGACCCTCAGACCCGGAACATACCGGTCATTTTCATCTCCGGCCTCACCTGGCCGGAACAAAGGGTCAAAGGACTGCTTGCCGGTGCCGTTGACTACATCAACAAGCCCTTTGATTTCAATGAGGTCAAACTCAGATTGCGCATCCACTTGCGAAACCGCAGGATTGCGCCCGATCAGAGCACGGAGCCGGCAACTGCCAACGCACCGTTACAAAACCTGCACAACATCCTGTTCCACTCAGCACGCATTCACCTGCTGCGGTCACTGGCCTCACCTCCGACCATGAAGGAACTGGAACAACTGACAGGAACCAACAGCAAACACCTGAATCACGCCTTCAGGGAGTGTGCCGGTGTAACCGTATTTGAATACCTGCGTGAGGAGCGTATGAAGGAGGCCCGGTCCCTGTTGCAGCAGACGGACCTGCCCATTCAGGACATCGCCCATCAGGTGGGGTTTACCAGTAGTGCAAATTTCTCAACCGCTTTCCGGGAGCGATTCGGACTGACCCCCAGGGAATTCCGGCGCCAACATCCCTAAATAACGGAGACTCCCTTTGGCTCAACCTAGCTGGTTTCGGGCATTTACACATCTGCTGGCCGCCATTATCCTGCTGGCAATCACCTCATCTGCCTTTGCCGTGGCCTCCCCGGCCACGCCTTCCCAGGCCATTGATCTGGCCCAGATAACCAACGGACTGGAGCTTACCCAGGTCATGTCCGTGCGACAGGCCGTCCACCCGGATGAGACCACGGCAGACGCACTGGCGGCCAGTGACTGGCAACAGGCTCGCCCCGAACAGCTGACCGCACCTCGCCGACACAGTACTCTGTGGCTGCAGGCCACTGTAACCAACACCAGCGACCGGCCGCAGACAGCCTGGCTGGTGTTTGAGCCCTGGCGCCTGAACCGGGTGGACGGCTATTTCCTGGCAACCACCGGCAGCCGGATTCTATGGCATGAGACTACCGGCCTGGTGATTCCCAAAGCAGAACGCACAATTGCCAACGGGGAAACCATTATTCCCGTCGCCCTCGGTGCCGGTGAGCGCCAACGGCTGCTGCTGAAGGTGTATAGCGACAGCCTGCCCTTTCTCAGCATCCAGAGCTGGAATCCGGATGCCTACACCCAGAGTATCCGCCATAAACACACCCTGCATACCGCCATATTTGCCGGGATCGCCACGCTGTTTCTGGTGCTGCTTTTTCAGCTCAACGTCCCCCTGCTACTGACCGGTACCTGGTTACTGGTAGCCTTTATTTTCGAGGCGGAGAAAGACGGTTTCTTCAGCCTGTATCTGGTAGATTTCCTTGATGGCTACGCTCTTCAACTAAGAGCCTCCTCCTGGATCTTTACGGAATACCTGTTCCTGGTGGTCTCGGTGTTTTTGCTGGGGCTGCAGCGAAGGCCTGCCTGGCGACGATTTCTGCTGGCTTCCGCCCTGCCAGCACTGGCCTTCACCGGGCTGACATTCACCATGGACGGCTCCCATCTCAGGAATCTGGGGATCGGGATCACCAGTTACTATTCCATTAGCTGGCTGTTCATGGTTCCGGCCGCCTTCAGGTACGGGCGTGAAGGCCGCCTGGCAACACTCTGGTTACTGGCAGCCTACTGGTTTGTTTCAGTGTTTCTGCTGACAGGCTATATCTTTAATTTCTATTACACAGCAACCTTTGCCGGAACCCGTATCTATGCCGAAATCCTGATCGCTCTGGCGCTGGTATTGACCTACACCAGACAGAAGAAGTACCGGTTACGAAGGGCTGAACAAGCCCTCAGACAACAGGAAGCGAATCAGCTTCAGGCTCTGGAACAGGCCGTAGAAGAACGCACCAGGGAGCTGAACAGCGCCCTGGATACTGCCCGCAAAGCCAGCCAGGCCAAGGTCGATTTCCTCGGTCAGGTAACCCATGACCTCAGATCCCCGCTTACAGCCATTCTCGGCTATGCCCAGTTGCAGAATATCGACCCCACCCATACCGCCAAGGCCAACCAGATTATTCTGGACCGGGCCGGCTACATGCTTGAGCTGGTCAATGGACTGCTGGACTATGCCCATGACATTTCCACGGACAAGCAGCAACTGCATGACCTTTACCTGATGGCCTTTACTGACAGCCTGGTGCATCAGGCCCATATTCTGGCCGGCAAGAACCACAACCGCTTCCAGTTCAGGATTGAAACCGACCTGCCGACAGTAATTCGCTGCAACAGTACACAACTGCAGCGAATTCTCCTCAACCTGCTGGACAATGCTGCAAAATATACCCAGAACGGCGATATCATTCTGTCCGTAGCATTTTCCTCCCGGGAGGGTCAGGACCCGGCCATTACCTTCCGAGTCCAGGATACAGGTATAGGTATTTCGGAAAAAAACCTGAAGACCATCAGCCAGCCCTATTACCAGGTATCTGACAGCAATCCGGGTGTGGGCCTGGGACTGTCCATCTGTTTTGAGCTGGCCAGAAATATGGGCGGCAAGCTGCATCTGGACAGTGAGCTGGGCAAGGGCACTACAGCCACCTGCAGCATTCCCTATATGGCCGGAGACGAACAGAGGGTAACCCATTCGCTACCGGTTGCACGGGATCTGCTGCCCGCCGTTGACGCGGGTAACCAGAGCGCCTGGATTGTGGAAGACTCCCGACAGATACGGGACCTTCTGGAGCATGAGCTCTCCGATATGGGGTTCCAGGTGGAACTGGCCTATAGCGCAGAACAGTTTCTGAAGACTGTATCCGAAAACACCCGCAAACCTGCAGTCATTGTTACCGATTACCAGTTACAGGAAGCTACCGGGGACAGCGTGCTCCTGGCCGCCCGCAGATTGTGGCCGGACATTCCGGTTATCCTGCTATCGGCAACATACAACGCCAGTGCGAACTCAGATCAAGAGCTACCGGAATCCTTCAGCGCCTGCCTGGCCAAGCCAGTAGATCTGCTGGAGCTGCGCCTGAAACTGGCAGAACTCTGTCACCTGCAAGAGGCCCCGTCACCGGCCTGAATGGCGGATTAGTTTTGGTTGCCGGGCATCAGTTTTGGTGCCCGGCACGTTTTCCCTTCCCGGCTCATTCCACCCCCCTGGCACATGCTAGGATGCCGCCATTCGGAATTCCTATCTGTTCGCTCCAGTGGAAGCTTGTCCCATGTCCCGTACTCCGTCAAAACGGCGCATTGCGCTGTCTGTTCTGATGTTCAGCCATTTGGCAGCCACTCCCGCCCTCTGTGCGCAAATGGTAGGCGAAACCGCAAGCCAGGCCATTGAATTCAGCCCTGAGGTCCGGAACAGCTGGTACAGTTTCCAGGACACCGGAGATGATCTGGACAGTGCCCGGGGAGGCTACCGGCCAACCCTGGATTTCTACGCCAACTATGGTCGGGAAATCAGAACCGGTTCCGGCTGGAGCACCGGCACCCAGAGCCCGTTCAACGGGGGCCGGGCAGAACTGTCATTTGTGCAGATGCTATACGATGGTTTCCAGACCAGCGGCAATGTGGCATCCGCCAAAGGCAGCCGCCTTGTCAGCTACTTCCAGCTTATCCAGCAGGTCCAGAACACCGCACTGAATGCGGTAACGGCCCATCTGGACGTGGTCCGCCACCGGCAACTGGTGCAGCTGGCCGAAAACAACCTGAGCGAACACCGCAAGGTCTACCGGCAGATTGAACTGAGCAGCGGCGCCGGCGTTGGCAACAATGTCGATCTGGACCAGATTACCGGCCGCCTGTCCCTGGCCCATGCCAACCTGATCACCGCACGGTCTTCCCTGCGGGATGTGGAAAGCCGCTATCAGCGGGTAGTGGGCTCCATGCCGCCACAGGAACTGCAGCCCCCCGCGCCTTTGACCATGCCCTCTTCACCCAGGCAGGCACTGCACGCGGCCCTGCGGGGCAACCCGGAGTTTCTTGCCAGCCTGTATCGGATCCAGGCCTCCGAAGGCACAGTAAAAGCCAGCAAATCCGGATTCCACCCGGAACTCAACCTGACCGCCCGTTACGGCAGCCAGGATTACGACGACCGGGGCCTGGACAACAGCCGCACCGATGGCCGGATTGCCCTGGAACTTCACTACAACCTGTATAACGGTGGACGGGACAAGGCGGCTATCCGCAAAGCCTATAACAGCGTGAACCTGAGCAAGGCCCAGCGCGATACCACATGCACCGAAGTGCGCCAAAGTGTCCAGGTAGCCTATGAGGACGCCCGCAAGTTCCAGGACCAGATTCCCATTCTGCGACAGCACCTGGAGTCTTCGGACCGGGTCCGTCAGGCCTACAAGGACCAGTTCCTGATTGGCAGACGCTCACTGCTGGATGTACTGGATGCGGAGAATGAGTACTTCCAGGCCACCCGTGCTCTGGTCAATGCGGAAGCTGACTACACCCTGGCAACGGCAAAGATCGAGGCCGCCTCAGGCAAGCTTCTGACCGATCTGGGCATCATGAAAGACGACCTGCCCACCCTGGCGGAGCTGGATGCCGAAAGCATTCCCGTCGACCCTGAGACCGCATGCCCCTCCGGCTCCACAGTCGCCTACTCCCATTAACCCGAACAGAAGTACCGCCATGCTCCTTGAGTGCCTGCTTGTCCTGTGCCGGATTCACGACAGGCCTCTCTCCCGGACCGCAGCCCTGAACGGGCTGCCGGTCTCCAATGGCCAGCTGACACCGGCAGTCTTCCCCCGGGCCGCAAAACGGGCCGGGCTGAGTTCCCGCATTGCCCACGCGCCCCTGGACAGGCTCAACTCCCACCTTCTGCCGGCCATTCTCCTGCTCCAGGACGACCGCTGCTGCGTGCTGACCCGGCTGGATATCCCGGGCGACAAGGCCCATGTGATCTGGCCCGAACTGCCAGACAGTGAACAGGTCATGGACCTTGGCGAACTGCAGGCCCTCTATACCGGCTACACCCTGTATGTAAGGCCCGAATTCCGGTTTGACCAGCGCAGTCCCCAGGTCCGCAGCCCGCGCCAGGGCCACTGGTTCTGGAGCATTATTGCCGACAACCGGAAGCTGTACCGGGACGTTCTGGTCGCAGCCATTGCCATCAACCTGTTTGCCCTGGCCATGCCCCTGTTCGTGATGAACGTGTACGACCGGGTAGTGCCCAATCATGCCACCGACACTCTGTGGGTGCTGGCTGTGGGAGTGCTGATTGTTATCAGCGCCGACCTGGCACTGCGCCTGATGCGCAGCTGGTTTGTGGATCTTGCCGCCAGCCGCGCCGATGTCCGCCTGTCAGCCCGGATCATGGAACACTTGCTGCACCTCAGCCTGAGCCACCGGCCAGCTTCCGTGGGCTCATTTTCCAATAACGTACAGTCCTTTGAGGCGGTACGGGGCTTCATGGGCTCCATCACCGTCATTGCCCTGGTGGACCTGCCCTTTGTACTTCTGTTTGCCGGCATTATTACCCTGATTGCCTGGCCCCTGGTGCTGCCCATAGTGGCCGGCAGCCTTGTATTGCTGCTTTACGCCCTGGCCACCCAGAACAAACTGCACACCCTGTCGGAACGCTCCATGCAGGCAGGCGCCATGCGCAACGGCATTCTGGTGGAAAGTCTCAACAATCTGGAAACCGTCAAAAGCTTCAACGACCAGAGCCGCATCCAGCTGATCTGGGAAAAAACGACCGTTCTGCTGGCCCGCACCGCAGCCCAGACCCGCCTGCTGGCTTCATCCATCAGTTCCGGAGCCAGCTGGATTCAGCAGAGTGTCGGAGTCACCATCATCCTGCTCGGGGTGTATCAGGTCATTCAGGGTGACCTCAGCCAGGGCGGCCTTATTGCCGCCTATATGCTGTCATCCCGGGCCATGGCACCCATCAGCCAGGCCGCCGGGCTGCTGGGCCAGTATCACAACGCGGCCACCGCCATGGCGTCCCTGAACAACATCATGGCCATGCCGGATGAGCGCACACAGCACAAGCCCGCGGTTAACCGGCCGGCGATCACCGGCGATATTGAATTCCGGAACGTCACCTTCAGTTATCCGGACAGTGAGCAGCAGTCCCTGCGCAACGTCAGCTTTCACATCCGCTCCGGCGAGCGTGTGGCCATTCTGGGCCGCAACGGCTCCGGCAAGTCCACACTGGAAAAGCTGATTCTGGGACTGTACAGCCCGTATGCTGGCAGCGTGTCCATGGACGGTGTGGACCTGCGCCAGTTTGAGCCAGAAGAACTGCGCCGACAGATTGGCTATGTCCCCCAGGACGTCACCCTGTTTTATGGCAGCCTGAAAGACAATATCGCCATAGGAGCGCCCCGGGCCACCGACAGCCAGATTCTGGAAGCCGCCCGTATTGCCGCGCTGGAAGATCTCGTCAACCGGCACCCAATGGGTTTTGACCTGCCTGTGGGGGAGTCCGGGCAAATGCTGTCGGGAGGCCAGCGCCAGGCCGTGGCCATCGCCCGGGGCGTACTCGGAGACCCTTCACTGCTGCTGTTGGACGAACCCACCGGAGCCATGGATCAGAACAATGAATCCAGTATCCGGACCAATCTGGCAAAACTGTCACAGGGAAAAACCCTGGTGCTGGTCACCCACAGAAGCGCCCTGCTGGACCTTGTGGACCGGATTATTGTGATGGACCACGGACAGATCGTAGCCGACGGCGAGAAAACTGCTGTACTCAATGCTCTGCGCAACGGCCAGGTAGGAGCTGCCCAATGACAACACCGGCTCCGGATCCGTCATCCCTGCCCGCAACCGCTGAACAGCGGGGCTTTGAGCGTATCGGCCGGCTCAGCAGACTGGGACAGCTGGGGCGACCGGTGATTGACCGGCTGTTCGGACGCTGGCTTACCCCGCCGGAAAATCGCGACTGGGTGGTGGATGCAGAATGGGCAAGGATGCAACAGGAACCCACACAGGCCCGGGCCCTGCTCTACACCATTGCCCTGACCCTGCTTCTGTTGCTGGTCTGGGCCGGCAATGCCCCCCTGGACGAAGTTGCCCGGGGCACCGGCAAGGTAATCCCGTCCCGGCAACTGCAGGTGGTGCAGTCCATTGATGGCGGTATTGTCAAAGCCATAGCCGTCCATGAAGGCGATGTGGTGGAACCGGGGCAGCTGCTGGTCAGCCTGGATTCCACACGTTTTGTCTCCAGCTTCCGGGAAAGCCGGGCCAGATTTCTGGCGCTCAGTGCAGAGGTCAGCCGTCTGGAGGCCCTGACCCGGGGCACAGAGCCGGAATTTTCCGAGGAAATACGGAAAGAGGCTCCGGACCTCATTGCCCATGAACAGACCCTTTACCGCACCAGCATGGATGAACTGAACGGCCAGATTGCCATTCACCAGCGCCAGCTGGAACAGCGCCGCCAGGATCTTCAGGAAGCCCAGGCCACCCAGAACCAGTACACCAAAATGCTGGCACTGAGCACCCGGGAACTGGATGTAACCCGCCCTTTGCTGGCCTCCGGTGCCGTCTCCCAGGTGGATATCATTCGTCTGGAACGGGAGGTATCCAATGCCCAGGGTGAAGTCCAGCGGGCAACCGCAGCCATCGCCCGGTCACAGTCCGCCATTGAGGAAGCGAAAGCCAAGATAGAGGAAGTGGAAGTGCGCATGGTCAACCAGTGGCGCAACCAGCTTTCCGAATCCAGCGCCCGACTGAAGGCTCTGGAAGGGGCGGAAAGCGGACTGGTTGACCGGGTCCGGCAGACGGAGATCCGGGCCCCGGTACATGGCACAGTACAGCGACTGCTGACCAACACCATCGGCGGCGTGGTCACCCCCGGCCACGATGTGGTGGAAATCATCCCCCTGGACGACCAGCTGATTATTGAGGCCCGCATTCTGCCCCAGAACATTGCCTTTATCCGCCCGGGGCAACCGGCCCTGATCAAGTTCACGGCCTACGACTTTGCCATATTCGGCGGTCTGGAAGCCCGGGTAGAACATATCAGCGCCGACACCATTACCGACGAACAGGACAACACCTATTATCTAGTCAGGCTGAAAACCCTGTCCTCCGGCTTCAACGACAAACTGCCCATCATTCCCGGCATGACCACCCAGGTAGACATAAAGACCGGCCAGAAAACGGTTCTGGAATACCTGCTCAAGCCTGTACTCAGAGCCACCAGCCAGGCCCTCAGCGAACGCTGAGAGCCTGCGGCTTCACGGTTACTCGATCGTGACCTGAACCGACTCCATGATTTTCAGGACCGCATCCTGGCCATCCACGGAGTAGTTCACATACCCGCCTTCCGTAGTACCCTGAGTCCAGGCACCAGACAGGGACACGGAATCCTCCCCGTCCCCCAGGATGCTGAGCTCATTGTCCCCATCGGTCATATCGATCACATCATCGATCGTCAGCGCCGACACCTGATTACTGCCAGCCATGTCCAGATCCAGAGTTTCCACATTGTTGAGGTTCGCAGCCAGGTCCGCGCCAGTAACATCCTCGTCAAAGCGCAGAGCAACCACGTCCTCACCATCAAAACCATCAACTCTCTGGCCAGTCCAGAGCAGCGTGTCAGCACCGGTGGTGCCGTACTGTTCGGTGACACCGC
>JBFHSI010000139.1:0-8699 GCA_041591245.1 Marinobacter sp.
AGGTTCACCAGGCGGCCTTCAGACAGCAGGATCAGGTGGTCGTTACTGGCCTTGTCCCGGTACACCACGTGCACCTGTGGCTTGACCTCGTCCCACTCCCAGTTTTCACGCATGTAGGCGGTATCAATTTCGTTGTCGAAGTGGCCGATGTTGCAGACCACGGCACCGGATTTCAGGGCCTTGAGCATGTGGGAGTCGCACACATTCATGTTGCCGGTGGTGGTAACCAGCAGATCGGTGTTCTGCAGCAGGGCCCGGTCAACGCCATCATCGGTACCGGTGTTGACGCCGTTCAGGTACGGGGATACCACTTCAAAACCGTCCATGCAGGCCTGCATGGCACAGATGGGGTCGGCTTCACTGACTTTGACAATCATGCCTTCCTGACGCAGGGAAGCTGCGGAGCCCTTGCCCACGTCACCATAGCCGATGACCAGGGCTTTCTTGCCAGCCAGCAGGTGGTCGGTGGCGCGCTTGATGGCATCGTTCAGGCTGTGGCGACAGCCGTACTTGTTGTCATTTTTGGATTTGGTGACGGAATCGTTCACGTTGATGGCGGGAACCTTCAGGGTGCCTTCCCGCAGCATTTCCTGCAGACGGTGTACACCGGTGGTGGTTTCCTCGGTAATGCCGTGGCAGCGTTCCAGGATTTCCGGATATTTGTTGTGGAGCAGGGCGGTCAGGTCGCCGCCGTCGTCCAGAACCATATTGGGTTCCCAGCCTTCCACATCGGTACCCACGGTGCGTTCCAGGCACCATTCGTATTCTTCTTCGGTTTCGCCCTTCCAGGCAAATACCGGGATGCCACGGGCAGCGATGGCGGCTGCGGCCTGATCCTGGGTAGAGAAGATGTTGCAGGAGGACCAGCGTACATTGGCGCCCAGTTCGATCAGGGTTTCAATCAGCACGGCGGTCTGGATGGTCATGTGGATACAACCCAGAATGTTGGCACCTTTCAGGGGCTGCTCGGCCTTGTAGCGGTTGCGCAGGGCCATGAGTGCAGGCATTTCCCCTTCGGCGATGCTGATTTCCTTGCGGCCCCAGTCAGCCAGGCTGATGTCGCGGACCTTGTAGTCTTCAAAACCGCTCAGTTGTTGTGCCGGAGTGCTCATCGGGTAGTTTCCTTTTTCAGTTCTGTGATGCCCGGGAAGAGGGCAGTCTTCCCGGGCCTTTGAAGTCAGTGGGGGCTGGGTCAGAGACCGGCAGCATCCCGGAGGGCTTCGGCGCGGTCAGTCTGCTCCCACGGGAAAGCCATGAAGGTGTTGCCGGCCACGGTCATCTCGTAGGGCTGGCGGCCGAAGTGGCCGTAAGCGGCTGTGGCCCGGTACATGGGGTGCAGCAGATCGAGCATGTTGGTGATGGCGTAGGGACGCAGGTCAAAGTGCTCACGCACCAGTTGCACAATCTTGTCTTCGCTGATCTTGCCGGTGCCGAAAGTATTCAGGGAAATGGAGGTGGGCTGGGCCACGCCGATGGCGTAGGACACCTGGATTTCACACTTTTCGGCCAGACCTGCGGCCACGATGTTCTTGGCCACGTAACGCCCGGCATAGGCCGCAGAACGGTCCACCTTGGAGGGGTCCTTGCCGGAGAAGGCTCCGCCACCGTGGCGGGCCATGCCACCGTAGGTATCCACGATAATCTTGCGGCCGGTCAGGCCACAGTCACCAACCGGGCCGCCAATAACGAACTTGCCGGTGGGGTTGATGTGGAACTGGGTGTCCTTGTGCAGCAGCTCGGCGGGCAGCACATTTTTTACAATCAGCTCCATCACCGCGTCTTTCAGATCGCTCTGGGAGACGTCCGGGTCATGCTGGGTGGACAGAACCACGGCATCAATGCCGGAAACCTTGCCGTTCTCATAGCGGCAGGTTACCTGGCTCTTGGCGTCGGGGCGCAGCCAGGGCAGCAGTCCGCTCTTGCGGGCTTCGGCCTGACGCTCCACCAGGCGGTGGGCAAAGGTGATCGGGGCCGGCATGAGTACATCGGTCTCGTTGCTGGCGTAGCCGAACATCAGGCCCTGGTCGCCGGCACCCTGATCTTCCGGCTTCTGGCGGTCAACGCCCTGGGCAATATCCACGGACTGTTTGCCGATGATATTGATGACACCACAGGTATCGCCGTCGTAGCCCACTTCAGAGGAGGTATAGCCGATGTCCTTGATCACACCGCGAACCAGTTCTTCCAGATCCACCCAGGCGCTGGTACTGATTTCGCCACCGACAATGGCAACCCCGGTTTTTACCATGGTTTCACAGGCGACACGGGCGTGCGGGTCGTCGGTGAGGATGGCGTCCAGGACCGCGTCGGAAATCTGGTCGGCCAGTTTGTCCGGATGGCCCTCGGAGACCGATTCGGAGGTAAAGATGTTGTAGTCAGACATGGATTTGCTCCTTGTTGAGCGATTCAGTTCGTACCGGTGGTGCCGGTGAGCGCTTTATTTTAGTGGTGTTGCCAAGCGTAGGTATTTCTACCTACATCTGTATCAAAGTTTTTTGATGCTGCCTGTCTGGCGCGGGTTTCAGGGCTGCATCGTGGTCTTCCAGAACTCCCGGACCTGCACCTGAAACCCGTTGCGCAGGCCGATAAACAGCCGTTCCCCGGCACTCAGTCCGGCTTCCGATGCCCAGGCGGTGAGTTCTTCCGGCTCGAAACCCAGCCACAGGTCACCGCAGTTTTCCCTGGCCCAGTCCTGGTCATGACTGCACAACTCACTGATAACAAGGCAGCCACCGTTGTTCATCAGTGCCGCCGCATCAAGAAAAATGTCCGCCGGGCTGGGGACGTGGTGCAGCACCATATTGGCAACCACCAGATCAAAAGCCTCGCCCCGGGCCAGCAGGGTGTCGGTAACTCCTTCGATCAGGTCAACATTGTTCAGCCGCTCGTCAATACAGGTCCGGGTCGCCTTGGCCAGCATGTCCCGGCTGTTGTCCAGGGCCACCACATGGGTGGACAGTTCGGACAGAACTTTCAGAAAGCCCCCTTCACCTGGCCCTATCTCCAGAGTGGCTTTCCAGGCCTGGGTCTCAGCCCGCTTGCGCAACAGCTCAGCAACCGGCCCGGCGTAAAGCTCAAAGGCGGCAATCAGTTCCTGCTGCTCCCGGAACTGCTCCGCATGCCGGGAGAAAAAAACCTGGGACTGTTCGGCCCGCTGGCTGCGGATGGCCTCAATCTTCTCCTGCAGGTGGGGCGGCAGGGGAGCCTTGTCCACGGTTTCAAACAGCTGGCGGATGGTCTGGTCCGTCAGCTTGTCGCCATCCAGATGCAGGGGGCGACGGTAAAAAATGGTGTTGCCCTCGCGCTGGGGCTCCACCAGGCCGGCCTTGTGCATCACCTTCAGGTGGTGACTCATGCCGGACTGGCGCATATCAAACAACTGGCTCAGTTCCAGCACCCCGAAGGTGTCCCGGCGCAGTACCCGCAGGATTTCCAGGCGCAGGGGATCGCCGCTCGCCTTGAAGATGGGGGCCAGGGTCTCCAGCGGTGTCTGTTTGGGCGTATTGGCAGTTGTGGATGTCATGGGCGGGAAGTTTAGGTGGGTTTGCGGGCGCAATCAACAGGAATATCAAAAAATTTTGATATAGATATATACCTCTTTGAAATCAGGTTATTTCGGGAATCCGCAGGCAGATATTGACGGAACCGGTGCAGACCGATTTGCCCCGACCTACCCTAATCGGCGAAAATACGCGCCTTATTTTTATGCACTCTTTTCTTGTCCCCCGAAACATACTGGAGAAACGTCAATGCCGTCCCGTAAAGATCTCGCCAACGCCATTCGCGCGCTGAGCATGGATGCGGTTCAGAAAGCCAAATCCGGCCACCCGGGTGCGCCCATGGGTATGGCGGATATTGCCGAGGTTCTGTGGAACGATTTTCTGAGCCACAACCCGGCCAATCCCGAATGGGCTAACCGCGACCGCTTCGTACTGTCCAACGGGCACGGCTCCATGCTGCAGTATTCCCTGCTGCACCTGAGTGGTTATGACGTATCCATTGATGATCTGAAAAACTTCCGCCAGCTGCACTCGAAAACACCGGGTCACCCGGAATATGGCTATACCCCGGGTGTTGAAACCACCACTGGTCCTCTGGGGCAGGGTATTGCCAATGCGGTGGGCTTTGCTCTGGCGGAAAAATCCCTGGCAGCCCAGTTCAACCGCCCCGGGCACAATATTGTTGACCATTACACCTATGCCTTCCTGGGCGACGGCTGCCTGATGGAAGGCATCTCCCACGAAGTCTGCTCCCTGGCCGGTACCCTGGGTCTGGGCAAACTGGTGTTCTTCTACGACGACAATGGCATTTCCATTGATGGCGAAGTGGAAGGCTGGTTCACCGACAATACTCCTGAGCGTTTCCGCTCCTACGGCTGGCAGGTGATTGCCGATGTTGACGGCCACGATGCCGACGCCCTGTACGCAGCTGTCGAGGAAGCCCGGGCCAACACCGAGCAGCCGACACTGATCTGCTGCAAGACCATTATCGGTTTCGGTTCCCCCAACAAACAGGGCAAGGAAAGCTGCCACGGTGCGCCCCTGGGTGACGAAGAAATCGCCCTGACCCGCAAGGCCCTGGGCTGGGAATACGGCCCGTTTGAAATTCCGGCGGACATCGCCGAAGCCTGGGATGCCCGGGCCAGAGGTGCCGAAGCCCAGGCCGAGTGGGATCAGCGTTTTGCCGCCTACGAGAAAGCAGAACCGGCCCTGGCTGCCGAGTTCAAGCGTCGTATGGCCGGGGATCTGCCGGCAGACTTCGCTGAAAAAGCCCAGGCTTATATCCAGGAGTGTCAGGACAAGGGCGACACCATCGCCAGCCGCAAGGCTTCCCAGAACACCCTGAACGCCTATGGACCTCTGCTGCCGGAACTGATGGGCGGCTCTGCGGATCTGGCCGGTTCCAACCTGACTCTCTGGTCCGGCTCCAAGGGCCTGACCAGAAACGATGCCAGCGGCAACTACATCCATTACGGAGTCCGGGAATTCGGCATGGCCGCCATCATGAATGGCCTGGCCCTGCACGGCGGCTTCGTACCCTACGGCGCCACCTTCCTGATCTTCATGGAATACTGCCGTAATGCTGTGCGTATGGCAGCACTGATGAAACAGCGCACCATCTATGTATTCACCCATGACTCCATCGGTCTGGGTGAAGACGGTCCTACCCACCAGCCGGTTGAACAGCTGGCCAGCCTGCGCACCACCCCGAACATGAGCACCTGGCGTCCGGCTGACACTGTGGAGTCCGCCGTGGCCTGGAAGGCCGCCCTGGAACGTCGGGATGGCCCCACCGCCATGATCTTCTCCCGTCAGAACCTGCCGCACCAGGCCCGTACCCAGCAGCAGCTGGCGGATGTGGCCCGGGGTGGATACATCCTGTCCGACAGCGAAGGCACTCCGGATCTGATCCTGATTGCCACAGGCTCTGAAGTGGCTCTGGCCCAGGATGCAGCGGAAAAACTGCGTGAGCAGGGCCGCCGGGTACGTGTGGTGTCCATGCCCTGTACCGATGTTTTCGATGCCCAGAGTGCCGAATACAAGCAGCAGGTACTGCCCCTGGAAGTGAGCAACCGCATCGCCATTGAGGCGGGCATTGCTGACTACTGGTACAAGTATGTGGGCCTGGATGGCCGGGTAGTGGGTATGACCACCTTTGGTGAATCCGCTCCGGCCGGTGAACTGTTCAGGGAATTCGGCTTTACCGTCGAGAACGTTCTGGAAGTGGCCGCCGAACTGCTGGACGCCTGATGACAGACCCTGCGCCTTTCCGTATTGCCATCAATGGCTATGGCCGGATCGGCCAGTGCGTGGTGCGTGCCCTGTATGAAAACGGTTATCGCGATCACCTTCAGGTGGTCGCGATCAACGAGCTGTCGGATATTGACACCATTGCCCATCTGACCCGGTACGACTCCACCCATGGCCGTTTCCACGGGGACATTGTGGTGGAAGGGCAGGATCTGATCGTTAACGGCGATGCCATCCGGATACTGCGCCAGCGGGATCCGGAGCAGTTGCCCTGGGCCGGACTGGATGTGGATCTGGTGCTGGAATGCTCCGGTTCCTTCTCGGACCGGGCCACAGCAGAACAGCATCTGCAGGCGGGGGCTCCACGCCTGCTGTTTTCCCAGCCTGCAGAGCCGGATGTGGACCGTACCGTTGTCTATGGCATCAACCACAACGACCTCACTGCCGATGACCGCATAGTAGCTGCCGGCTCCTGTACCACCAACTGTCTGGTACCGGTCATCCGGGTGCTGGATGAGGCCTTCGGGGTGGAACACGGCAGTACCACCACCATTCATGCCGCCATGAACGACCAGCCGGTGATCGATGCCTATCACCACCAGGACCTGCGCCGCACCCGCAGTGCTCTGCACAATATAGTTCCGGTGGATACCGGGCTGGCCCTGGGTATTGGCCGGCTGCTTCCTCATATGGCCGGCAAGTTCAGTTCGGTGGCCATGCGGGTGCCAACCATGAACGTGTCCGCCATCGATATGGTGGTGAACGTGCGCCGTTCCACGGATGTGGCTGCCGTTAACCGCTGCCTGCAGGAAGCCTCCCGGGGAAGCCTGAAGGGGATTGTGGACTACACCGATGAACTGCTGGCCAGTTCCGACTTCAACCACGATTCCCACTCCAGCATTGTGGATGGCGGCCAGACCCGGGTAACCGAAGGCACCATGGTGAAAGTGCTGTGCTGGTTCGATAATGAATGGGGCTTTGCGAACCGGATGCTGGATGTGAGCAGAACCTGGTTAACCAAACTTTCTTGATCTGAAACATGAAGGGATGACCGTTATGGCCATTAAAAAAATGACCGACCTCGACCTCGCCGGCAGGCGGGTGTTGATCCGAGAAGATCTGAACGTCCCTGTCCGGGACGGTGTGATTTCCAGCGATGCCCGTATCCGGGCGGCACTGCCCACCATCCGGGCTGCGGCAGAAGCCGGTGCCCGGGTCATGCTGATGTCCCACCTGGGACGCCCGCAGGAAGGTGAGTACGACGAAGCTGCTTCCCTGAAACCGGTTGCGGATTACCTGTCGGAAGAACTGGGTGCACCGGTCCGTCTGGTGCAGGATTACCTGAACGGTGTGGACGTTGCTGAAGGTGAGGTTGTCCTGTTCGAAAACGTCCGCTTCAACAAGGGCGAGAAAAAAGACGACGAAACCCTGGCCCGGCAATACGCCGCTCTGTGCGATGTGTTTGTCATGGATGCCTTCGGTACCGCGCACCGGGCCCAGGCCTCTACCCACGGTGTTGCCCGGTTTGCTCCGGAAGCCTGTGCCGGTCCGCTGCTGGCGGCGGAACTGGATGCCCTGGGCAAGGCCCTGGACCATCCGGCCAAACCGGTTGTGGCCATTGTCGGTGGCTCCAAGGTGTCCACCAAACTGGATGTGCTCAATGCCCTGTCCCAGGTCTGTGACCAGATCATTGTGGGTGGCGGTATTGCCAATACCTTCCTGGCGGCTGCCGGTCACCCGGTTGGCAAATCCCTGTGTGAACATGACCTGATCGACACTGCCCGGGACATTGCCTCCCGGGTGGAAATTCCCCTGCCGGTGGATGTGGTGGTTGCCAGCGAGTTTTCCGAAACGGCAGAAGCCACCACCAAAACCATTGACGCTGTGTCCGACAGCGACATGATTCTGGACGTAGGTCCGGAAACCGCCGGCAAGTTCTCCGAGCTGCTGAAGAACGCCAGAACCATTCTGTGGAATGGCCCGGTGGGTGTGTTCGAATTCGACCAGTTTGGCAACGGCACCAAGGCTCTGGCCCAGGCCATTGCCGACAGTGACGGCTTCTCCCTGGCGGGGGGAGGTGATACTGTCGCGGCTGTGGACAAATACGGCGTTGCTGACAAAATCTCCTATATTTCCACCGGCGGCGGGGCTTTCCTGGAATTTGTGGAAGGCAAAACACTGCCAGCGGTTGCGGTACTGGAAGAGCGCGGAGCCTGAACCGTCGTACCCTTACCTGAAGTTCACGGACGGGCCGCGAGCCCGTCTGTACGCAGGCTCCCAAGAAGAGTCTGTTCAATAAACAATGTTGAAACGAAGGAGACAACCACATGGCCCTGATTTCGATGCGGCAACTTCTGGATCATGCCGCCGAGCATGGTTACGGTGTGCCAGCCTTTAACGTCAATAACCTCGAGCAGATGCGCGCCATCATGATCGCCGCCGACAAAACCGACTCCCCGGTTATCGTCCAGGCGTCCGCTGGTGCCCGCAAATACGCCGGAGCCCCGTTCCTGCGCCATCTGATTCTTGCGGCCATTGAGGAATTCCCCCATATCCCGGTGGTCATGCATCAGGATCACGGTACCAGCCCGGGTGTGTGCCAGCGTTCCATTCAGCTGGGCTTCAGCTCGGTGATGATGGACGGCTCCCTGGGTGAGGACGGCAAGACTCCCACCGACTACGAGTACAACGTGGACGTTACCCGCCGTACCGTGGAAATGGCCCACGCCTGTGGTGTGTCTGTGGAAGGCGAGCTGGGTTGCCTGGGTTCCCTGGAAACCGGTCAGGCCGGTGAAGAAGACGGCATCGGTGCAGAAGGTACCCTGGATCACAGCCAGATGCTGACGGATCCGGAAGAAGCGGCGGATTTCGTCAAGAAAACCCACGTGGACGCTCTGGCCATTGCCATAGGTACCAGCCACGGCGCCTACAAGTTCACCCGTCCGCCTA
>JBFHSI010000140.1:0-8578 GCA_041591245.1 Marinobacter sp.
AACATTCTCTGCAACCGGCTCACGGAAATCATCCAGCGCCGGAACCTGTACCAGAAGGTTGCAGTTACCTCCACGGATACCTGGTTCCTGCGGGAAATCCGGCGCAGAGACAAGAACATCAAAATCGGGCTGGTGACGGAACGCAGGTTTCCAAGCCCCATATCCGTTGCCGCAAGGCTCGGTTGTGACTACCTGTGTATCAACTGGAAACTGTGCTCGAAAGCACTTGTGGACAAGGCTCACCGCCGGGGACTGCATGTCTCCACCTGGACCGTTAACCGCATCCACGACATGCTGAAGCTGGAGCGTATGGGGGTGGACAGCATTATTACCGATTACCCGACCAGCACCCGGATGTTCTTCGACAACCGGGCGCGGGCGTCGGTCCCCTTCCCCCTGCCGGAGCCGGAAGCTCAGGCCGGGACAAAGGTATCGGCGGGCTGAGCCGGATCAGAAGATCCGGTTCAGCCCGTTCAGTGCGGCAACCCGGTAGGCTTCTGCCATGGTCGGGTAGTTGAAGGTGGTATTGATGAAGTAATCCAGGGAATTGGCTTCCCCTTCCTGGTTCATGATGGCCTGGCCGATGTGTACGATCTCAGCCGCCTGGTCACCAAAACAGTGGATACCCAGAATCTGTTTGGTCTCCCGGTGGAACAGGATTTTCAGCATACCCACCGCTTCGCCGGTAATCTGGGCCCGCGCCAGGTGCTGGAAAAATGCCTGACCCACTTCATAGGGTACCTTCGCTTCCGTCAGCTCCCGCTCGGTTTTACCCACCGAACTGATTTCCGGAATGGTGTAGATGCCAGTAGGCACATCCGAAACAAAGCGGAAATACTTGTCATGAACGATATCGGAAGAAGCTGAACGGCCCTGGTCGTAGGCAGCACTGGCAAGGCTTGGCCAGCCGATTACATCACCCACCGCGTAGATGTTCTCAACTTCAGTACGGTAGTGCTCATCCACCGACAGCTGGCCGCGACCATTGGGAACCAGGCCAATATTCTCCAGGCCCAGGCTGTCGGTATTGCCACTGCGGCCATTACACCACAGGAAGGCATCGGCACGGATTTTCTTCCCGGACTGCAGCGACAGGACCACTCCGTGATCATCCCCTTCCACGGACTCGTACTGCTCATTGTGCCGTACCAGAACCCCGTTGTTGCGCAGGTGATAGCTGAGCGCATCGGAAATCTCATCATCCAGGAACGACAGCAGACGGCTACCCGGGTTGATAAGGTCTACCTTCACACCCAGACCGGCAAAGATGGAGGCATACTCACATCCGATAACCCCGGCGCCATAGATAATCAGGGTCCGCGGCGTATGGGACAGGTTCAGGATGGTGTCCGAGTTATAGATCCGGTGGTGCCGGAAATCCATATCGGGTGGCAGATAGGGACGGGAACCGGTGGCGATGATGGCCTGCTTGAAGTGCAGGGTCTCAATAGACTTGTGACCACGGATTTCCAGACGGTTGTTGTCCAGGAACGCCGCCCGGCCATTGATCAGGTCGATCCGGTTCCGGGAATAGAACTGGGTTCTCAGCTTGACCTGCTTGCCGATAACCTTCTGGGCGTTCTGCAGTACCCGGGGAAAGGAGAACCAGCGGGGTTCACCGATGTCCCGGAACATCTGGTTGGTGTTGAAGGTGATGATCTGTTTGACAGAATGACGCAGCGCCTTGGAGGGAATGGTTCCCAGATGCGTACAGTTGCCACCAACAGTGGACTTGTCTTCGATAATCGCAACACGCTTGCCGTGTTTGGTCGCGTTCATCGCTGCCCCTTCGCCGGAAGGCCCGGCTCCGATGACAACGACGTCGTAATGATGTTCTGCCATGCGCGCAGTAACTCCCTATCTACGTCGTGAAATTGTAGTTATGGATCGTCGTTCAGTGTTTACCGGCTTTGGCGGCATCATAAGCGAGATCGCTGGCCCCTTTGCCTTCTTTGGCCAGGCGCTGGTTCTCTTCTTCACACTTCTGGGTATTACCGCCGCAGATATCGCAGGAAGTACTGATTCCCAGAGCCCCCATACCGCCACAGCTGCCGCTGATGGGCTTTCGCCCGAAGATCACGCCAACCGCCATGCCAGCAACCACCAGCACCACAATCAACAGAACCAGCAGAAAAGTCGCCATAATATTTGCCTCCCCTCACTGAGTAACATAGGACGAAAACGCAGGCGTCTGATGGCTCTCGAAGCCGTTTTCAGTCCGGACAATAAAGTACGCAGGGATATTCTCCCTGAGCGCCAGCGCATACCCCCGCTCAAATCCCATGACCGTAAACCCGGTCGCAATCGCGTCCGCTGACATACAATCATCCGCAATTACGGTGACAGATGCCAGGTTATGGGTAATGGGCCTGCCAGTGGCAGGATCGATGGTATGGGAATAGCGGTGGCCTTCGGATTCGTAATAGTTCCGGTAATCCCCGGAAGTGGCCATGGCGTGCCTGGGCAAGGCAACCACCAGATTCACCTGCCGGCTATCGGACACCGGCTGTTCAATGGCCAGCCTCCAGACCTTGCCATCCGGTTTCCGGCCCCGGACCCGGACCTCTCCGCCAACTTCCACCAGATAGGCCTCTATGCCCTGCCGGTTCAGATAACGGGCCACCACATCCACACCGTAACCCTTGGCGATGGCTGACAGGTCAAGATACTGGGGCTCCGAACTGCGAACCGCCGGTGGCTCAGCGCGCAATTCCAGCTTGTCATGGCCGGTAGCCGCAAGTGTCCTGGCCAGCACGTCATCAGCCGGTGCCTTTTCCGGACGGGCCTTGGGACCAAAGCCCCAGAGGTTAACCACCGGCCCGATAGTGATATCAAAGGCTCCGTCGGTCAGGGCAGAGATTTCGCCCGCCCTGGCCAGCACTTCATAGAGAGGATACGACAGAGGTGTCCATTCAGACTGATCGGTTTTGGAGTTGAATCTGGACAACTCCGAGTCCGGTCGCCAGGTGGACATGGACGCATCCACTTTCTCAAGTTCGGCCTCTATGCCGGCGGCCAGTTCATCTAGACGGGATGTGTCTTCCGGAAGAACAACACTGATGTGATAGGTGGTGCCAAATATCGGGCCGGAAATTTCCCAGACCCGGTCTTCAGGCTGAAACGAACAGCCCGCCAGGGCAGCAGTGGCCAGCACCAGAATGGCGCTGACCAGAACTCCCCTGACGGGCTCTAAGATGCGGGATGTCATCTGGACCGGTTAACCTCCGAAGTCATCCAGCAAGATGTTTTCATCTTCGACTCCCAGGTCCTTCAGCATCTTGATTACAGATGCGTTCATGATGGGGGGCCCGCACATGTAGAACTCACAGTCTTCCGGAGCCGGGTGATCTTTCAGGTAGTTTTCATACAGCACATTGTGGATGAAACCTGTAGGACCGTCCCAGTTGTCATTGGGCTGGGGATCAGAAAGCGCAACATGCCATTCGAAGTTGTCGTTTTCTTCCGCCAGGGTATCGAAGTCTTCCACGTAGAACATCTCGCGGACACTCCGGGCACCGTACCAAAAGCTGATCTTGCGCTTGGATTTCAGGCGCTTGAGCTGGTCAAAAATATGGGAACGCATGGGCGCCATACCGGCACCACCACCGATGAACACCATTTCCGCATCGGTTTTCTTGGCGAAGAACTCACCAAAGGGACCCATGACCGTAACCTTGTCACCCGGTTTCAGGTTGAACACGAAGGTGGACATGATGCCCGGCGGATAATCGGTTCCGGGAGGCGGTGTGGCAATCCGGATGTTGAACTTGAGCAGACCGCGCTCTTCCGGATAGTTCGCCATGGAGTAGGCACGGATAGTGGTTTCCTTGTTCACTCCACGGTAACGCCAGATATTGTGCTTGTCCCAGTCTTCGTGGAACTCTTCCTCGATAGCGAAATCCTTGAAGTCAATTTCGTACGGAGGACATTCCAGCTGCACATAACCACCGGCACGGAAGTCTACTTCCTCGCCTTCCGGCAGCTTCAGAACCAGTTCCTTGATGAAGGTCGCCACGTTGTGGTTGGAGATAACCTCACATTCCCACTTCTTGACGCCGAAGAACTCTTCCGGCACTTCGATCTTCATGTTCTGTTTGACCGGAACCTGGCAGGACAGACGCCAGCCTTCTTTCTCTTCACGGTTGGTGAAGTGGGTCTTTTCCGTGGGCAGCATGGCGCCGCCCCCGTCCAGAACCTTACATTTGCACTGGGCGCAGGTACCGCCGCCGCCACAGGCAGACGACAGGAAGATGCCATTGTTGGCCAGGGTTCCGAGCAGCTTGCCACCGGCGCTGGTGACGACCGTATGCTCGGGGTCTTCATTGATTTCAATTGTCACATCACCGGTGCTTACCAGCTTGGAGCGGGCTGCGAGAATAACCGCAACCAGCGCCAGAACGATAACGGTGAACATGACCACGCCGAGAATTATTTCTGTATTCATGGTCTCGCCTTTTCGTTAAACCGAATCACCCGGTGGATTACAGAGAGATGCCGGAGAAGGACATGAACCCCAGGGACATCAGACCAACAGTAATGAAGGTGATACCCAGGCCACGCAGCCCTTCCGGTACATCGCTGTACTTCAGTTTCTCACGGATACCGGCCAGTGCCAGAATGGCCAGAGCCCAGCCAAGTCCGGCACCGAAGCCGTACACCACGCTTTCACCAAAGTTGTAGTCCCGCTCAACCATGAACAGGGCTGCACCCATAATCGCGCAGTTAACGGTGATCAGCGGGAGAAACACACCCAGGGCGGAATAAAGCGACGGAATGTATTTATCCAGGATCATTTCCATGATCTGGACAATCGCCGCGATAACGCCGATGTAGGTGATCAGACCGAGAAAGCTCAGATCGGTATTGGGCAGACCGGCCCAGGCCAGAGCTCCTTCACGAAGGATGTTGTTGTAGATCAGGTTGTTGACCGGAACGGTCAGGGTCAGAACCACAACAACGGCAATACCCAGTCCTGTGGCAGCTTCGATTTTTTTCGAAATCGCCAGGAAGGTACACATGCCCAGGAAGAAAGACAGTGCCATGTTTTCAACAAACACCGCCTTCAGCAGCAGACTCAGATAGTGTTCCATCAGAAGGCCTCCCGGATTCTGTGACGGGACATCTTGTAATCTGCCTGTTCGACCTGATCCTTACGCCAGGTACGCAGACCCCAGATGGCCATGCCGATAATGAAAAACGCACTCGGCGGCAGCAGCAGCAGGCCGTTGGGCACATACCAGCCACCGTTGTTCACGGTTTCCATCAGGGTGATGCCGAACAGTGAGCCGGAGCCCAGCAGTTCACGGACAAAGGCCACGAACAGCAGCATGACGGAATAGCCCAGGCCGTTACCGATACCGTCCAGGAAGCTCAGCACAGGGCCGTTCTTCATGGCGAAGCCTTCGGCGCGACCCATAACGATACAGTTGGTGATAATCAGACCAACAAATACCGACAGCTGCTTGCTGATTTCATAGGCGTAAGCCTTCAGCAACTGGTCCACCACGATAACCAGGGACGCGATAATGGTCATCTGTACGATGATCCGGATACTTCCCGGAATCTGGCTGCGCACCAGGGAAACCGCCAGGCTGGAGAACGCCGTTACTGCGGTCACAGACAGGCACATAACGATGGTCACATTGAGACTGGTTGTTACCGCCAGTGCGGAACAGATGCCCAGAATCTGGAGTGCAATCGGGTTATTGCTGAAGATAGGTTCCAAGAGAACCTGTTTGGCTGTTGGACCTGCCATTATTGGACCTCCCCTTGACGAAGTTTCCTGAGGAATGGTACATAACCGCTGTCGCTCATCCAGTAGTTAACCAGATGCTGAACACCACGGCTGGTCAGACTTGCTCCGGAAAGCGCATCCACCTTGTGCTGTTTGTCAGCTGCGTTCTCATCGACACCGCCCTTGATCAGACGGATCTGCGATTTGCTCATATCCTCGTCATAGAGTTCCTTGCCAACCCATTGCTGTTTCCAGCGTGGGTTGTCAACTTCTCCACCCAGGCCCGGAGTCTCGGCGTGGGCGTAGAAACCCAGACCTTCGATGGTATTCAGATCACCTTCCAGGGAAATGAATCCGTACAGGGTGGACCAGAGACCATAGCCATGAACAGGCAATACTACTCGCTTGAGTTTGTCGCCATCAGACAGCATGAAAATCTTGGCGATATTCGGACGACGCTTGATGCCGGCAATATCCTCGGAAGAGGACAGAGTGGTGGCCAGTTTGGGATCGGATGCCGCCTTGTACATGTCGTACTTCATCGGGTCATCGACGCCTACAGTAGCCGGATCCACAAATTCGCCGGAATCCAGATTCACCAGACGTACATCAAACTGAGAGAAGATATCCTCAATTTTCTGTGCATCCGCACCCTGCGGAAGCATTCCGGCTGCCGACAGGATATTGGTCTTGATGTCCAGTTCCACATTCTTGACCTGCGCCGGCTTGAGCATGACGGCTGCGGTGGAGACCACAACCGAAAACACGATACTCAGGACCAGGGCAACGAACAGCGTTCTGGAGACAGTTTCTTTAGCTTTAGCCACGAGCGAGCCTCCGTTTGATGTTGGCCTGAACCACATAGTGGTCCATCAGCGGCGCGAACAGGTTGGCAAACAGAATTGCCAGCATGATGCCTTCCGGGAACGCCGGGTTGATCACACGGATCAGAACCGTCATGACGCCCACCAGGATACCGAAGCACCAGCGTCCGGTATTGGTCATGGCTGCAGATACCGGATCCGTTGCCATAAACATCATACCGAAGGCAAAACCGCCCAGAACCAGATGCCAGTGTGCCGGAACGGAGAACATCGGGTTGGTGTCGGAGCCAATGAGATTCAGCAGCAGGGACATGGCAATCATGCCGATCATGACGCCACCGACAATACGGTAGGACGCAATCTTCATGATCAGAAGAATGAAGCCGCCAATAAGGATGGCCAGAGTGGAAGTTTCACCCACAGAACCCTGAATGGTGCCCATGAAGGCGTTCATCCAGCCAATCTGCTCTTTCAGGGCATCCAGGCCGCCGCTTGCAGCCCAGCTCAGAGCCGTAGCTCCACTGAAGCCGTCAATAGCAGTCCAGACCGCATCCCCGGAGATCTGCGCCGGGTAGGCGAAGTACAGGAAGGCACGTCCGGTCAGGGCCGGGTTCAGGAAGTTTTTGCCGGTACCACCGAACACTTCCTTGCCGACAACCACACCGAAGGTGATGCCCAGAGCCACCTGCCACAGGGGAATGGTGGGAGGACAGACCAGTGCGAACAGGATGGAGGTTACGAAGAAGCCTTCGTTGACCTCGTGACGGCGTACTGTTGCAAACAGCACTTCCCAGAAACCACCCACCACAAAGGTGACGAAGTAAATGGGAACGAAGTAAGCGACACCGTAGATGAAGTTGTCCCACAGGCCGGCACCGGCACCAGTAACTGCCAGGGCCTGGATAAAGGCCGTGCGCAGACCACCGTCAGCGACCAGCGCATCCGGGTTGCTGGCGAGGAAGCTGTTGGCCTGGTAGCCAATATTCCACATGCCGAAGAACATGGCCGGGAAGGTGCACAGCCAGACCGTGATCATGATGCGCTTGAGATCAACGCCGTCACGGACATGGGAGGTTGTGGACGTTACCGAAGCCGGTGTGTAGAAAATGGTATCAACGGCTTCATAGAGCGCATACCAGCGCTCGTATTTGCCACCTTTTTCAAAATGATGCTCGATCCCATCGAGAAACTGTCGGATAGCCATCGTATTAGCCCTCGATCTCGATTCGGGTCAGGTTCTCACGGAGAATCGGACCGTATTCATATTTACCCGGGCACACGAATGTGCACAGTGCCAGATCCTCTTCATCCAGCTCCAGGGCGCCCAGTTTCTGTGCCATCTCGGTATCACCCACAATCAGCGACCGCAGCAGCTGGGTCGGCAGGATATCCAGAGGCATTACCTCTTCGTAGGTGCCTACCGGAACCATGGCGCGCTCACTGCCGTTGGTGGTGGTCGTAAAGCTGAACAGCTTGCGACCCGCCAGTTTCGAGAGATAGATATTGAGCACCGAAAACTTGTTGGCACCCGGAGACAGCCAGCCCATGAATTCACGCTTGGTGCCTTCCTCGAGCACGGATATCTGATTGGCGAACCGGCCCAGATAGGCGCAGGGACCTGCACCACGGCGGCCACCGAATACGGAACCGGAAATCACACGGACGTCACAGTCAGTAGCCACTTCGCCGTCCAGAAGTTCCGCCAGACTGGCACCCAGACGGGTACGGACCAGACGGGGCTTCACAGCCTTGGGACCACCGATGGCAACGATACGGTCAACAGGGACCTCACCGGTTGCAAACAGACGGGCAATGTCGATCACATCCTGATAACCGATGGACCAGACGAACTTGTCGGCAGAGACGGGATCCAGGTAATGAATATGGGTTCCCACATTTCCGGCCGGGTGCACGCCGTCAAACTGATGGACTTCAATGCGGTCAGAGGACGGAACCGGAACATTGGTTCCCGGCTTGCCGGTCACAAAAACCTTGCCATCAGTGAGCCGGGAAAGAATGG
>JBFHSI010000141.1:0-8526 GCA_041591245.1 Marinobacter sp.
ATCTTCATACCCGGACTGGTAGCCCAGGTGCACATAGCGGGCGGTGCCATCCCGGTCGATCATGACCGTGGTGGGCATGGCCTGAACCTCGTACAGCTCGCTGACGGAGCTTTCCGGATCGTAAAGCACCGGATAGTTCACCGGCACTGCGTCCAGGAAGCGCAGGGCTTCATCCCGGTTTTCGTCCACATTGACTGCCAGAATGGTAAAGACAAGGTCCTTGTACTGATCGTACAGACCGTTCATCAGAGGCATTTCCTGACGGCAGGGGCCACACCAGGATGCCCAGAAGTTCAGCATGACCACCTCGCCCCGGAAATCCTCCAGACGCAGGTTTTTGCCGGACCGGCTCTCCAGGGTGAAATCCGGAGCCGGAGCATTGACGGTTCCGGCTTGTGCCACAGATACAGCCCCCATCAGGGCGGCGGTCAGTGCCAGTGGTTTGAAAAATGCGTTCATTGGATTCCCTCCTGTCATCAGAAAAACACCGACAGCCCGGAACTCAGCTCCGTATTGACGGAGGTTTTCTCTGAGCCCAGAACATCGATCCGATAGTAGTGCTGACGCACACCGATATGGATTGCAATGCTGTCGGTCAGCAACACCTGATAGCCCGCACCCGCATTGATGGTGTACCGGGTGTCACCGGCGAAATCCGTGGCGCCGGCACCAGCTATCAGGTAGAAATTGGTGTTAAAGGCGTAATTTTCGGTAAGGAAAGCCTCGCCCGGCAGAATGTTGTAGCCGATATTGAGGCTGTAATAGCTGTAGTCCCGCTCCTCATCACTGAGCACCTGGACATTACCGGCCAGCTTTTCAAAACTGGTCTCTCCCCCTTCGGCAAATCCGGCGCTGGCTTCAAAGAAAAAGGATTCACTGAGGTGATAGGTCAACCGCCCCCCATACAGGAAGGAAGACTCAAAATCCTCGATACTGAGAACACCCGCGAAGGCTCCGATTTCAAAATTCTCGGTATCAATCAGAGCCTCATCCACAGGTACCGGAGTTACATCCGGAGCAATCATCGGCCGGTCGTCCTCGGCAGCCAGCACTGCGGTGGAGCCAATCAGAGCCGGGATCAGGCACAGTTGTTTCAGAAAAAGATACTTAGTCCGATTTTCCATTCTGTCGCTTCTTCGTTGGTCGAGCGTGTGGTAAAGATCTTGTAGTCCTTCACCTCTGCCCTGATGAAATAGCGGTCGGCGATATAGAACCTGAGGCCAACCCCGGCATGCCCGATGCTGTTATCCCGTTCCTCGGGCACTGCCAGCGTAACTTTCGGGTCTACCCAGATATGCCCGACACCCAGGGTAAAAAAGGGTGATACCCGCCAGTGGGGAAAGGGCTGATGCACAATATTGGCGTTCACCATACGGATTTCCGATGCGCTGCCCAGTATCTGGGAGCCCCAGAGTTCCGCAGACAGGTTCCGGGTCAGCGCATAACCGCCATAGGCAGATATCACAGAAGCCCCTTCGAAATCCCCCATCATGAGGCCGGCTTCACCCTTGCGCGCCCGGAATTCGTCGAATCCAGGAACCTCCAGGTCAACCAGTTCCCCGGTGCCATCCCGGGTCTGGGCAATGGCGGACACAGCCACCCAGCCTTCCCGGCCCTTGAAGTCCCGCACTTTGATCCAGCTGGTTTTGCGCTGAAGTATTTCCAGCCATTCCCCCTGCTCACTGGCATGAACAACCGGATAACCCACAGCAGGACCGGTACGCCACTCCACGTAGGGTTCTACCACCTGAACTCGGGGCAGGGCTTCTGTTTCACCGCCCCACAACCAGCCCGCCCAGGTTGTGGCAGGCACAAAAAGACTTAGCAATAAAATGGCAAGACGCATGGTTCGGGGGTCAGTCCTGTGATCAGTCTTCCGGGGCATCGAAGGGGTTGTTGAAGTACTGGGCCCCGATATCCAGCCACTCGGCGATCAGGCGCAGCTCAGCCGGTGTCATGAACCCTTCGTGGCTGGAACCTGGCTGAAACATCGACATGAAGCGGCTGTTGGCGGCCCCGGCAACAGACATGCTGGCCGAGACAGGCACGGTCACCATGATGGGCTGCTCATTACCTTCCCCATCAAGAATGGGCTCTCCATCCTCGTCCCTCAACACCTCACCGGAATCCACCAGCCGGTCCACCAGAGCGCCGTCGCGAAGCTCCTGCTCATTATCGGGGAACAGCAGCTCACGGTAGGATTTGAAGTGCAGCGGCTCATCCGGGGACGGACCGTCGCTGAGATCCAGCTGCCCGGCCGGTACCTGAGCCATGCCATCGGCATCGGTGCTGGAATGACAACTGGTACAGGTGTAGTCATCAACCACGGTGACCCCGTCGACATCCAGCACCTGGCGCTCCAGCCCCCACAAGGGATGAATATGGGTTTCGTAGTTGATCACAATCCGGCAGTTGGCTGCCCAGTCGGTGTAACACACCGGGGTAACCGGGGCCGGTGTGTTCAGATCCCCATAGGCCATGGTAAAGCTTTCAGCCGGTACTGCCCCACTGTCAGGGTCGGTCCACTCGTCGTCATAGACCAGGTCTGGCAAGGGCTTGCGGGTTCCGTTGATCCGGGCGTAGGCTTTTGCCATGGTTTCACCCATGTCCGCATACAGGGAGTCAAGAGTATTGGGGAACGGCAGGGAATCAGTCGGTGCTCCAGCCCAAACCGATTCCGGACCCGCATCCTTTCGGCCATGGGGAACGCCGCTTCCTGCAGTATGACAACCCTTGCACTCCAGGGTCTCACCGGGGCGAACCGTGAGCCAGTTCTGGTGCCTGGGACCAATGCGCTTACCGTCGGCATCCAGCAGACTGACCGCAAAGGCCACGTTAGCGGGCACCGCCACCCGAACCGAGCCATCCGGCTCAATGGGCACATATCCAAGAATTTCCCGCATCAACTGGGCCCGACTACGACCGAAAGCCGTGTTATCAAAATCAAATACATCCTCACTCGGCATGGATACAGGTTTTTCCAGCCGCAGGAAACGCTTCGGGCGCTCTGCCGGAGGCGTCTGCACAGGGTCTGCCGTCGCGGCAATGCCACCGGGCGCCGTGTCTACACCATCCACATCGTAGACACTGCGGATATCCAGAATGCCGTAGGAAGCATCCGCCAGCTCATCCGCTTCACCGGTATACTGGGCGTTGGAAATATAGGCCTCCAGCGGCCGCTCCTTCAGCAGCACAGCCTCATCAAACTGCTGACCTTCCTCCGGAGTGACCACCGGGCGCTGGGTACCAGCTGCCACATCCAGCAGCCAGACTCCGTATACCGGCTCCGCCGGCAGATAGTCATCCGATGCCAGACGCTCTTCCGTACAGTTCACAATCCGGTCGCTGCTGAGTTCCCGCAAACGACAGGGTGTCCAGCTCACAATATAGCGACCGGAACCATCCAGCAGGGGCGAAACCGAGCCATAGCTTCCTTTCAGCGACAGCTCGCCATCCAGGCCCACGCCGTCCACCAGAGACGCCTGACCGGAACCGGCACTGCCGTCCGTTCTCAGGTCTGCTTCCACATAATCCGCCACTGCCACTTCCGCGAACACCGAGGCGTAATCGTCGGTTTCAAAGGGGCGCAACTGAACCAGAAGGGTGCCATTATCTGTCTGTCGGGGCTGCAGATACTGGACTTGGGTGGTATCCGACACAGAGCCGTGGGAATTGCGCCCATACAGAAACTCCAGCCCCGTGCCATCGGGGTTGACCCGATACAGGTTAACCCCGTTATTGCGGGTCTGCCCGGCATTATCCCAGCGACTGAAAACAATGGTGCCGTCATCGACAACCACCGGATCCAGGTCGTGACTCTGATTGAAAGTAATCTGCTGGATATTGCTGCCGTCCTCATCCATAACATGCAGCACAAAAGCCGGGAATTCGCGGGTTTCTTCCTGGGCAACAAAAAGCCCCTTGCCCTCATCCAGCAACACAGCCTTGGAAGTGGTCTGCCGGGTTGAGGAAAACACGATACGTCCATCGGGCAGGTAAGCGGGCGCCACATCCTGCCCTTCCCTGGCGGTTCTGTCGGAAGCGATCACCCGACGCAGAGTGTCAGTAAGGGTGTCATACTCCCAGATATTCCAGGTGGGCTGATCTTCTTCGTCGGCATCCTCAATTTCCGGAGCGCGCATGGCGAACAGCAGGCGGGTACCGTCGTGGGACACGTGCAGGTCCTTGACGTCATAACGCAGTTGCCCGTTTTCATCCAGAAATTCTGAACCGGAAAAAGCTCTGGAAGAAATGTCTACAGCCTCAGCATCCGCCGAAGCGCTGTCCCTGAGATAGAGCCGGGCACCCGGACGGAAAGCCGATGGGTCGGCGAGGTTATCCTCAATCAGCCGGCCGGTGTCTTCGTCAAACAGAAGAGGACGCTGAACATAGGCTACGGCGTTTTCCACCACCACCGGGTCCGCCTTCTGGCTGTCACTGGAAGACAGGCAGCCGGCCAGGGATACAAGGGAACCCAGGCAGAATGCGGACCATACGGCCACACGGATATTGCGAGGCAATGACTTAATCTCCAATTCAACTCACCCTGTTGTGGTCGACAATCCATGACATAAATTAAGTCGATAGCTATATCGGGCTCCAAGGTTTTCACGTAACGCAATGTAATAACGTGGTCTGGAGCTCAAATCTGACAATAAAGCAACATCAAATCTTTTAACAATTGTCAAATCCTATTAATGTGCGATTGCAAACGATCATCGAGGGACAGATCATGACAGCCCGAACAAGGACCAGAGCCCTGGTACGCAAGATATGCAGTACATCGCTCTTAATGGCGATCGTACTGGGACAGACCGGCATCGCACAGGCCGGCCCCCGGGACCAGGCAAAACGAATACACGACCGGATTGCCGGTGTACCGCCATCAGCCCAGGTGCTGGACGACATGGAAGCCGAAATCGCTGGAGGCAACGCCATTGACGCGGCGTATATTGCCATGGATGACGATGCATTTTACAGCGTCACCCTGAAAAATATGGCTGCCCCCTGGACCAACGAGTCCATGTCAAAGTTCGTGCCCCTGAACGACTACATAGCAACCGTCATAGGACTGGTGCGGGATGATGCGGATTTCCGGACAGTACTCTTTGACGACGTGCTCTACGTGGGCGACTCCAGCCTGGGACTCCCCGGCTACTCCACCAGCAACAACAACCACTACGAGCAACTGGAAGATGGTGGCTACAGCCTGAAAGACAGCCTGGTCGCCCGCACCCAGTCTTCTCTGAACGGCCTGCCTGCAGAGGCAACGGCCGGAGTCATTACCTCCCGGGCCGCAGCCCAGGCCTTCTTCAGTGGTGGCACCAACCGGGCCATGTTCCGGTTCACCCTGATCAACCATATGTGCACCGATCTGGAGCAGGTGGCCGATGTCACCCTGCCCCCGGATCGGGTCCGCCAGGATGTGTCGCGCAGCCCTGGTGGTGACAGCCGGGTATTCCTGAACAGCTGCGTAGGCTGCCACAGCGGCATGGATCCCATGACCCAGGCCTTTGCCTACTACGACTTTGAATACGACGCCGGCAGCGATCCGGATGCGGAACTGGGACGCCTGGTCTACAACACGGTTACCGATATAGATCCGGCCACCGGCACCCGGGTGAAGGCGAAATACCACATCAACTCCACCACCTTTGAGCCAGGCTATGTCACTCCCGACGATCACTGGGACAACTACTGGCGCAGTGGTGCCAACCGCAAGCTGGGCTGGTCCGACGCCCTTCCCGGCTCTGGTGACGGTGCAAAAAGCCTGGGCAAGGAATTTGCCTATTCAGAAGCCTTTGCCGAATGCCAGGTTACAAAGGTGTTTGAGAATGTGTGCCTGAGGTCTCCATCCAACAGCACCGATCGCTCACAAATCGACAGCATGGTCGAAAGCTTCAGAAGCTCCAACTTCAATCTGAAGCGGGTTTTCGCCGAGTCCGCTGTCTACTGCATGGGGGAATGAGAAGATGAAAACCATTTCAGGCCTTCAGGGAAAGAGCCCCCTAAAAAACCTTCTGGTACTGGGTGCAGCACTCCTGATGTTGACCGCCTGTGGCGGTGAATCCACCGAACAGCTGCCCAATACCAACAGCAGCTCTGACACTGTTTCCTACACGGGTCCGGCTCCTGCTAACGATGACGTCCTTTCCTTCAAACAGGAGGTCTGGGACAATCTGGTCAGTCAGAACCGCTGTGGTTCCTGCCACAATGCAGGTGGTCAATCGCCCCAGTTCGTACATGACCAGGACGTCAATATTGCCTACTCCCAGGCAAAATCTATAGTCGACCTGTCTGACCCATCCCAGTCACTGATGGTGACCAAGGTTGCCGGTGGCCACAATTGCTGGCTTTCCAGCACATCCGCCTGTGTGGATATCATTACCGGCTACCTCACCAGCTGGGCTGGCGGCTCCGAAGGCTCCGTCAAAACCATTGAACTGCGTGAGCCCGAAGAGCATGACCCAGGCAACACGCTGACTTTCCCGGCTGACAGCAGTAGCTTTCAGACAACCGTCTATCCGGTACTCAGGGATTACTGCGTCGATTGCCATGTAGAAGGTATCCAGACTCCATTCTTCGCCAGCAGTGATGTGGATACTGCCTATGATCAGGCCAAGAGCCGCATTAACCTGTCCAACCCGGGCGACTCGCGTCTGGTGCAGCGTCTGGAAACCGACTTCCACAACTGCTGGGATGTTGGCTGCGAGGAATCCGCCCGGATCATGCGCGAAGCCATAGAGGCATTCGCTGGCGACCTGGAGCCCACTCCCATCGACCCGCAACTGCTGGTCAGCAAGGCCCTCAATCTTGAGCAGGATGGCCTGCTGGCCAATGCCGGCGGACGCTTCGAGGACAACATTATTGCCCTCTACGAATTCAAAGCAGGCGAGGGCCAGATAGCCTTTGATACCAGCGGCATAGAACCAGCCCTCAACCTGACCCTGAGCGGCAATACCGAATGGGTCGGTGGCTGGGGCATCAAACTTGGGCCTGAAACCATGGACGATAACGGCAACGTCATCGGCTCCGGCAAGGCCCAGGGATCTACCGCTGCCAGCAAGAAGCTCCATACCGAGCTCACCCTGTCCGGCGAGTACACCATTGAGGCCTGGGTCGCTCCGGGCAACGTAACCCAGGAAGATGCCCGGATTGTGTCCTACTCCGGCTCATCCACCGTGCGTAACCTGACCCTGAGCCAGAGCCTCCAGCGTTATGAGGTTCTGCACCGGACCACCACCAGCGATGAAAACGAGCCCCTGGCCACCGATAACGATGCCAAACTCCTGCAGGCGACGCTGCAGCACGTGGTGGTGACTTACTCCCCCGGTACCGGCCGGCAGATTTATGTTAACGGAGAGAATTCCGGGGTTGTGGACCCGGATGAGCCCGGCCTGTTCTCGGAATGGGACGACAGCCTGGCCTTCATTCTCGGTAACGAAGCCGACCGGGGCTCCCCCTGGGAGGGTGTAATCCGTATGGTTGCTGTGCACAACCGCGCCCTGACACCGGAGCAGATTACCGCTAACTACGAGGCTGGCGTGGGACAGAAATTCTACCTGCTATTTGGTGTTTCCCACCTGATAGACGTCCCCAAAGCCTATATCGTGTTTGAGGTCAGCCAGTTCGACAGCTATAGCTACAGCTTCCTCAGCCCCTTCTTTATCAGCCTGGATGATACCGCTGAGCCAAACGATATCCCTCTCAAGGGCATGCGCCTTGGCATCAATGGCAAGGAAGCAGCGGTGGGACAGGTCTGGGCCAATCTGGACGTGACCCTGAACGCCGATGACTATGAACCCGGCATAGGCCAGTCCCTGTCCCGTCAGGGCACCATTATTGCCCTGGAAAACGGCCCTGGCAGCGATCTCTTCTTCCTGACCTTCGATCAGCTGGGAGACAGCACCTACAGCCGTACCGAACCGGAACTGATTCCGGAACCGGAGCCCGCAGATCTGCCTGCATCGTCAGTTATTGGCCTGAGGACCTTTGATGAAATCAACGAGTCCATGGCCCGGATGACCGGCGTGCCCAAGACCCGTGCGGCCGTCAAGAACACCTATGAGACCGTGAAACAGCAGTTGCCCAGTGTGGAGAACATCCAGGGCTTCCTGTCATCCCATCAGATGGCGATTACCCAGATGGCCATCCAGTACTGTGATGCCCTGGTGGCAGACACCTCGCTGAGATCGCAGTTCTTCCCGGACTTTAATTTCTCGGCTCCGGCGGAGAGCGCCTTTGATGCCGCAGGCAGAAGCCAGGTCATTACACCACTGCTGGAGAAATTTGTGGGCATTGGCCTGAACTCACAGCCCGCAGACAGCAACATAGAAAGTGAGCTGGGAGATCTGATGGACCGACTCACCAACTGCGACGGCACCTGTGACTCAGACCGTACAGAAACCGTTGTCAAAGCAAGCTGTGCCGCCGTTCTTGGCAGCGCCACTACACTGGTTCAGTAAAGGACGCCGACCATGTTGATACGCAAACCACGCAAAAAAGCACTCGCCCACGGTGAACCGC
>JBFHSI010000142.1:0-8477 GCA_041591245.1 Marinobacter sp.
ATCCAGCACAAGCATCTGGTCCGACATATACCTGCTCTCCGGTGTGGTGTCAGAAGAATGGTCCAGCAGGTTCAGGACTGTTTGCGGCCCAGGATGGACCAGTAACAGTCCATTTTCAGCAGGCTGAAGTGCTTTTTCTCGGTGACCTCAACCCCAAGCCGCTGCATGTGTTCGGGGTAGTTGTAGATCCGGTGGAAGGCATTGTTGGCAAACAGCCAGAACACAAATACGGCCATATACCAGTAGAGCTTCTTGAAGGTGCGGGCGAACAGGTTGCCGGTGGGGTAACTGAAGTCACCGATCACCACCCTGGCGCCCGGTTTGCCCAGACGGATCAGGTGCTCCAGCACCTGAACCATCCGCTCTTCCTCGAATACGTTCAGAAAGAAATTGGCAACCACCATGTCGTAGTGACCGAACTCTTCCACGGTCATGATGTCTTTATGGATACGGTGGACAACCAGATCCGGGGCCTCCTTGTTCAGGGCCTCGGAGAACTTGCGCAGCATGGTTTCGGAAAGGTCCACAACGGTGACATCCGCACCAAGCTCTGCGGCCCGGATGGCATCCCGGCCATGGCCAACGCCTGCGAAAAGTACCCGGTCACCGGGACTGATGGTTTCCACATTGAGCATGGCCGCCTTGCAGCGATGAATGTTTCTGCCGCTGTAGAGGTTGCTGAGAAAATCGTAAAAGGGGCCTATGTACCGGTAGGTATCGCGCATGATCGTGCCTGTTATTGTTGTTTTTTGATGATTTCGAGCTTAGGGGAGCAGCTATTGAATTTATGTGCCCTGATGCGCATTTTCAGATACACAAAATAACGTACTGCAATGCTTTGCAAACCCCGTCAATGTTCCTGATCGGAATGTCAGACAAAAGTGGTAGATTTTTTCCGGCAAAAAGGATTCCTGCGCAAGGCTCTGGCGCATTTTCCGGATTTCTGCACCTTTTGGGGGCAGCAAAAACCGTGCGCAGTAGACACAAATCAAACATTACGTTTCTTTATTCCCGTTTTGTGGCATGTCACCTTGCTGTCACGGATACTGCTCAATATCTGATTCCAGATCCCGGGGAGTGTGGCCTGGTATATGCAACGGATGACATAAACCAGGTTCGCAAAGGATTTTCCCTATAGCCACTGTGCACTGGCTGCATTCAGACTGACAGAGAAGGAGTTCACCCATGACGATATCGAAACTCAAATCCGTAGAGTCATCAAAAGTACTGAAACAGCTCCGGGGCAAGCATGTGCTGGTTACCGGTACCACCGGCTTTCTGGGCAAGGTGGTGCTGGAGAAACTGATGCGCTCGGTACCCGAAATCGGCGGTATTCACCTGTTGATCCGGGGTAACAAGCGGTATCCGGATGCCCGCAGCCGGTTTCTCAATGAGATTGCCACTTCTTCCGTATTCGACCGGCTGCGGGCCGACGATAATGACACTTTCGAGCATATGCTCGAGGAGCGGGTGCACTGCCTGACCGGGGAGATTACTGCTCCCATGTTCGGTTTGCCGGAGGAGCAGTTCCAGGCTCTGGCGGGTGGTCTGGATGCGGTGATCAACTCCGCAGCGAGCGTGAACTTCCGGGAGGAGCTGGACAAGGCCCTGACCATCAATACCCGAAGCCTTGAAAACATTGCCGGACTGGCACAGCTGAACCCGAAGCTGACAGTACTCCAGGTGTCCACCTGCTACGTCAACGGCATGAACTCCGGGCAGGTAGCGGAGACAGTGAACAAGCCGGCCGGGGCAGACATTCCCCGCAGCACTGAGGGTTATTACGAGATTGATGAACTGGTGCGGCTGCTGGATGACAAGGTCGCCGATGTCCGCTCCCGTTATTCCGGCAAGGTGCTGGAGAAAAAGCTGGTGGAACTGGGTATCCGTGAGGCCAACCACTATGGCTGGAGTGACACCTATACCTTTACCAAATGGCTGGGTGAGCAGTTGCTGATGAAGGCCCTGGCGGGCCGGAGTCTGACCATTGTACGTCCCTCCATTATCGAAAGTGCCCTTGCTGAGCCGGCCCCGGGCTGGATTGAAGGGGTGAAGGTGGCTGATGCCATTATCATGGCCTACGCCCGGGGCAAGGTAACCCTGTTCCCCGGCAAGCGTTCCGGCGTTATTGATGTGATACCGGTGGACCTGGTGGCCAATGCCATAGTCCTGTCCCTTGCCGAGGCTGTGACTGGCCCGGCTGAGCGCCGTATCTACCAGTGCTGCAGTGGCAGCTCCAACCCGGTGACCCTGGGTGAGTTTATTGATCATCTGATGGCGGAAGCGAAAACCAATTACCAGGCCTACGAGCAGCTGTTCTACCGCAAACCGACAAAGCCCTTTATTGCGGTGAACCGGAAGCTGTTTGACGCAGTGGTGGGCGGTGTCCGGTTCCCTCTGGGGGTTGCAGTCCGGGCTATGCGCATGGTGGGGCAGAGGCGGGAACTGAAACTGCTGCGAAACCTGGATACCACCCGCTCGCTGGCCACAATATTCGGGTTCTATACCGCGCCCGATTATATTTTCCGTAATGATGAATTGCTGGCCCTGTCCGGGCGCATGGGAGAGGCGGACAGGGCTCTGTTCCCGGTTGATCCCCGAGCAATTGACTGGGCCCAATACCTGCGCAAGATCCACCTTGCCGGGCTTAACCGCTATGCCCTGCGGGAGCGCAAGCTCTACAGCCTGAGGGCTGCCCGAAACCGTAAAAAAGCAGCCTGAATCCTGGATTTGCCGGCATCCTGCCAGCCAGAAAAAAGGGGTACCGTCCAGGTGCCCCTTTCCTGTTTTTCTTTCTTATATGCCTCTCGCCGGGTTGTGTCCGCACCGGCATGCTGCCGGTCTTTGTCCGACTTTTGAGAAACATGTCAAGTAGCGCAATTTACCGTTGTTTTCTTGCAGGTTAGCGGACAATGTCGGCTAAAAGTTCATGTGCATTAGGACGTTAGTCTAATTCATTGTGCACTGGCACACATGGTCAACTAAAGGCATCCGTCTTTAGGGCCGGACAGGTCCGGCCACCCTATAATCTAAAAACTCACAACGACAACGGACACATACAAAAAGGGGAGCACAATGACTGATAAACAGGTATATCCGGTAAGTCCCGAGGTAGCACAACGGGCTCTGGTGAACCGGGAACAGTATGATGCAATGTATCGTCAGTCAGTGGAGGATCCGGATACTTTCTGGGGAGAACACGGCAAACGGCTGGACTGGATCAAACCGTACACCCGGGTAAAAAACACCACTTACGACTATAACAACCTGTCCATCAAATGGTTTGAAGACGGTGAGCTGAACGCTTCCGCCAACTGTCTTGACCGCCATCTGGAAACCCGGGGTGACCAGACGGCCATTATCTTTGAAGGCGACGACCCGTCCGAATCCCGTCACGTCACCTATCGCGAACTGTACGAGGAAACCTGTAAGTTCGCCAACGCCCTCAAGGGCCTGGGTGTCAAGAAAGGGGATGTGGTTACCATCTACATGCCCATGATCGTTGAAACTGCGGTTGCCATGCTGGCCTGTGCCCGCATTGGTGCTATCCACTCTGTGGTGTTTGGCGGTTTCTCTCCGGAGGCTCTGGGTGCCCGTGTGGTCAACGGCAAGTCCCGTTTCGTGATCACCGCGGATGAGGGCCTGCGCGGCGGCCGCAAGATTCCTCTTAAGAAGAATGTGGATGCCGCCCTCAAGAATGAAGAAGATTCCGCAGTGGTGGAGAAAGTGGTTGTGGTCTCCCGCACCGGTGGCGACATCCCCTGGGTTGAAGGGCGCGATGAGCGTTATGAAGACCTGGTGGCTGCGGCCTCTGCGGACTGCCCGGCCGAGCCCATGAACGCGGAAGACCCCCTGTTCATGCTCTACACCTCCGGTTCTACCGGAGCTCCCAAAGGGGTTCTGCATACCACCGGCGGTTATCTGGTCTATGCTTCCATGACCCATCAGTATGTCTTCGACTACCACGATGGCGATGTCTACTGGTGTACTGCGGACTTCGGCTGGGTTACCGGTCACAGCTACATCCTTTACGGCCCGCTGGCCAACGGTGCGGTTACCCTGTTGTTTGAGGGCGTGCCCAACTATCCGGACAGCTCCCGCATGGGGCAGGTGGTTGACAAGCACAAGGTCAATATCCTGTACACCGCACCGACTGCGATCCGTGCGCTGATGGCTGAAGGCGAGTCCTGCATGGACGGCACCCGCCGTGACAGCCTGAAACTGCTGGGCTCTGTTGGTGAACCTATCAACCCGGAAGCCTGGGAGTGGTATCACCGGGTCATCGGTAACGGCAAGTGCCCGATTGTGGATACCTGGTGGCAGACTGAAACCGGTGGCATCCTGATCGCACCTCTGCCCGGTGCCATTGATCTGAAGCCGGGATCGGCCACGGTTCCCTTCTTCGGTGTACAGCCTGCCCTGGTGGACAGTGACGGCAACATTCTGGAAGGCAAGAACGAGGGTAACCTGGTTATCCTGGACAGCTGGCCTGGCCAGATGCGCACCATTTACGGTGACCATGAACGCTTTGCCCAGACCTACTTCAGCACCTACAAGGGCATGTATTTCACCGGTGATGGCGCACGTCGGGACGAAGACGGCTATTATTGGATTACCGGCCGTGTGGATGACGTCCTGAACGTATCCGGTCACCGCATGGGGACTGCCGAGGTGGAAAGCGCTCTGGTAGCCCATGACAAGGTGGCGGAAGCTGCGGTTGTCGGCTATCCCCATGATATCAAGGGGCAGGGCATCTACGTTTATGTCACCCTGGTGCAGGGTGAAGAGCCGACGGACGAGCTGAAGAAAGAGCTGGTACAGTGGGTGCGCAAGGAAATCGGTCCCATTGCCTCTCCGGATGTGATCCAGTGGGCGCCTGGACTACCCAAGACCCGTTCTGGCAAGATTATGCGCCGGATTTTGCGTAAAATCGCAGCCAACGAGCATGATCAACTGGGCGACACCTCCACACTGGCGGATCCGAGTGTGGTGGATGACCTCATTAACAGTCGTGCATTCAAGTAGGGCCGATAGACGGCCATGAACCTTTGAGGAATCTGTTGAATGGCACAAACAATTATCGTCGCTGATGATCACCCGCTGTTTCGTGCAGCACTCAAGCAGGCGGTCAGTCAGGCGGTGCCGGATGCCGAGACCGTAGAGGTCGACAGCATCAAAGCACTGCAGGCGGCGGTAGAGTCGCACCCGGATGCGGATCTGGTTCTTCTGGATCTCAATATGCCGGGTGCTCATGGCTTTTCCGGGCTCGTGTTCATGCGCGGGCAGTATCCGGGGCTGCCGGTGGTGGTTGTGTCAGGATCAGAGGAACTGCAGGTCATGCGCCGTTCCATCGATTACGGGGCGTCCGGCTTCATTCCCAAGTCGGCGTCCCTGCCGGTCATAACCCAGGCGATCCAGGCGGTTCTTGAGGGTGACGTGTGGTTGCCGGAAGGTGTAGCCGACAAGCTGGAGCGGATGCATTCCGATACCACCGACTTTTCGGAAAAGCTGGCATCGCTGACCCCGCAGCAGTTCCGGGTGCTGGGTATGCTGGCGGAAGGCTTGCTGAACAAACAGATTGCCTATGATCTGGATGTTTCCGAAGCCACCATCAAGGCCCATATCACTGCAGTGTTCCGCAAACTGGGAGTCCGTAACCGGACCCAGGCGGTTATTGCCATCCAGCAGATGGAGATTGATCCTTCGGATCAGTCCCTGTCCGGCAGCTGAGTTTCTTTCAGTTGCCCGTTTTTCCGGCTGCAGACCTGAGTCTTTCCGGTCTGCAGCCGTACCTTCCTTTTCCGCTCTTGCCCTGATCTCTCCGGTGCCTCAGTATAGGCTCCAAACTCATGGAGAGAAGACTATGATGACTTTACGGATGACGCGGCTGAGCCTGAAGGCTCTGCTCATGCTGGCGGTTTCCCTGATGGCTGGCTGTGCCAGTTTTTCTCCCTACTCCATCTCCGAAGGTGAGCTGGAGCGGCATTTGCAGAATGCGGTCAGTGACTATGACCGGCAGCAGTTGCAGAGCGGATCTCCCCTCAGCCTGAGTCTTACCGATGCGGATGTGACCCTGGGTCCCGATGGCCGTGATGTAGCGGTTATTGATCTCAAGGGCCAGGTGGCAGTCAATGCCCTGCTGGCCCGGATTCCGGTGGACATCGCCCTGAAGGTGGAAGGGGCTCCGGTCTATGACAGCACGGAAAAGGCCATTTATATCCGTCGCCTGCAGCTGCTGGAAAGCAGCGTGGATTCCCCCCTGTTCAAGGGGGATCTGAAGCCGGTTACCGATACTGTAATGCGGGTGGTGGCACAGATGCTGGAGACCATGCCGGTGTATCGTCTGGATGACACGGATTTTGCCCAGCGCATGTTCGGTATGATGCCGGTGGACATTCATGTGGCCCCCGGACGTCTTGAATTTGTCATGGCCGATGAATAGGCCCTGCTCATCAACCGTTAACTGACAGGAATAGTTCCCTTGCTGTACCGTATCCTAACCATTATTGGCGGACTGGTGTTTGTGGTTGCGCTCTATGCGCTGCTCTGGTTTTTCTGCAGGAAATTCCTTGAGCACCATGGTGTCCGGGAGAAGTTGTCCGAGCGGGCGTCGTCGCTGGCAACCTGGACCTTTGCGGGCATCAGTGTCGGGCTTCCGCTTTTTATTTTTGGCGCCTTTGTCCTGGGGCCCTGGGCGTTTTACCGTACCCTCCGGGGCCACGATATGGACATATCTGAAGGCGCGGCCATCTGGTGGGGCTTTGGCATTGTGGTGGCGGCCATGGCTATCACCGCCGCTGCATTCTTCGGCTTTCTGCTGGCGGTGGGTGCCTACTGACACTGCCTCAGCGGATCTCCCGCAACTGCTCCCGAAACCACACCAGTGCCGGTTCCTGTTCATAGGCCTTGTGCCAGTACAGGTGCACGTCGATGGAGGGGAACCGGGCCGGTGGATCCATAATGACGACGCCGGTCTTTTCGGCGATGATCCGGGCGTAGGTCTCGGGCATGGTCAGCAGCATATCCGTTTCCTCAACCACCCGGCAGGCAGCAAAGTAATGCTGGCAGCGCAGCCGGATGTTGCGCTGGACTCCCAGCCGCGACAGCTCGAAATCCTCAATACCCGGACCTTCTGCCCGCGACGACACCAGAACATGGGATACGGACAGGTATTTCTCCATGGTCAGGGGGGCTGAAGCCAGGGGGTGATCCTTTCTTGCCAGAACCACCAGGCGGTCCCGCCGCAGCAGTTCGTGGGCGGTCTGGGTACTGACCGGCAGCAGCACATCCACCGCAAAATCCAGCTTGCCCGTGGCCAGACAGGTTTCCATGTCCCGGCGGGGGATACGCTGACTGGCAATTTCCAGCTCCGGATAGGGCGCCAGGCGTTTCAGCAGCTGGGGCAGGAAGGTGGATTCCAGAATGTCCCGCAGGCCCAGGGAGTAGGTTTTCCGCTGACTGGCGGGATCAAAGGCATGAAACTGGTTGACCGCGCTCTGGACCTGGGTCAGTCCGGGGCGCATGGACTCCAGAAAACGCCGGGCCAGGGGGGTGGGCACCATCTGATTGCCCTGACGGGTAAACAGAGGGTCATCAAAGTGTTCCCGCAGCCGCGCCAGGGAATGGCTGACCGCAGGCTGGGTCAGGTGCAGGGTACGGGCTGCCCGGGTCAGGCTGCCTTCCCGGTAGATGGTGTCGAAAACATGCAGCAGGTTCAGGTCAAGACGGTTCAGGGCCATGCAGTGTCCGGTTTTTGTGAATAAGCAAGGCTAATGATACGTGATAAGTATAATTCAGTCGCGTAATAAAGGGATGGCCCCTAGACTGACTGCATTACGACAACATCAGAGCACTCGACCGTGCCAATTCAGTGAGGATTCGGTGATGGATTTCAGTATTTCCGCGAAAGGCCAGGACTATCTCGACCGGGTAAAAAAATTCATGGCGGAAGAGATACTGCCGGTTGAAGCTGAGTACCACAAGGAACTGGCGTCCCAGGATAACCGCTGGGTGGTTCTGCCGGTTATCCGGGAGCTGAAGGAAAAGGCCAAAGCCCAGGGACTTTGGAACATGTTTTTCCCGGATGAAAAGTACGGTTGTGGCCTGCTGAACTCCGACTATGCCCTGATTGCCGAGGAAACCGGGCGCAGCTTTATCGCACCGGAAATCTTCAACTGCAATGCTCCTGATACCGGCTATATGGAAGTGCTGATCCATTACGGATCCGAGGAACAGAAAGCGCAATGGCTGCCCCGGCTGCTCAGTGGCGAGATCCGCTCCGCATTCTGTATGACCGAACCGGCGGTGGCCTCCTCCGACGCTACCAATATGGAAGCGACAGCGGTAGTGGAAGGTGACGAGGTGGTGCTCAATGGCCGCAAGTGGTGGAGCACCGGTGTGGGACATCCGGACTGCAAGGTGGCCATCTTTATGGGACTGACAGATCCGGATGCCCACAAGCACCGCCGTCACTCCAT
>JBFHSI010000143.1:0-8438 GCA_041591245.1 Marinobacter sp.
CGCACAAAGACATCCCTAATGGTGAGGGCATTGCCATCTGCATCCTGCACGGCGACCTGCTGGATGGGGCGGCCTGTGGCCCGGTCCCGCAGATCCAGGGGGGGCTGGCCGGGGGAGGGGTTCCATTTGTCGCCCCACTGGCGCAGGGCAATCTCAACCGGAAACAGGTCCCGGCCTTTTTCGGTCAGGCGGTACTCGAAGCGGGAGCCGTGTTCGCCCACATCCACCCTGCGCATGACGCCGGATTCCACCAGGCGGGTGAGCCGGTCACAGAGAATGTTCTTGGCGATGCCCAGCTGTTGCTGGAAATCAACGAACCGGCGGGTGCCATACATGCCGTGAAGCACAATCAGCAGGGACCACCAGTCACCGACTTCATCAAGGGCGCGGGCGACGGAACAGTTGGAATCATCAAAACGTTTTCTGGCCATTTCCGGAGTCTATCAAATAGGGTTGCATTTTGAAACCAGATTCAATAGGGTTGCTTTACGAAACCAAATTGGTGAGGTTGCTATTGCTCTGCTGTGCCGGCAATCCCACCCAACCCCGATTTATGATGTGAGGAGCGGTACCCGATGACAACCAACCTTGGGCCTTTGTTTGCACCCTTCGAGATTCACAATCTCACCCTGCGTAACCGTGTGGCCATGGCCCCCATGACCCGTAATTTCTCCCCGAAAGGTATCCCGGGAGAGAATGTTGTGGACTATTATCGGCGCAGGGCGGAAGCAGGTGTGGGCCTGATCATTACCGAAGGCACCACGGTCAATCATCCGGCCGCCAACGGCTACCCCAATGTACCTGCCTTCTATGGTGACGAAGCCCTGGCCGGCTGGAAGAAGGTAGTGGATGCGGTACATGAAGCGGGTGGAGCCATTTTTCCCCAGCTCTGGCACGTAGGTGCTGTGCGCAAGGAAGGTGTGGAACCGGATCCATCGGTTCCCGGTTACAGCCCGTCCGGTCTGTTTGCACCGGGCAAGCCCAGCGGCAAGGCCATGACCAAAGAAGACATCCGGGATGTAGTGCAGGCCTTCGGGGATGCCGCCCAGGATGCGAAAGCCCTTGGCTTTGACGGTGTGGAGCTGCACGGTGCCCACGGTTACCTGCTGGACCAGTTCCTGTGGGAAGGCACCAACCAGCGTGATGACGAATACGGCGGCAGCCTGGAAAACCGTCTGCGCTTTGTGGTGGAGATTGTCGAGGAAGTCCGTCACCGCGTTGGCCCGGAATTCCCCATCATGCTGCGTTTCTCCCAGTGGAAGCAGCAGGACTATGAGGCCCGGCTGGTGAATTCTCCGGAGGAACTGGAGCGCTTCCTGAAGCCTCTGGCTGAGGCCGGTGTGGATATCTTCCACGCTTCAACCCGCCGTTTCTGGGAGCCTGAGTTTGAAGGTTCCAGCCTGAACCTGGCTGGCTGGACCCAGAAACTGTCCGGCAAACCCACCATGTCCGTGGGCAGTGTGGGGCTGACCGAAGACTTTATCAGCGGCACCTTTGCCAGCACCAAGGAAGCGGTTGAACAGGCCGGCATTGATGAACTGGTTGAGCGTATGGCCAATCATGAATTCGAGCTGGTGGCTGTGGGCCGCGCCCTGTTGCAGGACCCGGAATGGCTGGTCAAGGTCAAAGAGGGGCGGCTTGAAGAGATCAAGCCCTTTGCCAAGAAGTCACTGGCTGAACTTTACTGAGTTTGAACACTCCCTTGGCCCCGGTTATCCGGGGTTTTTTTATGCCTGTTTTTCGGCAACCAGAGCGGCGACCTGCTCCGGGGTCAGGTGCTCCACCATGGCCCCCCGGAACTGTCGGTTGATGAAGTTTTCGGTTTCCCGCTGGATCCGCTCCCTCTGTTCCGGGGCATCGATATAGTCCATGGCCCGGAACAGGATATAGCGAATGGTCATCCCGGAAATCTCATGAATGGTTTCCGGCGCCACCGACGGCACCAGTCTGCGCTCAATAATATCTTCTGCCATTTCCCGGGCACTGGCATCCAGCTGTGCTTTCAGGGCCTGTCTCAGCAGTGGCGAGGAACCGTGCAGTTCCCTTACGGCCACGGTAACGGCCGCCGGGTGGGCAAGAAAATACCCGTAGACATAGGCCACTGTGTCATGGGTCGCCTGCTCTGATGATTGTGCCATTCTCCGCAGTTCCCGCACCGCAGCTTTCATATCCCCGGCAATGAAGCCCAGCACCTGCAGCCCGAACTCGTCCAGATTGCGGAAATGCCGGTAGAAGGTGTTGGGGTTCAGTCCCGCCTCCCGGGCCAGCTCCCGCAGCCCCAGGGAGGTCAGGCTCCGGGTTTGGGTAATCAGCCGCAGGGCTGCCTGCACCAGCTTCAGTTTTCCGCCTGTCATTGCGCTCATGGTGTTCCTATCCGGTTTCAGCCCGGACTGCAGGTGGCAGTCATCCGGGCTTTGTTCCTGCCAGACCTGAGGCTCACTGGGGGCGGTCAGGACAGTTTGTTGTCTCCGGGGGCCAATACCCGGGAATTGGAATCCGTCATGTATACACCTGTCTACCCGCTGTGTATACATGTGTCTACACGGGGTCATCATGACCGGATGCACAACAACAGACAAGGCCGTAAAGGCCACGGCAGAACGGGGCTTCCATGAGCGAGACAGTACAGATTGCCATTATCGGAACCGGCTTTTCAGGCCTGGGCATGGGTATCCGGCTCAAGCAGGCCGGGTTTGAGGATTTCGTCATCCTGGAGCAGAGCGATGATGTGGGCGGAACCTGGCATGAAAATCACTATCCGGGATGTGCCTGTGATGTGCAGTCAGCCCTCTATTCGTTTTCCTTTGAACAGAACCCGGGCTGGAGCCGGATGTTTGCCCAGCAGAAGGAAATCCAGGCCTACCTGCGCAACTGCGCGGAGAAATACGGGCTGACGAAGCATATTCGCCTGAATACCCGGGTGGCCGGTGTGCGCTATCAGGAAGACCGGGCTGCCTGGCATGTGGAAACCTGTGCCAGCAATGAACTGTGGGGCTATATGGAGCGCAAGGGCCTGAAACCCGGTGATGAACTGGACCGGAGCGACAAGGATCTGCCGGCCTTTGACAGCCTGCAGGCGGGCATTGTTGTTTCCGCCATGGGTGGGCTGAGTACCCCGGCCTATCCGTCTATCAAGGGCCTGGAAACCTTTACCGGTACCCACTTCCACTCCCAGGACTGGGATCATGACTACGACCTGCGGGGCAAGCGGGTGGCGGTGATCGGCACCGGTGCCTCGGCCATCCAGTTTGTACCGGAAGTGGCGAAAAGCGCCGCCCATCTGGACCTGTACCAGCGTACCGCACCCTGGATCATGCCCAAGCCGGACCGGGAAATCCGCCCTGCGGAGAAGTGGATGTTCAGCAAGTTTCCCCAGTCACTCAATGCCCTGCGCCAGAGTGTGTACTGGTCCCTGGAAGCCCGGGTACTCGGGTTTGTGGGCAATCCCCGTATTCTGAAACTGGGTGAGCTGCAGGCCCGCCGCCATATCCGGCGGCAGATCCGGGACAAGGCCCTGCGCGCCAAGGTGACACCGGACTTCCACTTCGGCTGCAAACGGGTACTGATCTCCAATGACTATTATCCGGCGCTGGATCAGGATCATGTGAATGTGCTGACCGATGGCATCCGGGAAGTTCGGGGTAACGTGATTGTGGATAACCTGGGCCGGGAGCGGACCGTGGACTGCATTATCTACGGCACCGGATTCCGGGCCCAGGAGCCCATCCCCCGGGGCATGGTCTTTGGTCGGGGCGGCCAGGACCTGCTGGCGGCCTGGGAAGACGGGGCTTCGGCCTACAAGGGCACCACCATTGCCGGCTTCCCCAACTTTTTCACCCTGATGGGACCGAATACCGGCCTTGGCCACAGTTCCATGGTGTACATGATCGAATCCCAGATCCAGTACATCCTCGATGCCCTGCAGCAAATGAAGAAAAACCGCTGGCAGAGCGTGGAAGTGCGGGAAGAGGCCTACCGCAGTTACAACGACGGTATTCAGGAAAAGCTGGGGGATTCGGTGTGGCAGACCGGCTGCAAGAGCTGGTATGTGAACGAGAATGGCAAGAACACTACCCTGTGGCCGGGCTTCACCTGGCAGTTCCGCAAACAGACCCGCAGGTTTGATACCGGCTGCTATATCTGTGAACCCGGCCTGAGGTCCTGAGACCTCAGGCCGGTAGCGCCTACATACTGCCGGTTTCCTCGAACCGGTGGTGCCAGCTCAGGGCTTCGTCCAGCAGATGCGGGGTGTGCATACCCCGGCCGCTGGCGCAGGCCCGCTCATAGTAGTCCAGCAGCTTCGGGCGATAGTCCGGGTGGGCACAGGTGTTGATGATTTTCAGGGCCCGCTGGCGGGGTGCCAGGCCGCGCAGGTCTGCCAGGCCCTGCTCGGTCACGATGATATCCACATCGTGTTCGGTATGGTCCACATGGGATGCCATGGGTACGATCGCAGAGATGGCACCCTTTTTGGCTGTGGACGGAGTCATGAACACGGAGATGTAACCGTTGCGGGCAAAATCACCGGAGCCGCCGATACCGTTCATGATACGGGTACCCATGACATGGGTGGAGTTGATGTTGCCGTAGATGTCCGCCTCGATCATGCCATTCATGGCAATGATGCCCAGACGCCGGATGACTTCCGGATGGTTGCTGATTTCCTGGGTACGCAGAATGATCCTTTCCCGGTAGAAATCAATATTGTTGGCCAGTTCCTGGTTGGCTTCCGGGCTCAGGGAAAATGCGGTCGCCGAGGCTTTTGCCAGTTTGCCGGATTTCAGCATTTCCAGCATGCCGTCCTGAAGCACTTCGGTATAGGCGGTCAGGTTTTCGAAGGGGCCGTGGTTGAGTCCGGCCATCACCGCATTGGCAATATTGCCGACACCGGACTGCAGGGGCAGAAGGTTGGCCGGCAGACGGCCTTTCTTCACCTCGTTGTCGAAAAACTCCAGCAGATGTCCGGCAATACGCTGGGAGGTTTCATCCGGTGGTGTGAACCGGGAATTCCGGTCATGGGCATTGGTTTCCACCACCGCAATGATCTTCTCCGGCGGGCAGTGCAGATACTGATCACCGATACGGTCATCCGGAGCCAGGATCTGGATGGGCTTGCGGTTCGGTGGCAGGGCGGTGCCATAGTAAACATCGTGCATACCCTCCAGGCCCATGCTCTGACCGTAGTTGACCTCCAGAATCACCTTGTCGGCATGATCGATCCAGGTTTTGTTGTTACCCACGGATGAGGATGGAATCAGGCGGCCATCCTCAAGAACACCGGTCACTTCAATCACTGCAATATCCAGGTCACCGAAGTAGCCGGACCAGGCGTGCTGGGCCACATGGGACAGGTGGATATCGATATAGTCCATTTGGCCGTCGTTGATTTTCTGCCGGCAGGCGGGATCGCTCTGGTACGGCAACCGCATTTCAATGCCATCCACTTCCGCCAGCGCACCATCCAGCTCCGGTGCGGTAGAGGCTCCGGTCCATACGTTGATGCGGAAATTTTCGTCCCGAACCCTTGCTTCGCGGATATGCTGGGCCAGTGCCTGGGGCACTTCCTTGGGATAGCCGGCACCGGTGAAGCCGCTCATACCGACATTGGCGCCGGAAGGAATCAGGGCCGCCGCATCATGGGCATTCATGACGCGTTCACGCAGCTGGGGGCAGAGAATTCGGCTTAGTGATGACATGACAACTCCGGATTAACCTCGCAGGAAGGAAAAAAAGGGCGGTAATTATACCATGTGAATAAGTATTTATGACTAATACCTATGGGTATATCTGGTAGATATACGTTCTGTTGCTTAGGGCGGCAGTGCGGATTCGGCGCTATGCTTGCGTTTTTGCCACCGGCCGGAAGTTTGTGAAATGTTGGAAACCTTCTTCAGTACCTATCTCAGCAGCACCATACGCTTTGTATTTCTGCTGGCGCCCTTCTTTGTGGTGACCATGTTTCTGGCACTGACCCGGGGCTTTCCGGCGGAAGAAAAAGCCTCAGTCATTCACCGGGCAACGGTTTCCGCTTTTGTTCTGGGGGTGATCCTGTTTTTTGCCGGCCCCCTGCTGTTCGAGGCCATTGGCATCACCCTGAACTCCTTCCGCATTGGTGCCGGCTGCCTGCTGTTCCTGACCGCCATCAGCCTGGTCAACAGCGGCACCCGGAACCATGCCACGGATCTTCCCAATGAAAGCCGGGACGATGTGGCGGTGGTGCCCCTGGCGATTCCGGTGATGATCGGTCCGGCAACTGTGGGTGCCATTCTGGTGTACGGTGCCGAGCTGAAGACCATTCCGGAAGTGGCCGGAGGTCTGCTGGGACTGGTATCGGGCCTGGGGGTGCTTTCGGTTCTGCTGCACCTTTCCGGGTATCTGGAAAAGGCCCTGGGCAAGACCGGGCTGAATATCCTGTCCAAGATCAGTTGCCTGATCCTGTACGCCATGGCGGCGGAAATCGTGCTCACCGGCGTTGCCGGTTTCCTGGCCAGTATCCGGCCCCTGTCCTGAAGACTGCCGGGGCAGCGGGCCCCGGCATCAGTCAGCCCTGACCAGCTCCGGCTCCAGAGCCGGATACTTGTGCTGGCGCAGGCCGATCAGAATCAGTGGCACCACAATCATCAGACTGCCGGCCAGGAAAGGCAGGTCCGGCACCTCCCCGAATCCGATCCAGCCAATCAGCACCGCCCACAACAGTCCGGTGTACTCGGCACTGGTAACCCGGTTGGCATCCACCTGCCGGTAGGCCAGCAATACCGTCACGTTGTAACCCAGAATAAAGACCGCAGATCCCAGGGCGCTGACAAGCATCTGGTTGTCCCAGGGCGCACCTTCCCACAGGGCCAGAGCTCCGGCGGCTGGCAGAATCAGCAGATAGTTCAGGAACAGCTTGTGGACCGTGGACTGCTGACGGGGCAGTTTGCGTACCAGTAGCGCGCTGATGGCCAGGGACAGGGCGGACCCCAGAGCCGCAAGAGCGGCCCAGTTGATACTGGTGGGGCGCAGAATCAGCAGAATGCCGGCAAAACCGCTGACCACAGCGATCAGGCTCAGGGGGGACAGGGTTTCCCGGAAAAACACCACGGACAGCACCATCACCAGAATGGGGGCGGCATAGAACACCGCATTGGCGGTGGCCAGGGGCAGTTGGATCAGGGCAATTACCATGAATACAGTCCCGGCCAGAGTCACGTGGGCGCGCACTGCATGCAGCTTGAAACCGGTAAACAGAGACCGGCGGTCAAGCTGGCCAGCCAGGGGCAGCAATAGTAAGAGGGTCAGCAGGCTGCGCAGGAAGACGAACTGGTATATCGGTGTCTCCGCTTCCAGTAGCTTGACGAACACATCGGAAATGACAGCCAGGACATTGCCTGCGACCAGCAGCAGGATGGCGCTGTTGACGGTTTTGCCAGACATGACGATTCACCTCGACCCTTGATTCCCGAACTCTGTGATGGCGGGGCATGGTTCCCCGGCCGGATTTGTTCAGGCAGAGTCTATGCTGGCTTAGATATGCGATAAAATGATCTTTATTGATCACTCATTAGGAAATCAGATAATGAAGCTGCCTCCCCTGAAAGCCCTGCCGGTATTCGAGGCTGTGGCCCGGCTCAACAGCTTTTCCCTGGCGGCTGAGGAACTGATGGTCAGCCAGAGTGCGGTAAGTCACCGCATCAAGCAGCTGGAAACCTATCTTGGGGAGCCGCTGTTCTGGCGCCGGGGCCGCAGCCTTATGCTCACCGATGAAGGCCGCCAGTATCTGGACAGCATAGGTTCCGCCCTGCTGCAGATTGAGCGCGCCAGCGAGCAGCTGCTGGGGCGGGAGGAAGCCCGACTCAGAATTTCCGCCTACAGCTCCTTTGCGGTGCGCTGGCTGATACCGCGCTTGCCGGAACTGCAGCGCCTGCATCCACAGGTGGAGCTGTCACTGGAAATGAGTATGGAGAATCCGCAGCTGTCGGACCGGGTGGCAGACTGCTTCATCACCACCCGGCCGGATTCCCCGGCCTACAGCAGCGAATTGCTGTATGTGGAGCGGCTGTTTCCCGTGTGCAGTCAGGAATACTGGCAGCGCATGTGCCGAAAGCTGGGATGGGATGCCACGGGTGACAGGGACCGTTTCCTGACGCCGGAGCTGATTGCCCGTTTTCCCCTGCTGTCCTCCCACAGTATTTTCGAGCGGATGGCGGGGGACTGGGAGGCATGGTTCCAGGCAGCGGGTCAGCCCTTGCCCGGGGATGTGCGTATCCAGCATTTCAGTCATATGCTGCTGGCCCAGGAGGCTGCCCGGTTCCATCAGGGTATCGTGCTGACCAACGACTATATGCTCGACAGCCGGCAGGACGCCGCTGACTTCGTGCGCCTGTCCAGTCACCCGGTGGTCACCGGTGAACGCTTTTACTTTACCTGGAAGACCAGCCGCCGCCAGGAGCGGGGTA
>JBFHSI010000144.1:0-8419 GCA_041591245.1 Marinobacter sp.
ACCGCCGAACAGCCCTGGCAGGTAACTCTGGAAAAATCCGGATGTCAGGTAGGTGGTGTAGGCGCCCAGGATCATGAACTCCCCGTGGGCCATATTGATGACACCCATCTGACCGAAAATGATCGCCAGACCCATCGCCATCAGAACGAACACTGAAAACAGGGACAGCCCGGCAAACCCCTGCATGGCAAAAATCGACATCAACTCACTGGTGCTATAGCCATCGAACATGAGCCTTACTCCCCTTGGATAAACACACTCCGGTAACTGAAAACCGTGGGGCCGGTGCCAGAAGGCACCGGCCAGCCACGATTACTGATAACCCTCGGGGAAGGGATCCGGCTCCATCAGATCTTCGGTCTCGTAGACCACCTTGTACTGGCCATCAGCCTGGGCCTGACCGATACGGGTCTTGGACCAGAGGTGATGGTTCTCGTGGATGCGGACATAGCCTTCCGGTGCCTTGGTAAATTCGATGTCCGGAGAAGCTTCACGGATCTTGTCGATATCGAAGGATCCGGCCTTTTCAACCGCTGCTTTCCACAGCCATGGGCCGAGATAGGCTGCCTGGGTCACATCGCCGATGACCATGTCATCGCCGTAGGCTTCCTTGAACGCCTTCACGAAACCTTCGTTGTTCGGGTTGTCCAGGCTCTGGAAGTACTTCATGGAGGCGTAGATGCCTTCCACGTTTTCGCCACCGATACCGCGGATTTCATCTTCGGTAACGGAGATGGTCAGCAGCAGCGGCTTCTCGTCGGTGAAATCAATACCGGCGGCTTTCATCTGCTTGTAGAAGGCAACGTTGGAGCCACCCACTACCGATGCGAAGATGACGTCCGGCTTCTTGAGCTTGATCTTGTTGATCACGGAGTTGAACTGGGTGTGTCCCAGGGGATAGTACTCTTCACCCACAACCTTCAGGCCCAGCTTGTCGATATGCTTGCGGGCAATCTTGTTGGAGGTACGGGGCCAGATGTAATCGGAGCCCAGCAGATAGAAGGTTTTGGCGCCTTTGGTCTTCACTGCCCAGTCGATACTGGCAAGAATCTGCTGGGTGGCTTCCTGGCCGGTATAGATCACGTTGGGGGACTGTTCCAGCCCTTCGTAGAAGGTCGGATAGTAGAGCATGCCGTTGTACTGCTCCATGACCGGCAGTACGGCTTTCCGGGAAGCCGAGGTCCAGCAGCCGAAGATGGCGGCCACATCGTCCTGGCGCAGCAGTTTGCGGGTCTTTTCAGCGAAGGTGGGCCAGTCACTGGCACCGTCCTCCTGCACGAACTCAATCTGCCGGCCCAGTACACCGCCGGATTCGTTGATCTGTTTGATAGCCAGTTTCTCGGCCTGGACCGAGCCGATCTCACTGATCGCCATGGTTCCGGTTATGGAGTGGAGGATACCCACTTTCACGGTATCGTCGGTGACCGCCAGACCGGTGGTGTTCACCTCGGCTGTCGGCGGTGTTGCCGCTTGCGCGGAGGTGGCCAGCATGATGGATGCCGCCAACGTCATCAGACCCTTGCGGAGCCTCAGCCCCTTTCCGCATGACCGCCCACTGGCGGTTGTCTCTGTCGTACCCATGGTCATTCCTCACAATGTTTGGTAGCCGGAGCCGTACTTGGTTGTGAAAGCACAGCCTCCACGCCAAACATTCTGTCCAGACCCTGTCCGGGTTCCCATTCGACAAATACCCCAGCGCACTACGTCATTTGACGCATTCCGGTTCCGGCACTGTCACGTTAAAAACACCCGTACAGACAGATGCACTGTGTGTGGCACGAATCTTGTTGCAGCTATAAATCCGGGTGCCAGAACCGCTCATTCGCCCCAAACCAGTGCGCAGCAGGTGACAAGGCCCCCTTACCATGACAACACGACAGAACATTTTCCTGGTTCGGCGCAATTACAACCAATGGGTCGCCAACCAGACCCTGGAAGACTATGCCCTGCGCTTTACCGCCAAAAGCGCCCGGCGCTGGTCGGCGGCCCGGGTCAGCAATACCGCGCTCGGCGCCATCTCTTTCCTGGCTCTGGAGGCCATTGGCGGCTCCATTACCCTGCACTACGGGTTCGACAATGCCCTGGCGGCCATCATCGTGGCCAGCCTGGTCATCTTCCTGACGGCCATGCCCATCAGCTACTACGCGGCAAAATACGGGGTGGATATCGACCTGCTCACCCGTGGTGCAGGCTTTGGCTATATCGGCTCCACCATCACCTCCCTGATCTACGCCTCCTTTACCTTTCTTTTCTTCGCCATTGAAGCGGCGATCATGGCCATGGCCATAAAGATGCTGTTCGGCATTCCCCTTACCGTGGGCTATCTGATCTGTGCCGTGGTGATAATCCCCCTGGTTACCCACGGCATTACCACCATCAGCCGGTTTCAGCTCTGGACCCAGCCGGTATGGGTGTTTCTGCAGCTGGCCCCTTTTGTGTTCATCATCTGGTCCGATGCCTCGGCCATCACCGTCTTGACAGAGTTTCAGGGGCTCCCCGACACCGGCGGACAGGGTCTGAACCTGGTGATGTTCGGGGCCGCCTCCGCAGTGGTTCTGTCACTGATTGCCCAGATCGGTGAACAGGTGGATTTTCTTAGGTTTATTCCGGAACCGGTGAATTCCAGGGAAAAGCGGCGCTGGTGGGTGGCGGTCATGGCCGGCGGGCCAGGGTGGATACTGATCGGTATGGTGAAGATTCTCGGGGGCTCCTTTCTGGCGGTGCTGGCCCTCAATCATGGCGTCCCTGCCTCCGACGCCGCCGACCCCAGTGCCATGTATGTGGTGGCCTTCAACTACATCACCCATTCGCCGGATCTGTCGGTGGCGGTTGCCGGAATTTTCGTGATCCTGTGCCAGCTCAAGATCAATGTCACCAATGCCTACGCCGGCTCCATCGCCTGGTCAAATTTCTTTTCCCGACTCACCCACAGCCACCCCGGCCGGGTGGTCTGGCTATTTTTCAATGTAGCCATCGCCCTGCTGGTCATGGAGCTGGGGGTGTATCAGGCGCTGGAGGAAACCCTCGGCTTTTTCGGCATTATCGCCATCGCCTGGGTCGGAGCCCTGGTGGCAGACCTGGTGATCAACAAGCCCCTGGGCCTGAGCCCGGCCCATATCGAGTTCAAGCGGGCACACCTTTACGACATCAACCCCGTTGGTGTGGGTGCCATGGTGCTGGCCTCGGTCACCGGACTGGTGTGCCATAGCGGTGTACTGGGTCCGGTAGCCCAGGCCCTGTCCCATTTCATCGCCCTGGCGGTGGCCCTGATAACCGTTCCGCTGATTGCCTGGTATACCGGGGGCCGTTTCTACAGTGCCCGGACCTTCACTCCCATCGCCACCGATCACCAGCTGGTGCGGTGTACCATTTGTGAGAACGCCTTCGAGTCGGAAGATGTCACCGACTGCCCGGCCTACGCCGGCACCATCTGTTCCCTGTGCTGTTCCCTGGATGCCCGCTGCGGTGATGCCTGTAAACCGGGCGCTGGATACAAGGACCAGCTGCAGCAGTTTCTGGGTCGGTGGCTACCCGAAGCCCTTCTTGACCGGATGCACAGCCGGCTTGGCTATTTCCTGAGCCTGCTACTTCTGGTCAACGGATTGTCCGGGGTGCTGCTGTCACTGATCTATGCCAAAACCCCCATAACCTCTGCGGCCGAAGCTGATTTGCTGGCACTGACCCTGTGGAAAGTCTTTTTTGTGCTGGTAATTGTCACCGGGGTTTTCTGCTGGCTGTTCGTGCTGGCCCGGGAAAGCCGGATGGTGGCGGAAGAGGAATCCCGCCGCCAGACCCGGCGCCTGACCGAGGAAATCGTAGCTCACGAAAGAACCGACCATGCCCTTCAGCAGGCCAAGGAGCAGGCAGAAGCCGCGAACGGGGCCAAAAGCCGTTACCTGACCGGTATCAGCCATGAACTGCGCTCCCCCCTGAATGCCATTCTGGGGTATGCCCAGCTGATGGAGAATGATGAAGCCCTCCCGCCCCACCGCCGGGAGGCAGTGGAGGTAATCCGCCGCAGTGGCCTGTACCTGGCGGACCTGATCGAAGGCTTGCTGGACATTTCCAAGATCGAGGCCGGGCGGCTGGACCTGCGCCGGGACCGGGTCCGCATCGGCCTGCTGATGGAGCAGGTGGTCACCATGTTCCGGCTACAGGCAGAGGAAAAGGGTCTGGCCTTTGAATACCACTGTCCCTATCCCCTGCCCCATGTGGTCACCAGCGATGAAAAGCGCCTGCGCCAGATCCTGATCAATCTGCTCTCCAACGCCATCAAGTACACGGATCAGGGCAGCGTGACCCTGACCCTGAAGTACCGAAGTCAGGTGGCGGAATTTACGGTACAGGACACCGGGGAAGGCATTTCCGCTGACAATATGGAGCGGATATTCCGGCCCTTTGAACGCATCCGCACCCCGGGGCAGAGCCAGACCGGAACCGGCCTGGGACTGACCATCACCCGGCTCCTGACCGAAATCATGGGCGGTGACATCAGTGTGGAAAGCGTACCCGGTGTGGGCAGTACTTTCCGGGTCAGCCTGATGCTTTCAAGCCTCCATAACATTTCCGAGAACTCCATCGCCACTCCCATACGCCGTATCTATGGCTACCACGGCAGTCGCCGCAAGGTGCTGCTGGCAGATGATGACCAGTCTCACCGGCAGGTTATCCGATCCCTGCTGTCACCTCTGGGCTTTGAGGTGTGTGATACCGGAAACTCTCTGGAGGTGCAGGGGCTGGTGGAACGGGAACGTCCGGATCTGGTGCTGCTGGATGTATCCATGCCCGGCTACAGCGGCTGGGAGATTCTTCAGCAACTGCGGGATGACAACCACCAGATTCCGGTGATCATGGTCTCTGCCGATGCCGGTGAGGACCACCATTCGGCAGAGTCCCCGTGCCTGCACAACGGTTACATTATCAAACCGGTCCGTCTGACCCTGTTACTGGATACCATGGCCCGGGTTCTGGGCCTGGAGTGGCGCTTTGAACAGAATCCGGAGCCACCGGCAGTGGTCCCACCGCCACCGGCCGGTGACCTGCCCCTGCCCGAACAGGAACACTGCCAGGCCCTGGCCAGCCTGGCCCGGATTGGTCACCGCAAGGGTCTTCAGGAAGCGGTCTACGAGCTCCAGTGCAGCGGTGCGGCGGACGCCCGATTCACCGACGAAATACAGCGCCTGGCCAACGATTTCCAGTTTGAACAGATACTTGAACTGATAGAGGTCACCGATAATGAAGCCTGATGATGACCGGAAAACGGTCGTAATGGTGGTGGATGACGCCATTGATTCCATCCGTATGATCAGCGACGCCCTGGAAGAAGCCGGCATGACCGTGCTGATCGCCCTGGAAGGCAACCAGGCTCTGACCATCAGCGAGAACATCACCCCGGACGTGGTACTGATGGACGCCCTGATGCCCAATATGGATGGCTTCGAAACCTGCCGCCGGCTCAAGGAAAACCCCGCGTTTACCGACGTTCCCATTATCTTCATGACCGGCCTGAGTGACACCGAACATGTGGTCATGGGCCTGAACGCGGGCGGCGTGGATTACGTCACCAAACCCATCAACACCACCGAGCTGCTGGCCCGGATGGAAGTACACCGCACCAATGCCCGTATGACCCGCAGTGCCCGCAGCGCTCTGGATACTGCCGGCCAGAATCTGTTTGCTGTGGACCGGGACGGCAATCTGCTGTGGGCCACACCCCGGGTCTGCCAGTGCCTGCCGGACCCTTCCGAGCCCGACTACTCCGGGGTGCAGGCACAGCTGGCGGAATGGCTGGGCCACAACCCCGAGCCGGGCCACAGCATGCCCATGAACACTCTGGACACCCCCCGGTCAGTGGAGTTTCTTGCCCTGGTGGATGGCCGGGAGTACCTGCTGCGTCTGCGCACGCCCCAGAACCAGAACAGTGCCGCTGCGGCCCTGCGGGAGCGCTTCCAGCTGACACTGCGGGAGTCGGATGTGCTGCTGTGGATAGCCAATGGCAAAACCAACCGGGAGATAGGGCAGATCCTGGATATGAGCCCCCGGACCGTCAACAAGCATCTGGAGCAGGTGTTCCGTAAACTGGGTGTGGAAAACCGTACCTCCGCCGCCGCCAGCGCCATCCGCTTGCTTGCCACCCTGTAACGGGAAGGGGCACTTTTTACCATTTCCGGTGTCATCCCCTGAACGACAGCCACATTCATATTCCGGAGATGATATTGGGCCCGATCAGACCAACTCTGCGCCTGCTGTCACCAATGCTTTGTGCAGGTATGCTGCTGCAAACTGCAGAGGTAACAGCCGAGCCCTGGATTACCCCTTTTTCCGGGCTGGATTCTCTGGCCGAGAATCCTCACTGGCAACCCCTGGAGTTTCCGGGGATCAAGCAGCTGACCGACTATTCCCTGGTGGAGGATGCCGGTGTTCAGGTGGTCCGGGCGAACACGTCCGGAGGCGCATCGGGCCTGATTACCCGGCTCAGGATAACCCCCGGCGATGCTCTGGTGCTGCGCTGGCGCTGGAAGGTATCCAATGTGTTTGAACAGGGCGACGCCCGTACCAAATCCGGTGACGACTACCCGGCCAGGATCTATGTGGCCTTTGCCTTCCAGCCGTCGAAGGCAGGCTGGTTCGAACGCACCAAACGCAAAGCTGCAGCCATGGTCTTTGGCGAGGAACTGCCGGGAAATGCCCTCAACTATATCTGGGCCAACAAGGTACCGGAGGGCACAGTCCTGGCCAACCCATACACTGACCAGACCATGATGGTGGCGGTGAACTCAGGTTCCGACCAGGCCGGCCAGTGGGTATGGGTGGAGCGGGATATTGTGGCGGATTACCGCAAGGCTTTCGGGGAAGATCCGCCAGCATTGACGGGTATTGCCATTATGTCGGATTCTGACAATACCGGGGAAACCGCCAGTGCCTGGTACGGAGATATCAGTCTGAACCCGGGCAACTGAATCCCGGCAACTGTTCCGGTCAGCGGAACTGCTCGGGAAACCCGGGAATAACGAAGCCATTATCCGGATGATCCTGGGGCGGTACCTCACCCCGTTCCACCAACCGGGCGTAGGCATCGTCAAAGGCTTCCCTAAGAACCGCAGCCCGGGGATTGGCCAGGGAGAACAGCCAGGCAACATGGCGGGTACGGACTTTGGTTTCCCGGATATCCCGGTCCCCGGGCAACTCCAGAATTTCCCGCACCGGTTCCCGGTAATCCAGCAGGTAATCCCCCCGGCCCCGTTTGAGCATGTCCAGCCCCGCCCGGTGGTTGGGGGCCTGGGTGACCCGAACCTGGTCCCGGTTCTCAAGCCAGGCCGCCAGCCCCCGGTAGGTGTAACCGCCGACAAGGATGATCCTCTTGCCGTCGAACTGGCCGAAATGCGCCAGTGGCTGGGTGCTCTGCAGATACCAGGCACTCAGGTATACCGGCATCGGGCTGGACCAGCTCTCCAGCACAGAGTTCCGCAGTACCGGAATCCCGGACAACCCCGGCCAGACGTCAATATCACCATTGCCCAGATACAGATAGACCCGGCTCACCGGCAAATGGATAAACGCCGGCCGGTAACCGGCCTCCTCCACTACTTTGCGGGTAATATCGATGACACTGCCAGCCGCTTCGCCACTGGCGTTGCGGTAGGTATAGGGGGGGAATTCCACGTAGGCAATGCGCAGTTCCGGAAAAGCTTCCGCCCCATCGGCGCGAATCTGGGGGCTGATTCCGGCTGCAAGCAGACACACAAGCACCAGCCAGTGCAGGCGGTTTATGGAACAGATATAAGCAAACACGTAGCAGCCGGGCATGTATTCCGTCTTGTTTGAGCGGTTACATGAAGCCTAACAGACCCTGAGCAGTCTGCACTGCCCAGGGCCTGTTAAAATCTGTGAAATTGCTCAAATATGGTGCATAACCATATACAGGCCAACGCCGCCCATCACCAGAGTGTAGGGCAACGCCATCACCACCATCCGCCCGTAGGACAGGCGCACCAGTGGCGCAATGGCTGAGGTGAGCAGGAACAGGAAGGCGGCCTGGCCATTGGGGGTGGCCACGCTGGGCAGGTTGGTACCGGTATTGATGGCTACCGCCAGATCCTGGAAGTGCTCATAGCTGATGCTGCCGGAATCCAGGGCCTGTTTGACCTCACTGATGTACACAGTGGCCACAAAGACGTTGTCACTGATCATGGACAGCAGACCATTGGCTATGAAAAACATGCCGGGCTGTTCGTGTTCAGGCAGGGCCAGCACATAATCAATGATCGGTTTGAACAGGTGCTGTTCATGGATCACCGCAACCACCGCAAAGAACACCACCAGCAGTGAGGTGAACGGCAGCGACTCCTGGAACGCCTTGCCAATGTTGTGCTCATCGGTGATGCCGGTGAAGGAGGTGATCAGGATAATAACCAGCAAC
>JBFHSI010000145.1:0-8417 GCA_041591245.1 Marinobacter sp.
CCAGGGTTCTGACCAGATCCGGATGGCGCTCTGCTACCCAGCCCAGAACAAAGAACGTAGCCTTGATATTGTGCTGGTCGAAAAGGTCCAGCAGCCGCTCGGTATTCTGTACTACTCTGGATGGCATGGAATCCCACTGGTCCGGGTGAATAACCCGGGACAGGGCGGCGACGTGAAAATAGTCTTCCACATCAACGCTCATGGCATGAAGGGGCTGGCCTTCAGGGGATGGGGGGCGGGTATCAAGCCTGGTTCCTGCAGCTTTAACCTGGTTTTCTTTGTGCATGGGGACTCCTTCCCGACGGGCACGTATGAGGTGGATTCTCCCCCAGGGCCGTGCCAAATACAAACCCCTGCTGCAACAAAAGCAGACATGAAGCACAAAAGAAGGCAAAACGGTGTTGCAAAAAGATACAAAACTGTTGAGTCATGACGCCCCTCAGCGCACAATGAGGAATAAATAAAACCACCGGCAAGGGATTGTTTCAGCCGGGTAAATGGTAAAGGGCTGTCCGCTGCTGTAGTTCAGAGCGGGCGACAAGGATGTTCGGCGTGTCGTATATACGTTTCAGAAAGCACTATCTGCATATTCCATATCTGGTACTGGCAGTTGTGGAGTTTGTGGCACTTTATGCAACTCTGTCCCTGCTGGCGGTCGTGCTTGACCGTGCCGGTATTTATCCCCCTGTTTACGGTGGCAGCGCCGCCGCACTGGTTTTCGCACTGGTACTGAGTTGCGGTACTCTGGCCATGGGCGGTTATATCGCCATGGTCCACGAAAATTTCCTGTCATTACTTTTCCGTACGCTGGTGGCTTACTGTTTCGTGGGCGGCATCGGCCTCAAGCTCCTGTACCTGTTCTTTCCGCAACTGAACCCTGGCAGCACCTATCTGCTGGTGGCGGTGATTCTGGCATCGCTGCTGGTTATTGCGCTGCGTATGGGGTTCATGAAAATCGTTGATTCCGGGCAACTGGTACGCCGGGTGTTGGTCATGGGGGCAGGGCCTTATGCCGCAGCCCTGGTGGAGGAATACGAAAACACCATGAAGGCGCTGGGGGTGAAAATTATCGGTTGTATCGCCGGCCATCAGTCCCCGGAAGTGCCTGCCGAGTACGTTTTGCCCGACCCCGATGACCTTTATGAATTCTGCCGGAAGAACCGGGTTGCGGAAATCGTCATTGCCCAGCAGGAACGTCGCCGCTCGAGAGGAGGCCAGTTGCCTGTGGAAGCCCTGATGCAGTGCAAGCTGCGGGGTATCGACATTACCAATGGCATTGATTTCTATGAGCGGGAGCTGAAAAAAGCCAAGCTGGATCTGGTCCACCCCTCCTGGATTGTATTTTCTGAAGGCTTCAAGGTGTCCCGCAGCCGGGATTTTGCCAAGCGCCTGCTGGACCTGGTGATCAGCCTGACGCTGGCGATAATCATGCTGCCCTTTATTGCCCTGACGGCACTGGCGGTGTTGATTGAGACTGGGCGTCCTGTGCTGTACAGCCAGACCCGTGTCGGCATGTTTGGCAAGCCTTTCCGGATATACAAGTTCCGGAGCATGAGGCAGGACGCAGAAAAGGACGGAAAAGCCCGTTGGGCGGCAGCAAACGATAACCGGGTTACCCGGGTGGGAGCGTTTATACGCAATACCCGGCTGGACGAATTACCGCAGCTCTATAACGTTATCAAGGGGGAGATGAGTATTGTCGGCCCCCGGCCGGAACGTCCCGAGTTTGTAACCGAGCTCAAGGAAAAGGTGCCTTTTTATGATACGCGGCACTATGTGAAACCTGGCTTAATGGGGTGGGCGCAGCTTAAATATCCTTATGGCGCCTCAGTGGAGGATGCCAGAGGAAAACTGGAATACGATCTATATTATTCAAAGAACCACAGTCTGTTGATGGACCTTCTGATCATGATTCAGACGGTGGAAGTGGTCCTGTTAGGGAAAGGCGTACGCTGAGTGTTGTATTGGAAGCAACGGGGATGAGTGTCATGGAAAGATCAAGGGTTTGGGGTGCGGTTCTGGTGTGTCTGATGGTGTTGGTGGCCGGATGTTCCGGGCTGCCGTCATCAAAGGACATGCCGCAGGTGTCCGAGTTGTCCCAGGAACCTTACCAGATAGGGATTGGCGATACGGTTTCCATCCACGTCTGGCGTAATCCGGAGCTGGCACAATCCATTGTTGTCCGCCCCGATGGTTATATTTCCATGCCACTGATCGGGGATATCAGGGCTGCGGGAAAAGAGCCTCAGAACCTGGCGGAGGAGATTCAGATAGGGTTGAGTGACCTGATCCGGAATCCCGAAGTGACGGTCATGGTGGTGGATCCCACCAGCAAGGAATACCGTAACCGGGTTCGCATCACCGGACAGGTGGAAGGCCCCCAGTCCATCGCCTTTCAGCCGGGAATGACGGTACTGGACCTTGTCCTTCTGGCCGGCGGGCTGACGGATTTTGCTGCCGGTGGGCGGGCCGTTCTGCACCGGGAAGTGAATGGCGAGTACCAGAGCTACAGCCTGGACCTGGAGGCCATACTCATGGACGGGGACATGACCACCAACCATGCGCTGCAGCCGGGTGATGTCATCAGTGTGCCGCGCAAACAGATTTTCCGGGGCGAACTGTAATGGACCTTCAGCTCATCCTCGATACCCTGCGTGCCCTGAAGCTGGAAATCTACCAGCGCCGGGTCGCTGCGGCCGTGGTATTCATGGTGGTGACTGCGGGGGTGCTGACATGGGGGTATTTGACCCCGAAAAGCTATACATCGGACGCGGTGCTGTATGCAGACCAGTCCAACATTCTGCAACCACTGCTGCGGGGCCAGGCGGAAGTAACCCAGATAGACCGGGTCAATGAAGCCAGGGAACTGATCGCCAACCGCTCCTTTCTGGAGCAGATCGCTCTGGAAACCGGACTGCTGGATACCTCTGCCACGGACCAGCAGAAAACCGTGGTCATTTCCAAGCTGAGAAAACGCCTGAAACTGCGGGTTTCAAACCGAAACTTTCTCGAGTTGATGTACACCAGCGCCAGCCCGGATGAATCTTTCCAGGTCATGAGTGCCACCCTGGACCATTTTATTGAACGCACGGTCAGTAAAAAGCGCTCGGAGAGCCAGGGTGCTTTTGAGTTCATCGATTCCCAGGTGAAGTCCTACCAGCGTCAGCTGGAGGCGGCAGAGCAGAAACTCAAGCAGTTCAAGAAAGAGAATCAGGACGGAACCGAGGGTAACGTGCGTTCCCGGATTGAAACCCTGAGGTCCGAGATCGAGAACCTGAAGCTGGAGATACAGCAGTCGGAATCCGAAGTCCGGCTGACCCGGCAACAGCTGGCGGCTGAGGAGCCGGTCCGGCGCATTACCGTTGATCCCGGCAAGTCCGCTGCGGAACGCCGCCTGTTGGGATTGCGCCAGGAACTGGATGAACTTCTGCTCCGATATCACGAGCGGCATCCGGATATTGTCAGTATCCGTGGGCAGATTGCGGAGCTGGAGGCGCAGATTTCCGGCGAGGATGACTCTGATCGGGAGGACAGTGTCACCGAGGTTCTGGAAAATCCGGTTTATGAAAACCTGAAACTGCAACTGGCACAGCGCTCCACCGATCTGGCAGTTCAGAGGAACCGTCTGCAATCCCTGGAGCGTCTGCTTCAGGAAGCCTTTGCCCGGGCTGAGCGGGTTGCCGAGAATCAGGCCCAGCTGTCTGAGCTGACCCGGGACTATGATGTTACCCGGGGTGTTTACGAGGACATGCTGCAGCGGCGTGAGCGTGCCCGGCTTTCCATGACTCTGGATGTTCAGGGGGAGGGCATCAGTTACAAGATCCAGGAACCGGCATCCTATCCCACCCACTGGGACGGTTTGCAGCTGTATGAAGTCGGGCTGGCAGGCCCCTTCCTGGGCAGTGCTGCAGTGCTGGGACTGTTGACGCTTCTGGTGCTGTTCGACCAGCGCATCCGGAGCCCGCGGACTTTGCATCTGGCCCTGCCGGAAACCATACCGGTACTCACTTCTATTCCCCATTACAGCAGCACCTGGCGGGACCGGATCCTGCGCAGGGATGTTCTGATCCTGCTGCTGGTGCTGTTTGTTTTCATGGTGGGGTATATGAGTGTTCTGGTGTTCAGCGTTATGGGGATAACCCCGGAGCGTCTGGTGGAGAAACTGTTGGAGCTGGTGGGCGTAGTGGAGACAGTCAATGGGTGACAACAAACTCTACAACGCGCTTCTTAAAAGCCAGGAGGCCCGGCGTCGGTCCCGTAATACAACAGTGGACGAGCCTGCTATCGATACTGACGAGTACATCCGGCGTCCCGTCGAGGGTTCTGATCCCCGAAAGCCAGGTTCAGTGCACGTGGACATGGATGATGGCGGTTACCCCCCGACCATCTATGATGCGTCCGTATCCCTGGAGCTAATTGATAATCCAAAACCCTGGCGCATGGACCAGCTTCGGGAGCGGAAAATCATTTTCCCGGGTATGTCCAACAAGTCGGTGATGGATGCTTATCGGGAACTCAGAATTCAGCTCCGAAACCAGTCGGGCGGACAGCGTTCCACAATTCTCTATTCCAGTCTTGGTAACGGGGAGTGTTCGGCTCTGACAGCGTTCAATCTGGCTGCCGCCTTTGCTCTGGATTCGGGTACCTCTGCGCTGCTCATTGACTGCAATCCATACGGTAGTGACCTCCAGCATCTGGTGTCCTCGAAAATGGGCAAGGGGATTACTGATTATGTTCAGGATTCTTCGCTTGCAGTCAGCGATATTCTCTATCCCAGTGGTATCGACAGACTGACCGTTATTCCGGCCGGGACTCAGGTGGCGTCAGCGGTGGAACTCTATGCGTCCACCCGCATGAGGGATCTGCTGGCGGAGCTGCAGAACCGGTATATGGACAGGTGCATCATTCTTAATGCCCCCCCGTTCAGGGAGAGCACCGAATCCCGAATACTTGTTCGTTTCGCCAACCAGGTGGTGTTTGGCGTGCCCTTTGGTTGTGTTACTCAGGAGGACATAGTCGATTCTGTGGAGTCGTTGGGCTCAAACAAGTTTTCGGGCGTTGTTTTTCAGGAGTGAAAACCATGAACAGTCACCAGGGGTTGGTGCGCCCGCAATACTGGCACCTTGCATGTGCGGTATCCGTCTCAGTACTCAGTACACAGGTTTCCGCCCAGGGGCTTGAGGAGGCCCTGACCGAGGTGACGGGCAGCGCCTCGGTGTTTGCGGCCATGAACCATACCCGTACCGATACTGCGACGGGCACGGACACCAACACCGAGCCGTCTGTAGGGTTGTCCGGCGTTCTGGGAGGGGAGTTTGTCAGTGGAGCCAATTCGCTGGCCCTGCAGTATGCCGGCACGGTGGAAACCAGTCGTGACAATACTGCGGGGGAATCCTCGGATACCAGTTCCTTCAATGGTGTCTCCCGCTTCCAGCATCTGGATCCGGCCAGCCGGTTTGACTTCAACGCTGGCCACACGGTCCGCTCCGTGCGTAACGATACCGGGTTTGTTATCAACCCCAATGATTATGATACCCAGAACGTTGTCAATGCCGGGGCCGGGTTTCGGCTGTACCCGGGGGATCTGACAACCCTGAGACTGTCTGCAGATGGCTCCAGGAGCTTTGGTGATGCCGATGCCGCAGACAATGAATCCTGGCTGGGCAAGGCGGAAATCCAGCGCCGTCTCAGTTCCCGGTCGGCTTCTCTGTTGACGGCCAGCAGAAGCTGGGCGGATGAGGATAACCTGGACCTGACCATTGATTCCGCGGTGTTGGCTTATATCACCGAACTTGAGTCCGGATCCTTCACCATTGGCGCAGGATTCAGCAAGGCCGAGGCGGAGTTTAACGGCGGGCAGGTGATCGAAAGTGATGGCATCGTAGGTTACATGACCCGGGTATGGCTGACACCGGAATGGACATCATCTCTCAGCTACACACGGACCCTGTCCGACAGCGCCATTGATCAGGTTGCAAACCCCACTGTGGTGGGCGGATTTCTGGATGAGGATGTACGTCTGAACGAATTGGCGGTGACCGATACAGTGGATTTTCAATATACCACTCGCGGCCTCTGTGATGTCTGTGACGGCGGCATGATTCTGTCCGGGAGCATCCGGGAATCGGAATACACTGGGGCCACTACCCACGAATACCTGGCTGGCGTCAATCTGGGGATTCAGATCAGCAGTCTGCAGCGACTGGAGTTCCGGTACCTGTGGCAGGGGGATGCCGGTGACGATGCAGGCACGGTTCTCGAGGAGATTCACCGCTTCGATACCCGCTGGAGCCGCCTGATCGGGGAGGAAACAACCTTTGGCGTGGAGCTCAATCAGTCGTACCTGCGCAGCAAGCTGGCGCGTAATGATGAGGACGAATTTGTATTGCGAGTAGTGCTAACCCACGGATTCTCGCTGGTGGGCAGGAACTAGCCCTCGTTATCCGAGCAGTATCGTCAGGAAAGGATTCATGTTCACGAACCGAACGGAAATCAGTTTTGCTCCGGAAACCCCACCACGGTTGATTGTGGTGGTCGACACAGAAGAGGAGTTTGACTGGAAATCGGAGCCTGACCGCCAGGCCAACAGAGTCACCTCAATGGAACACATAGGGCGGGTTCAGGACATCTTCGATGGCTATGGAATCCGGCCCTGCTACGTGGTGGATTACCCGGTTGCCAGTCAGCCTCAGGGCTATCAGCCGTTACGGGAGTTCCGGGACCAGGGGCGTTGTGAAATCGGTGCCCAGCTGCACCCATGGGTGAATCCTCCGGACCAGGAAGTTCTGTCCCGCTCCAACATGTATCCGGGCAATCTCCCGGAAATGCTCGAACGCCAGAAGCTTGAGAACCTCCGGGATGTGATCGCTGACAATTTTGGCTGCGCCCCGGTTGCCTACAAGGCTGGTCGCTACGGATTCGGTAACAATACAGCCCGGATTCTGGATGAGTTGGGATTTCGTATAGACCTTTCTGTTTGCCCGCCCATGGACTTCAGCACCGAGGGTGGGCCGGACTACTCAGGCTTCGATGCCTCTCCCTTCTGGTTTGGCAATAAGGCCCGGCCCATTCTGGAGATTCCCTGTACCGGGGCATTCGTGGGCTGGGCCGGTGGCTGTTCCCGCCCCCTGTTTGGGCTGGCCAATGCCCTGGAGTCGCTTCGAGGTCCCGGGATTCTGGCCAGGCTGCGGGCGGTGGACCGGCTGATGCTGTCACCCGAGGGCTATTCGTCTGCGGAACATATTCGCCTGACCCGGGACCTGTTTGCCCGGGGAATCCGGACCTTTACCTGGAGCTTTCACAGCCCCAGCGTGGTTCCTGGTAATACCTCCTATGTGGATACATCGGCCGAGCTGCAGGTGTTTCTGGACAGTTTTTACCGGTTTTTTGATTTTTTCTTCGGGGAGCTCGGGGGAGAACCCAGTTCGCCTGCCATGCTCCGGGAACAGCTGGGGGACTCCTGATGCCTGTGACCCAGTTATCCCATGCCCTGCGGGTCACCCGAACTGCGCTGGCTGACACCGGCAAGCTGCAGGGGGAATGGGAAGAACTGGAGCGGCGATCCGACGCTTCTGTATTTCTCTCCTGGCAGTGGATCGGATGCTGGCTGGCGGTGTATCAGCCTCCAGTAGAGGTGATCCGGGTGATGTCCGGTTCCGACCTGGTGGGACTGGTGCTGGTGGTTCCGGTAGCAGAGACACGGCATGGGTTTATACGCTCACGGTGTCTGCGCCTGCACCAGACAGGTATTCCGGAGCAGGACCAGATATGGATCGAATACAACGGCTTCCTGGCTCAAATGGGCATGGAACAGCTGGTAAGTGAAGCGATTTTCCATTACCTGGAAACCCATCCGGACTGGGATGAATTTGTGGCAGGGGGTATCCGTTCCGGGGTGGCCCGGAGCCTGACGGATATTTCGGGGCTGACCTCCCAGATTCGCTGGAAAGCTCCCTGCTATGGGGTGGATCTGCAGCAGGTCCGAAACAGTGGAAAGTCCTATCTTGATCAGCTGTCCGGCAACACCCGGCATCAGATCCGGCGCTCGGGCAGGCTTTACCGGGAGCAGGGTGAACCTGAAATTTACCGCCCCGGGACCCTGGATGAAGCAGTGTCCATGTTTGATGCCATGGCGCCCTCTCATATTGAACGCTGGGGGGAGGGACCTGCAGGCAGTGGCTTCCTGAATCCCTGGTTTGTCCGCTTTCACCGGGAGCTTATCCGGCAATGCTGGGACAGTGGTGGTGTGGAACTGATGGAGTTGCGGGCCGGGGGGCGGGCGCTGGCCGCCTTCTACAACCTGTGTTACCGGAAAACGGTGTATTTCTATCTGGGGGTAACAGCCACAGAGTCGGATAATCGCCTGAAGCCGGGGTTGTTGGGGCACAGTCTGTGTATTGAAGACTACCTGGCCCGGG
>JBFHSI010000146.1:0-8262 GCA_041591245.1 Marinobacter sp.
GGAACCGAAGTTCTGGGATTCGAGCGCGCCGGTGACCGGATTCTGGGCGTCCGTACCCTCAGGGACGGGCACCATGAAACCCTGCGTGCCGACTCCTATGTTCTGAGCCTCGGCAGCTTCAGTGCCATTCTCGCCAGACCTCTGGGCCTGTTCCTGAACATCTACCCTGCCAAGGGCTATTCCATTACGGTTCCGGTCAGGAATGAGGAAGCTGCGTTCAAGGTCAGCCTTACCGACGATGAGTACAAACTGGTGTACTCCCGCCTGGGAGACCGGATTCGTGTGGCCGGTACTGCGGAACTCAACGGTTACAGCCGGGAACTGAATGATACCCGGTGCCGGGCCATAGTGCGCCGGGCGGCGGAAGTCATGCCGGAGGCAGGGGACTGGGACAAGGCAGAGTTCTGGACCGGGCTGCGGCCAACCACGCCCTCCAATGTGCCCTACATAGGTAAAAGCCGGTTTGCCAACCTGTATCTGAATACCGGTCACGGTACTCTGGGGTGGACCCATTCCTGTGGTTCGGCAGCGGCCCTTGCCAGCATTGTGGCGGGCAAGACACCGGAAGTGGATTTCGCCTTTACCGGTCTGTAGTCCGGATGTGACAGCGCCCGCTCAGTGGCGGGCGCTGTCAGCGAATCACGGGGAAGGGGCATGACGATCCATGCCCCAACAGCCGCTTACTGCAGCTGTTCCCGGATCAGTTTCTTGTTGATCTTGCCAACACTGGTTTTCGGGATATCTTCCACGAAATCAATCTGCTGTGGAATTGCCCACTTGTTGATCTCACCGGAGTCCACATACTGCATCAGGTGACTCTGGATATCTTCCTGGGTGATATCTTCACCCGGCAGCAGGGTTACCAGGGCATGGGGACGTTCACCCCACTTCTCATCGGGCACACCGATCACCGCAGCTGCAGCAACGGCGGGATGCTGGCTGATCAGGTTTTCCAGGTCCAGGGAGGACAGCCATTCACCACCGGTCTTGATGACGTCCTTGATCCTGTCCTTGATCACCAGGGTATTGTCCGGGTAGATGGAGCCCACGTCACCCGTGTGCAGCCAGCCGCCTTCCCATAGTTCCTCGCCTTTCTGGTTTTCCTTGAAATAGCTCTGGGTCAGCCAGGGTGCCCGGGTAACCACTTCACCCTTGGCCTCGCCGTCGTGGGGGACAGGTTTGCCGGAGGGATCGACCACTTCCAGTTCCACCATGGGCACGGGAATACCGGTGCGGGTGCGCAGGGCTGCCTGCTGTTCCACAGGCAGTTCCAGATCTTCCGGACGGAGATAGGTGGCGCTCAGCAGCGGACAGGTTTCGGACATGCCGTAACCTGTGTACATGCGGATGCCGTGTTTCGCTCCGGCCATGCACAGGCCCTTGGTCATGGCGCTGCCGCCGATCAGTACATGCCAGTTGCTCAGGTCTGCGGTCTTGATGGACTCGGTGGCCATGATCATCTGCATGATGGTGGGCACACAGTGGGAGAAAGTAACCTTTTCCGCTTTCAGCAGATCCACCAGCATTTCCGGCTCATAGCGCCCCGGGTAAACCTGTTTGATGCCCATCATGGTAGCAGCGTAGGGAACACCCCAGGCATGCACATGGAACATGGGGGTAATGGGCATATAGACGGAGGATGAACGCAGCAGGGGCATCTCGTCATAGGCTGACAGAACACCGGTCATGTTCAGGGTATGCAGTACCAGCTGGCGATGGCTGAAGAACACACCTTTGGGGTTACCGGTAGTGCCGGTGGTGTAGAAGGTGGTTGCGATGCTGTTTTCGTCGAAATCCGGGAAGTCGAAATGGGTATCTGAGTCTGCCAGCAGGGCTTCGTATTCGCCGGCAACATTAAGCTTGGTCGGGCTGGCGGAGTCGTTGTCGGTGACCTGGATAAAGGTTTTGACGGTTTCCAGCTCGTCCTGGACAGATTCCAGAACCGGCAGGAAGTCATCGTGCACCAGCACCACATCGTCTTCTGCGTGGTTCATGGTGTAGACGATCTGTTCCGGCGACAGGCGCACGTTCACGGTATGCAGAACCGCACCGATCATGGGCACTGCAAAGAAGCATTCAAGATAGCGGGGGGTGTCCCAGTCCATGACGGCGACGGTATCGCCGGCCTTGACTCCGGCATCGGTCAGGGCGTTGGCCAGACGGTGAATCCGTTCCACCAGATCCGAGTAGGTATAGCGGCTACGGTTGGCGTAAACAATTTCCTGATCCGGGTTATAGCGGGGGCCAGACAGCAGCAGTTTCTTGATCAGCAAGGGGTACTGATAGGCGTTGTCTGCCGGCGCGATAATACGGGTTGATGCCATCACTCTTGTCCTTATTTTCTCGTTTGTTGGTATTGTAGAAAACAGGGATCAATCTGACATAAATTGGCCCGAAACGGAAATGAAACAGGGTCAGAACAAGGGCCTGCCCCGCCACTGAAGGCAGCTGCGGGGCAGGGCAGGATAGGACGTTTATTCGTAGGTGCAGAGGTAAGCGGTATCGGTATCCGTTTTGGCCCGGAAGCTGGACTGTCCGGCCACATTGAAACTCTCGCCGGCACCATAGGTCATCCATTCATCCATTCCCGGCAGCAGAACCGTCAGGGCGCCACTGATCACGGTCATGGTTTCTTTCTTGCTGGTTCCGAACTCAAATTCACCCGGGGTGATTACGCCCACAGTAGCCGGCAGTGTGGGGGTCTGAAAGGCGATGGATTTGGCCTTGCCGTCAAAATACTCATTTACTTGCAACATGGGCTGGCTCCTCTGAAAGTTTTGGCAGCCTACTATACGGCAAAATGCCTCAACTCCAATGACAAATCTGCCAGCCGGAGGCGGATCACTGCTCCCAGGGCTGTCCCCGGGTATTGTCCGATGATTTTACCCGCAGGTGCATGGCGGCCTTGGCCAGGATATTGGCACTGACCGGGGCGGTCATGAACAGGAAGACGGTGATCAGTATCTCCGAGATGCCGATACCCTCATTCCGGGTACTGAAAAAGATGACGGAGCTGAGCATGATGGCCCCCACTCCCAGTGTGGTGGCCTTGGTCGGGCCGTGGAGCCGGGTGAAAAAGTCCGGCAGCCGGGCCAGACCGATGGCGCCCACCAGGGTAAAGACGCCCCCCAGCAGCAACAGGGCACAGATAACATATTCGGCAATGGGATTCATGGCAGTAACCTCGGTCAGAAATGGCTCGGAGATGCTGGCTTATTCAATGACACTGCCCCGCTTCAGGTACTTGGCCATGGCCACGGTACCGACAAACCCCATCACGGCAATGAGCAGTGCGGAGGGCAGATACAGCCGGGTATCCAGAATGAGTCCGAGCAGGATAATCAGGGCAATGGCATTGATATACAGGGTATCCAGCGCCAGTATCCGGTCCGGTGCGTCCGGCCCCCGGAACAGACGATAGACATTTAGCAGCGCGGCCAGGGTAACCATTCCGGTGGTGATGTAGAGAACGGTGGTGATCATTGGAACATCTCCAGCAGCGGTTTTTCATAACGGGTGCGGATGGCATCAATCACTTCCTGATCAGTCTCCGCGTCCAGCGCATGCACCAGCAGGGTTTTATTGTCATCGCTGATATCAGCACTGACAGTTCCCGGGGTCAGGGAGATGGTGCTGGCCAGAATGCTGATGGCCAGGGGATGCTCCAGCTGCAGAGGGTAGCTGACAAATGCCGGCCGGGGCTGGCGACCACTGACAATCAGCCGGGCCACCTGAAAGCTGGCCACCACAATGTCGGTCAGTACCCGCAGCAGGTAGCCGGGCATGCGCCAGGATTTGATAAACGCCGGGCGTTCCGGCCAGAAGCCGCCGGTCATCTGGGGAATGGCCCAGGCCAGTACAAAACCCAGTACCAGACTGCCTGCGGACACCTGGTCACTGAGCAGCTGCCAGGTAATAAACAGGATCAGGCTGAGCCAGGGCTGGGGAAATCTGAGACGGTCCAGCATTAGTTATCCTCCGTGACCATGGGCGTGCCCAGGGCTTGCAGATAGCCCGCGGGGTTGTGCAGCTGGGCCGCTGTTGCATCGGTATAGCTGCTGACCGGTCCGGCCAGAACCACCAGTACCAGGCTCTGGGCCACCAGGGCGCCGGCGGCAACGGATACACTGCCGCCCAGGGTCGGGGGTTCATTGATATGGCCCTCGACGGTGCGCCAGAAAACGATACTGCCGGCCCGGCTGTAGGCAATAACGGAAAAGAAACTGCCTATCAGGATGCTTGACCACAGCCATGCCATCTCCGGGCCGGGGCTGACCGACTGCAGAATCAGCAGCTTGGCAAAGAATCCGCCCAGCGGTGGCAGGCCCACCGCGGCCACGGCTCCGATCAGGAACAGCACGCTCAGGAAGGTGCGGTGGCGCATGATGGGGGCGGTGACAATCTTGTCAGCGGCGCTGCCGCGCTGGCTGGCAATCAGGTCGGCCACCAGAAACAGTCCGGCCACGGTCCAGGTGGTGCTGAGCAGATAGAACAGGGCTGCCGAGGTGCCGGCGACAGAACCCAGAGCCACAGGCGCCAGCAGGGTTCCCACGGAAATAATCACCTGCCAGGCCACCAGGGTTTTCAGATTGTCCGCTCCCAGGGCACCTATGACACCCATGGCCAGAGTAACCAGCGCCAGGGGGAACAGCCAGTCCATGCCCAGGTTGGCAAGGGCACCGGCATCGTCGCCAAACACCAGCAGGTATACCCGCAGGATGGCGTAAATGCCCACCTTGGTCATGACCGCAAACAGGGCGGCGACCGGGGCAGTGGCCCGGGCATAGGCCTTGGGCAGCCAGAAACACAGGGGAATAATGGCGGCCTTCAGGGCGAACACCACCAGCAGCATCATGCCACCGGCTTTCACAATACTGAGGTTCTCACCGGTAATCTGGGGGACCTTCAGGGCCAGGTCGGCCATATTCAGGGTACCGGTCACACTGTAGATCATGCCGACACTGATCAGGAATACCGCCGAGCCCACCAGGTTGAGCACCACATAATGCAATCCGGGTACGGTCCGGGCGGTCCCTCCACCATGCATCAGCAGCCCGTAGGAGGCGATCAGCAGCACCTCAAAGGCGACAAACAGGTTGAACAGGTCACCGGTCAGGAAGGCAATGTTCAGTCCCATCAGCTGGAACAGGAACAGGGCGTGGAACTGCCGGTTACCGGCATCGGCGCCGCCAACGGCGAACAGGTGGCAGAACAGCCCCAGTATTGCGGTCAGGATCAGCATCAGGGCCGCCAGCCGATCGAGCACCAGCACGATACCGAAAGGTGGCTGCCAGTTGCCGAAGGCATAGAAGCGGTAACTGCCGTCATTGGCCAGAACCAGCAGTACCACGGCCGCCACCAGCATCAGCACGGTGGTGGTCAATGCCAGGGTTCGCCTCAGGCTCAGGGGTGCATAGCCCATGAATACCTGCAGGATACCGCCCAGCAGGGGGATAAGAATGGGTGCAGTTAGCCAGTGATTCATTGACCCGGAATCTCCCTGTTGTGCTCAACTTCAGTGGTTGGCGCACTCTGATGGCCATCCACATGGTCGTCGTCATTGTCCGCCAGGTTGCGCAGGGACAGCACCACCACAAAGGCGGTCATGGCAAATCCGATAACTATGGCGGTCAGTACCAGGGCCTGGGGAATCGGATCTGTGTAGGTGGCACCGTGGCGGAGTACAGGCTCGGCTCCGGTTGCCAGCCGGCCTGTGCCGAACAGAAACAGATTCACCCCGTAGGAGATCAGGGTCAGGCCCACCACCACAGGGAAGGTCCGGGCCCGCAGCAGAAGATAGACGCCGGCTGAAGTCAGTGTGCCTATGACCAGTGCAAAAACGAGTTCCACTATACGTCCTCCCGTCGGCTCTTGATGGCGGAATGGGGCGACAGCCGTCCGATGCTGACCAGTGCCAGCAGGGTGGCTCCGATTACCGTCAGATACACGCCCAGATCAAAGATCATGGCGGATGCCACCTCGAATTTACCCACCACCGGCCAGGTGATGTAACCGAAACTGGAGGTGAGGAACGGGTAGCCGAAGGCCAGACTGCCGGCACCGGCAATAACCGCAAACAGCAGTCCCAGACCAATGACATTGTGATATTTGAAGGGCACCCGGTCCTGGGTCCAGACCATGCCGCTGGCGATGTACTGGAGCAGCAGCGCCACTGAGGTGATCAGGCCGGCAATAAAACCGCCACCGGGCTGGTTATGGCCGCGCAGGAAGATATAGACGGATACCATCAGCGCCAGCGGCAGCATGGGGCGGGCAATCTGGCGCAACAGAACCGGGTAGGCGTCGCGGCTCCAGGCGTGGCCCATGCCATCCCCCGGAGGTGGAGTCAGGGCTGTGTCCTTGAGCATGGCATAAATGCCCAGTGCGGCAATGGCGAGCACGGTAATTTCACCGAGAGTATCAAAGCCCCGGAAATCCACCAGAATTACATTGACCACGTTGGTACCACCGCCGCCAGTCTTGCTGTTGGCCAGGAAAAACTCGGAGATGGAGGTGAACGGCTGGGTGAGCATGGCCAGGGTAACCAGGGTCATGCCGGTGCCGGCCACCAGGGCAATCACAATATCCCGGATCCGTTTGGGGGTTGAAGTGGCCAGCGGGGTCCAGGAGGGCATGTAGTAGAGCGACAGCATCAGCAGCACTATGGTGACTACCTCCACGGAAAGCTGGGTCATGGCCAGGTCCGGCGCGGAAAAACGGGCAAAGGCCAGGGCCACAATCAGCCCCACTACGCTGAGCAGAATCAGCGCGTAGAAACGGTCCCGGTGAAATCTGGCGGTAGCCAGAGCACAGAGCATCAGGGCCGCAGCGGCCAGACCGGTGGGCCAGTCCACCGGGGTCAGACCCCGGGAACCCACGAACAGGCCCAGATCAAACAGGGGCGCAGCGGCGACCGCCACAATGCTGACGACCAGCAGCAGGGCATAGCGTTGCAGGGAGCCGTTTTCAATACGTCCGGTCAGAGCGTGGGCCCAGGCGGTGATGCGGGAAACCACGGCCTCGAAGACCGCCTTCTCATCAATCTCCCGGAAGCGGGCATGGAAATCAAAGAAGCGCTGGCGCTGGCTGTACATCAGCAATCCGCCAAAGAAGGCCATGAAGCTCATAAGCAGCGGCAGGTTGAAGCCGTGGGTGACGCTCAGGTGATAATCCGGAACGTCACCGCCAAGGGTGGCCGAGGCGGCGGCATACAGCAGCGGGCCAACGGAAAACGCCGGGAAGATCCCTACCATGACACAGGCAAATACCAGAATTTCCACAGGGATTTTCATGTACCTGGGCGGCTCATGGGGCGGATAGATGGGCAGATCCACCGGTTTGCCGTTGAAGAAAACGTCATGGATGAAGCGGGCCGAGTAGGCCACGGCAAAGATACCGGCGAGTGTGGCCACCACCGGTGGCAGCCAGGCCCAGAGCCCCGGCAGGTTCAGTTGCAGGGATTCGGCAAAGAACATTTCCTTGCTCAGGAAGCCGTTCAGCAGGGGAACGCCGGCCATGGAAGAGGCGGCCACCATGGCCAGAGTGGCGGTATGGGGCATGAACCGCCACAGGCCATTGATCCGGCGCATGTCCCTGGTGCCGGTTTCATGGTCGATAATGCCCGCAGCCATGAACAGGGAAGCCTTGAAGGTAGCATGGTTGATCACGTGGAAAACCCCCGCAACCGCCGCCAGCTTGGTGCCCATGCCAAACAGCAGGGTGATCAGGCCCAGGTGGCTGACGGTGGAGTAGGCCAGCAATCCCTTGAGGTCATGCTTGAACATGGCCACATAGGCCCCCAGCAGCAGGGTTGCCATGCCGGTGAAGCTGACCATGTAGAACCATTGTTCGGTGCCTGCCAGTGCCGGGTACAGCCGGGCCATAAGGAAAATGCCGGCTTTTACCATGGTGGCGGAATGCAGGTAGGCGGAGACCGGAGTCGGGGCCTGCATGGCATGGGGCAGCCAGAAGTGGAAGGGGAACTGGGCGGATTTGGTAAAGGCACCCAGCAGTACCAGAGTCAGGGCTACCGGATACAGGGCGTGGGCCTTGATCAGGTCGCCTGCGGCCAGCACATCATCCAGCTCGTAACTGCCCACGATATGGCCGATCAGCAGTATGCCTGCAAACAGGGCCAGTCCGCCGCCACCGGTTACCGCCAGCGCCATGCGGGCACCGCGACGGGCGTCCTGTTTGTGGGTCCAGAAGCTGATCAGGAGGAAGGAGACCAGGCTGGTCAGTTCCCAGAAAATCAGCATTAAC
>JBFHSI010000147.1:0-8251 GCA_041591245.1 Marinobacter sp.
CGAGAAGGCGCTGGTTGAGGAAGCGGCCGAAATCAGCAGGGCGCTTCTGGATGATGAAAGCGAAGAGGACAAACAGCGTCTGAACGAGATTCGTTCGACCCTGGCAGAGCGCGAGCAGGTCATGGTGCACTGGCAGGTGGATACCCAGCTGGTTTCTGAAGTGCTTTCAGACTGGACCGGAATTCCCCTTGGTCGCATGCAGTCGGATGAAGTGGCGGGCATTCTCAACCTCGCAACAACTCTCAAAGAGAGGGTGACCGGCCAGGACCATGCCCTGGACGAAATCGCCCGCACCATCCAGGTGGCCCGGGCCGAACTGGCGGATGAGAAAAAACCCCTGGGGGTGTTTCTCCTGGTGGGGCCCAGTGGTGTGGGTAAAACCGAGACAGCCATGGCTCTGGCCGAGCAGGTGTACGGCAGTGAATCCAACATGACGGTCATCAACATGTCGGAGTTCAAGGAAGAGCATAAAGTCTCTCAACTGGTGGGATCACCCCCGGGATACGTTGGTTACGGAGAGGGGGGCGTGCTCACAGAGGCGGTTCGTCGCAAGCCCTACAGCGTGATCCTGCTCGACGAAATGGAAAAAGCCCATCCCGGGGTTCAGGACATTTTCTACCAGGTGTTTGACAAAGGTTCCCTGCGGGACGGCGAAGGCCGGGATGTTGATTTCCGGAACACCGTGCTGCTGATGACATCGAACGCTGCCTCTGAGCACATATCGGATCTCTATGCCGATGAACTGACAGCCCCCACGGACCCCGGAGCGCTGAAAGATGCCATCTGGGACGATCTGCTGGCCACCTTCAAACCGGCATTCCTGGGACGAACCCTGGTGCTTCCATACCGGCCGTTGGGGGCGCAGCAACTCCAGACCATCGCACGAATGCAGCTCGACCGGGTATGCCAGAGGGTACATCGCCAACACGGGCTGGCCCTGGAATACGACGAGAGTGTGATCAACCGCATTGCTGATTGCGGACATCAGGCCAGTACCGGTGCACGTAATATACAGCAGGTCATTCACCGGGATATTTTGCCGGCACTGTCAGATGTGTTGCTAAATGCGATATCTAATGAAAAGAAACTGACGAAAATTCATATTGGTGTGGAAGATAATCAATTCACCATTACTGAATAACCTGTATACAGGAGCGGCGTAATGAAAATAGTGAAGTGGTCACAAAAGGACTATGGAATTTGTTTCACTGCGCCGTTTAAAATTATTCCTCTGTTGCTACTATTGGTCGCTGGATGCGCAAGTCACAACAGGAATGATACGTTATTTGATGCGTATAGTTTGTATGCATATAAGGTTCAGGAGCGGGATTACCAGTATGTTCTGGAAGAGCTGTTGACCCGCTCCATGAAAAGCCGTGATCTGAAGAGTTCATCTGACTTTCCGGACTATTTCCCGATACTGTCAGATTTGCCGGATATATTGGTAAAGAACGAAAAACACTTCGAGATGCGTGATGGTAACTTTGGTTGCCTGACGCTGAACGGATTTGATCGATTTGATCGGCCAGCTGTTATCAAGATGGAATTTGGAAAAGAGCAGGAGCGCTGGAAGCTGGATTATGTTGCAGTTGATTACCTCGATTCACCCGCAGAGTTCAAAAACTCTGCTGTGTGTCCGAAGCGACGATCGTAATGCCAGGGACTGGTAAAGAGTGAACCGTCACTCCCCCTTACCTTTTTTGAATTGCTGTCTGGATAGTTGGGCATAGACCCAGGAATCTGAGGTTCTGGTTTTTTAGCCGGAGCCGGGATAACCATGTCCTAGTTACAGGACGTAACTCAAAACGCAAGGAGATAAGCATGCAAGCAAATACCTATCTGGATTACGAAGGTATTAAGGGTGAAGCCACCGCAGATCAGTTCAAGGATATGATCACTGTTCTGTCTATGGACTTTAACGTTCATCGTGAAATCACTTCCTACACTGGCACAGCAATGGACCGTGAAGCGTCTGCTACCCGTCTTGGTGATATCACCATCACCAAACTGCAGGACAGCGCTTCTACCGATCTGTTCAAGGAAGCCACTGTTGGTAAAGGCAAAAAAGCTACCTTCTATATCACCAAGCAGGGTGATTCAGTTGAAGAAATCATGAAGATCGAACTGACCGACGCCATGATTTCCAACTACTCTGTCTCTGTTTCCGGTGACCGTCCGGTAGAGTCCATCACCATTTCCTACACCGAAATGATGATGACTGTGACCCCGACTGACGACAAGAACAGCATCACCGGGCCGAAGTCTTATGGCTACAGTGGTGTCAAAGGCCAGCAGTTCTGATATCAGGCCTGAAACCAGCGGAGGAGACCCGTCGGGTTTCCTCTGTTATTTCTTTTTACCCGAACCAGGAAGGCGCGGCGACGTATGGGCAAGGAAAAGCAGCACCACTTTCTTCAGATTCACAGCTCTCTCGGTAAAGATGCACTGGTTCTTGAGCGTCTGAACGTTCGCGAGGGAATGTCTCGTCTGTTTGAAATACGGGTCGGGTTTACCGCCAACCAGCGTATTCGGGACATGAAAAAGCACATCGGGGAAGGTGTTACCGTCAGCCTGAAGGTCGGAGCCAAAGATGGTGGTGGTGAAAAACACTTTCATGGCCACTTCCTGAGCATGTGGGAGTTGGGCAAGCCGCTCCACAACAGTGATGGCCAGCGCTATGAGGCCATTATCGTACCCCGTGCCTGGTCTGCCGCTAACCGGACCAACTGCCGGATATTTCAGGATCAGACGGTCAAGAAAATTGTAGAGACCATACTGGGCGAGCATGGTGTTGCGTTCAGCTGGAAACTGAAAAAAAGTCTCTATACCTACCGCTACTGTGTCCAGTACAACGAGACCGACTGGGATTTTGTATGCCGCCTGTTGGCCCATGAAGGCCTGTGCTTCTATTTCCAGCACGCCAGTGGCGCCCATACCATGGTTATCACCGACCACGAAAAGGCCTGGACCAAAGCCGTTGAAGGTTCCGTGGTGTTCTGTTCGCGGCCAACCGGTAGCGCCCATATTTCCAGCTGGTATGCCGGATGCAAGGCCACCGCCAATTCCATTATCGAGCACGGCTTTGATTTTGAAGCCCCAAAACAGAAAGTAAAAGACAGCAGCAGTGAACAGGTTCCAGGCAGCCCCTTTGGTTCCCGGGAACTGTTTGGCTATTTTGGTGAAGACCGTCCGATCAAGGATGGCGCCAGCCTGGCCGCTCTGCATCTCAAAGGCATTGCCCAGGAATCAGAAAGCTACCGGGGCGTCTCTGATTACCGCTCCTTCGGTGTGGGTCATAGCTTCTCGTTCAAAGAGCATGAAGACGAGATTCCTCCCCACAATGAATTCGTCATTACAGAAATCTCCATTGAGGCTTCAGTACCCCTGAATACGGACAACCAGTCTTCCGAGGGGAGCTACTTCTATACCAACAGCTTCCGGTGTATGCCGACGGATGCTCCGTATGTACCGAGAAAGCTTCCAAAGCCCATGGTTCCGGGACTGCAAACCGCAACCGTCACCTGTGCTCCGGGTGAAGAGGTGTATGTGGATGAGCACGGCCGAATCAAAGTCCAGTTTCACTGGGACCGGGAAGGCAAGTACGACCAGAAAAGCTCTTGCTGGATACGGGTTGCCCAGTCCTGGGCAGGGGAGAACTGGGGGGCCCAGTTTATCCCGAGGGAAGGGCAGGAGGTGCTGGTTGAGTTTCTCAGCGGGGATCCGGATCAGCCATTGATTACCGGTTCGGTCTATAACGGCAAGAACAAAATGCCCTACGAGCCGCTTTCGAAAAAGAACGTCTCGGGATTCAAGACCCGGTCCACAACCAAGGGTGGCGGGGGCAATTACAACGAGATCAGTTTCGATGACACCATCGGCAAGGAACTCCTGCTGATGCATGCGGAAAAGGACCATTCCCTGACCGTGGAAAATGATCAGACCGATGACATAGGGAATGACCGGACAAGTACCATCGGCAATGACGATACCCTGGCGGTCAAAAATAATCAGACAATCAATATTACTGGCAGCCAGGCAACAACTGCAGGCAAAACCATCACCATCGATGCAGGGCAAAGCATTACCCTGAAAACGGGGGCGGCGAGCCTGACAATGGAAGCGTCCGGTGCTATCTCGATCAAAGGCACCAACATCAGTGTGCAGGGCGTGGCCATTGACATGAAAGCTGCCAAAATCAGCCTGAACTAGGTCATGTCTGCTGCAGGAGTAACAGAGCATGCTTGAGGAGCTGTTAAGTCAGCGTAAAGCGTTGCTCGACAGTCCCGGGTTGCCGCTGTTCCTCCTGCGCCGGCATGACCGGCGCCTGGTGCTTTGGTGTGAACAGCATCCGGCGGCGTTGGCAGCTGAAGCCTGGGGCACACTGCAGGCAGAAAACCAGGCGGCGTGGCTGGCGGAACTCAGGCTCGAACTGGCAACAAGGCTGGGTTGCTCCAGTGACATAGCCCTGCCAGCAATGGGAAGTGGGTCATTGGTTGCAGCTCACTGGCAATTGGCAGCGCATTTCACCGAGGTCGCCGTGCCCGCAGAGCTGCCTGAACATTCAGAGCTGCAGATATGGGCCGCCATGGCGCTGGCCCGTCGGGGGCAAAAAGCCCGGGTGCCTCCGCTCTGGCTTGCCTGGATCAGGACCCAGGAACCTGAGGAGGCGTTAGCAGAACGCGGACTTCGAACCCTGTTGGCCGAGCTATGGAATTGCAGCCAGGATGCGTGGCGTCACTGGTTCTATCCATTGCTGCTGAGCCGCCCGGAGGCTGAACACCCAGCCATGATCAACTGGCTGGCAGGGCAGGTTGATAATGCAAGCCTGGTCGAGGCGATGGGTGTCTCCGGAGCGGAGCGCTTCAAGCCATGGCTGGATGAGCTGGCGCTGCAGGATGATGCCATAGGGGCTGTGGCAAACGATGCCCGGCATCGGCCAGCAAGTGAGCACGGGGATATGCAGGCACGCATTCGTTATTGGTGGCCCCGCTGGCACCAGCTTGAAGGTTCTCCCTGGTCGTTGTTCGGAGGCCGCTGGTAATGACGGGAACAGAGCAGCGCCGGGGCTGGCAGATAGCCTCTGTGGCGGGGCATATAGCCGGTCAGGGAATGGATGAGTGGTTTGAATCCGGTTTCGTTGCCATGGATGCTGCGCAAGCTCCCGGTATCAATGACCCGGAGCTTGCGCCGGAATATCTGATGCCCTATCTGGTAACAGACCGGCCTGTATGGGTGGTTCTGTCTGCCGGGGAACAACGCCGCAAAGAGCAATGGCAGGCTGCGTGCGGCGCCCTGAATATTCAGTTTGGATTCGGGCGTGCCGGGCTGGCACTGGCCATGGGGAGTATTCAGCGGGGTGGCGTCCCGGCGCAGATTGTGGCTGCAGACTGCACGTCAGGGGTTCAGGTACTGACCCTGATGCTGAAGCCTGGCCCGGGACCCGCGGCCTGTTTCAGCGCACTGGATGGCCGCATTGATGGTGCCAACGAGCTGGGAGGTCTGTTGGCAAAGGCGCAGGCCGCGGTACCGGATATCGAAGTGCTGGTATGTCCGGGGGAGAGCGGCCTGGAACGGCTGATGCCTTTTCTTGGCAGTCTGGAGCAGTGGAACCGGCCACATCTGCGATGGGAGTTTCCGGAGCAGGTGTTACCCGCTGCAGGCGTTGTTGGCGGGCTATGGGGGCTCTACTGGTTGTTTGATGGTTATCGGCTCGGGGATTGGAGCCAGCCTGGTGCTCTGCTGCTGCTCGATGAAGGCAGTCCACTGGCAGGCATTATTGGTGTTGCACCGGGTGACAAAGGTCGGCCCTTGCAAATCACACACAGGCCGGAGATTGCAGGGATCATCGGCGATAGGGAGTCAAGTGTATGAAATTACAGCTGACAGGGAGTGTTGGCCGGGGTGGTGAAAACCGGGCCGCTGATGTAAAGCTGGTACAGGCCTTGTTGAACGTTCACCGTCGTCAGCAGGGTTTGCTTCCCTTGCCGGTGGATGCCCGCCCGGGTGCGGATCTGGATGCCGCCATTGCACGGTTTCAGAATGAAAAGGGAGTGCGTGTCGCCTCGGGCCTGATAGGTGTCAACAGTCATTCCTGGACCTGGTTGCTGGACTCACTGGATCAGGCACGGACAATCACCACTATCATGCCACCGGCAAAGGGGCGATTGACATGGGAAGCGGAGGGGCAGGAGGGCGGCCGTTATCATAGCCGTATCCTGCACGTACCATCAGCTTCTTCCGGTCTGACCCTGGGCCGGGGTTATGATCTGCGGGAAAGGTCCAGGACTGAGGTGACCCGGCACCTTGCCGCCGCCGGCCTGCCTGGCAGTACGGCTTCACTGATCGCCGGAGCCGTAAGGCTGACCGGCGCTGCGGCTGAACAGTTCATCATCGACAATGACTTGCTGGACTTCGAGATCAGCGCGGGCGTTCAGCTGAAGCTGTTTGAAATGGTCTACTCGGAAATGGAACAGGATGTGATCCGTATTTGCGGCAAGCGCGATGTGGTGGAGCGCTACGGAAACACCGACTGGTCAGTGCTGGATTTCCGCATCCGTGACACCCTGGTGGACTTGCGCTTCCGGGGTGACTACACCGGAGTCACCCGGAGGCAGGTACAGCCCCCCGTTGTTGCCAACGACCTGGACGCATTCCGTCAGGTGATCGGTGATACAGGGTTATGGAGCTCTGTGCCCTCGGACCGGTTTCAGCGCCGTGTGCGATACCTTTCATAAAACTCCCGGGACACCAACGGAAAGACCGTTCAATGAGAAACCAGATTGTTGTATTTCAGTGTAGTTTGATTGTACTGCTGGGCTGCCTGTCCCTTACCTCTGCTGCCGGAGGCGCGCCGGACAGAACCATACCTGTGGTGGATGCCAGGGCCATGGAGGTGGGTGTATTCCGGCACGGCGAAACCCTGTGGCGCTATACCCGTTTCAATACAGAGAGTGACTACCCGTGTCTGCGCTTCGAGGCGATCAAACCTGAACAGAACTGGCGGGTTTCTGATCAGCAGGATGTGTGTGAGGTCTCGCTGCCGGAAGGTCACCCGCTGGTGTTTGATAACACCGCATACACCGGGTTTACCGGTATCAGTTTCAGCCGGGACAAGCAGGCATTCCACTTCGATATTGAATACATGGAAAGAACCGCTTCCGGAGAAAAGAGCATTTCATGCTGGCTGCCGGCAAGCGCTGGCAGCCTTGGCACGGTCAGGTGCCAGTAACTCAGTATCCATACCGATTCCGGTAACAAGACAGGAACTTCACCGGACAGCATTAGGGCAAGGATTGCGCAGGCATGGCGAGTCAAATTCAGATCAATGGCGCGGACGGGTATCAATACATACTTGTAAGGCCCGATACCTACGAAGGTCCCCTGGCGCCGGAGAATCCATCAGATAACGAGAGCTGGGACCAATGGCTGCGAAGCCGGTTCCGCCCGAGTTTGGACATGGACGAGCCGCAATGGCGGGGGATCCTCCAGGCCCATGGCCTATCGCTGAATATTACCAACCGTCGTGATCTGCTGTTCAGCCAGGTTGCAGAGATGCTCCGTGAAGGCCGGCTGGCGATCTACCGTGTACCTGTGGATAAACTCCCGCCGGCTGAAGGCGTTGGAGGTGGCGACGAAGGCGGCAGTGACAGCGCCCGAATTGGGCAGGCGGGCGCCTCCGCCAGTACATCCGCTGTAGCTCCGGGGGCAGAACCCAAAGCTGCCGATACCGGTGATCCGGGGGCAAGCGTCAGCGAGATGCAATGCCAGGGGGACCCGGTTGCTCCGGTCAGTGGCGAAGAAATCCTCGATATCGAGGACTTTGTGATACATGGCCCCATGCCAATGCATTGGGTTCGCCGGTACCGTTCCGGTTACTGTGATCGCCAGCTGGGCCTGGGTGCGGGCTGGGCCATGCCGGGTCTGCGCAGGGTTGTGCTGGAGGATGAACAGCTCACGATTCTGGATAACGAAGCCCGCTCCCTTGCCATGGAGCCACTGCAGCCAGGAGAGATTACCTGGCAGGTACACACGGGCCTGCGGGTGGAGCGGCGCCGGGACAACCGCTTTATCCTCACCGAAGCAGACGGACGCGCCTGGATACTGGCCACCAGGGACAACAAAACCTGGTGGCCCGTCAGTGTTCAGAACCTGCAGGGACTGCAGTGGCGTTTTCACTATGACGGGGACGCCCGCCTTGTGCGGGTGCAGTTGAGTGCAAACACCAGCATCCTCCTCAGCTACCACAAACACC
>JBFHSI010000148.1:0-8133 GCA_041591245.1 Marinobacter sp.
AGAACCCCCTGGATCTGTCCTCAGCCCTGGTGTTTGGTGTCCTGCTTACCGCTATCCTGCTGCTGGGGGAATTCCTCAGAAACTGGCTCGGGGATACCGGCGTCTACATGCTTGCTGCCAGTTCAGGTATTGCCGATGTGGACGCCATCACCCTGTCCCTGACCCGCATGTCCAATGAGGGCCTGTCCATGGATACGGCGGTGATTGGAATTGTGCTGGCAGCAGCCGCCAATAACCTTATGAAAAGCGCCCTGGCGTGGTTTATCGGCAACCGTCAGGCCGGGCTGTATGTGGCCGGCCCCATGCTTCTGTCCATGACCGCCGGGCTGGTGGTAGCCTGGCTGCAGTAACTGCCAGGCCCGGGGATATGAAAGACAGTTCATGAATAGCCACCCGAAAACCCGTATATTCCATTAACCTGACCCAACCTATTTAACGAAAGGACCTATTAATGCCCTTCGCACTTTTCCTTGGCGCCCTGATTGGTTACGCCTTCGGACGTTTTCCGGGCCTCCTGATTGGCGCCGCCATAGGGGCTTTCCTGTTCAACCGGTTACGTAGCCGGTTGCTGGGCAAACTGCAGACCATCCAGTCCGGCTTTGTGGATTCCGTGTTTGCGGTCATGGGCGCCCTGTGCAAGGCAGACGGGGTGGTATCCCGGGATGAGATCCAGATGGCGGAAACCATGTTTGTCCGCTTCCGCCTGAACGAAGATCAGAAAGCCCGGGCCAGAACTGCCTTCAACCGGGGCAAGCAGCCGGACTTCGACCTGGACGGAGAACTGCGCAGGTTCCTTCAGATCAGCGGACACCAGCCCGCCTTCCTGCAGATGTTCCTGCAGGTTCAGGTATCAGCAGTAGCCGCCGACGGGGTGATCCACCCGGCAGAACACGCAATGCTGGTGCGCATCGCCCGTGGGCTGGGACTTCCGGAATCCCAGGTGGACCAGCTGGAAGCCATGCTGCGGGGAGCCAGTGGCGCCCACGCAGGCCCTGGCCAGAGATCCGCACCCCAGCAGATTGAGGATGCCTACAAGGTACTGGGCGTTTCTCCCTCCGTATCCGATGCGGAGCTGAAAAAGGCCTACCGGAAACTGATGAGCGAGAACCACCCGGACAAGCTGGCCGGCAAGGGTCTTCCGGAAAGCATGCGGGAAATGGCGGAAGAGCGGACCCGGGAAATCACCAACGCCTACGATATCCTCAAGGAAGCCCGCAGCAAGGGCGCATAAGGCCATCCCCGGAGCAGGTTCACAGTTTCCCGAAATGACATATCGTCAGTTTTCGGGATGCCGTAAAGTGAATGTCCCTGTTTTCCGGAGCCTTGCCCCATGTCAGAGTCATCCACAACTTCCGTTCACAGTTACTGCGATGATGCACTGGGCACGGATGATGCCACCGCTCTGGCTGAACGCCTCCGGCGCCGGGAAGTCTCGGCGACGGAACTGACCCGGGCCGCCATTGCCCGGGCTGACCGGGTACAACCCCGGATTCACGCCATAGCCACCCCCGGCTTCGAACAGGCTCTGGAAGCCGCCCGGGCACTGGACAGCCAGCCTCCGGGAAGCTCTTCCGCACCCTTTGCCGGCGTGCCGACCTTTATCAAGGACAACACCGACGTAGCCGGACTGCCCAGCCTCCACGGCTCCCTGGCGGTGCCGCGCCATCATATTGCCAGAGAAACCAGCGCCTTTGCCGTCCAGCTTCTGGAACAGGGCTTTCTGTGCCTGGGCAAAAGCGCCCTGCCGGAATTCGGCTTCAATGCCAGCACCGAGTTTCAGCACAGCCCGCCAACCCGCAACCCGTGGAATACCGGTTTTTCCTGTGGCGCGTCCTCGGGCGGTGCCGCCGCCCTGGTAGCAGCCGGCGTTGTGCCTGTAGCCCACGCCAATGACGGCGGCGGTTCCATCCGTATTCCCGCCGCCTGTTGCGGACTGGTGGGCCTGAAACCGGGCCGGGGACGGGTAATTGATAACGACGCGGCAGCATCCCTGCCCGTGAACATCCTGTCCGACAGCATTGTCAGCCGCTCGGTACGGGATACCGCCGGTTTCATGGCCCGGGCGGAAGAGTATTTCCATAATCCGCAACTGCCCGCCATCGGCAAAATAGAAGGGCCGAGCGGACGCAAGCTCCGGATTGGTCTGGTGATGGATTCCATCACCGGCTACCGCACCGATGAAGAAACCCGGGCCACCGTGGAAGCCACAGCGCAGCGCCTGGAAAAGCTGGGGCATACCGTAGAACCCGTCCCCATTCCGGTCGCGGATTCCTTTGCGGAGGATTTTGCCCTGTACTGGTCCATGCTGGCCTTCGGGCTGCGGGTTAATGGCCACAAGATCATCCACCCGGACTTTGACAAGCACCAGACCGATGCCCTGACCAACGGCCTGGCCCGGAAGTTCAAGCGCAGTTTCTACCGGATTCCCCTGGTGATCTGGCGCCTGCGCCGCTCCTACCACGACTATGCCCGCGCCATGACCGGGTTTGATGCCGTGCTGACCCCGGTTCTGGCCCACACTACCCCGGAACTCGGACACCTGAGTCCGGACGTGCCCTTCGACACCCTGTTCGAACGCCTGACTCGCTACGCGTCCTTCACCCCGCTGGCCAATGCCACAGGAGCACCGGCCATATCCCTGCCCATGGGACGCACAGCAGACAACCTGCCCATTTCGGTCCAGTTCATGGGCCCCCACGGTGGCGAAGGAACCCTGCTGGATATTGCCTACACACTGGAAGCCGAAGCTCCCTTCCCCCTGCTGTGTGACTGAACGCCCGGCTCAGGTTCCGGGACAGCGAAAGTCCGGAAACACCGATAACACCTGAAGGAAGCTGTCCTCCGGGGCCGATGTGATGGTTACCGGGGCTCCGGTAACCGGATGGGTAAATTCAATGCCCGTAGCCGCCAGCATCAGCCTTCCCTGCCCGAAACGTTCGGCAAAGTAACGGTTATGCCGGCCCCGGCCATGGTTGGCATCGCCGATAATGGGATGGCTGATGTGCTTCATGTGCCGGCGCAGCTGATGCTTGCGCCCGGTTTCCGGATACAGCTCCACCACCGCATAGCGGCTGCTGGGGTAGGTTTCAATGGCCACCGGAATTTCCGTGGTAGCCAGCGTCCGGAACCTGGTCCGGGCTTCCCGTAGCGGCTGTTCTTCCCCCTTTCTGCGCCGGTCTTCCGGCTCCTCCCTCAAGGGATAATCAATATCGCCCGTGGCCGGCGGCCAGCCCCGCACCATGGCCAGATAGGTCTTGTGCACCTGCCCTGCCATCATGGCCAGGCCCATGGTCCGGGCCGTGTCCGGGTCCCGGGCAAACACCAGGATTCCGGAGGTGGGCCGGTCCAGCCTGTGTACCGGGTAAACATGCGCCCCGCCATTCAGGGCCCGGGCATACTGCAGGGCGAACTCGGTTTCATGGCGGTCGATGGGGCTGCGATGTACCAGCAGCCCAGCCGGCTTGTGCACCACCAGCAACGCCTCGTCCCGGTACAGCTCCACCAGAGGATTGTGCGGCACCGCCCCACTGTCTGATTCAGAATTTGTCATACGCCTCCAACAGGCACCTTCGGCAGTTTGCAGAAACAGCAGCCAGTCTCATGCCATCAAACAGGAGGGAGCCGGCGAACGGATTATGCTCTGCGGGGCATTTTAATCCAGGTGCGGCCCGGACGGCAGCTGTTGCTCAGCTTCCAGGCGATACCGGTCTGGCGGCATTCCGTACCAGCGCTTGAAGGCACGCCGGAAATTGGCGCTGTCGTGGTAGTTCAGCAGTGTGGCAATCGCATCCACGGAGAGCTTGCCGTCCCGCAGATAGCTACGGGCCTGGCGCGCCAGAATTTCATCGCGGATCTGGCGAAAGCCGGTGCCTTCTGCCCGCAGGCGCCGGGCCAGGGTGCGTTTGCTGACAAAGAGAGCCGCTGCAGCGTCTTCCTCGGTCAAAGTACCGGTGGGGTGCGACAGCATCATGGTCTCAATTTGCCGCCGGTAGCTGTCCGGCGCGCCCCGCAGGCTGGCCAGAATCGCCTCACACTGTTTGCGCGCCAGAGCGTAGCTTTCGTGGTTGGCGGACACATTGGGAATCCGGCACAGCTCCATGGGCACACGCACCACAACTCCGTCATTGCCGAAGGTCACCCGGCCGGGGATCTGCTCCCCATAACCAGCCCCTGCTCCCGGGTCCGGGTGAGCATACCGGGTCTCCACCTCATGGGCGGGCCGGCCAATAATGAACTCCGCACAGGCAAAGAACCCCATGGTGCAGATTTCCGCCATAAACCGGCTGACCGCCGGGCTCATATCCACATCAAAGGAACAGCGGATGATGAGATACCCGTTGTCCTGGGCCAGATTCAGCCGGACAAAACTGATCCGGGTCGGCAGAAAAGCCTGAATCGCCTCGATGGCCGCCTGAAGGTTGGGGCTGCTGCTCGCCAGATAGCCCATGGGCCCGTGGGCGGAAGGCGTCAGGCGTCGCCCCAGCCGCAGTCCAAATCCCGCATCCTTCGACAGCCGCAGTGCATTCTCGATGATCTGAATCTGCTGCCGGGCGGTAAGCCGGGTTGCTTCATCCAGCAACTGGTTAACCGCAAGGTCCGTTTCGGACAGGAGTTCCGGCAGATCACGGGTGTGCATTCCCAGTTCCTGGGCAATCAGACGGGTGTAACTGGCAGGGATGCTGGCCAGAGCCGGAGTAGCGGCGGAGAGGCGTTCGCTCATGGTCTTATTATCTTTTTTGTCGAACAGTCCGACGATTGTCTTGAAATGACTCCCTCCTGTCAATTGCTGACCTGTTGAGCCTTCCCCGCAAACGGCAGTCTGGTAGCCACAACAAAAACAGCCTTTGACCGGCTGATCTGCTGCCACCAAGCGCCCCGGAGGGTTTCATGGGACACATAACGTTTATCGAACACGACGGCACCCTGCATGAAGTGGAAATTGAAGCCGACAAATCCCTGATGCAACACGCAACCGACAACCTGGTGCCCGGCATAGACGCCGACTGTGGCGGAGCCTGCGCCTGTGGCACCTGCCATGTAATTCTGGATGAGCAGTGGTTTGCCAGGACCGGCCAGATAGCCCCCAACGAGCAGCAGATGCTGGAAATGACACCGGAGGGTACGCCCACATCACGCCTGGCCTGCCAGATTGATGTCACCGAAGCCCTGGACGGGCTGGTGGTCCGCCTGCCCGAATTCCAGATGTAAGGGAGACACACCATGAATCTTTCAACCCGAGCCATGAATCTGAGCGCCCGAGTGGTCCCCATGCAGTGGCAGATCAAAGCCGCCCACCTAGCCCGGAAAACCCTGGACCGAATCGGCCTGGCCCCGAAGGTTCCGGAGTTTGAGGAATTGCCCCTGCCGGATGTGTACACCCTGCCCCTTGCGGACATTGATGTGAGCAACCCCTTCCTGTGGCGCCAGGGGCTATGGGATTCCTATTTCAAACGGCTGCGGGACGAACAGCCGGTGCACTTCCAGAGAAACAGCCCTTTCGGCCCTTTCTGGTCCGTCACCCGCTTCGACGATATTCTTTTTGTGGACAAGCACCACGAGCTGTTTTCCGCCGAACCCATCATTACCCTGGGGGACCAGCCTGCCGGCCTGGCTATCGAAACCTTTATCGCCATGGATCCGCCAAAGCACGACAAACAGCGCCAGGCGGTCCAGAACGTGGTGGCCCCCAGGAACCTCAAGGAAATGGAAAGCCTGATCCGGCAGCGCACCCGGGATGTGCTGGACCACCTGCCGGTGGATGAACCCTTCGACTGGGTAAACCAGGTATCCATTGAACTGACCGCCCGCATGCTGGCGACACTGCTGGATTTCCCCTACGAACAGCGGCGCAAACTGGTGTACTGGTCCGACGTGGCTGCGGCCAGCCCGGAAACCACCGGCGGCCAGGCAGAACGTGATCAGCTGTTCCCCGTTGCCGCAGAAGTGGCCAAAGCCTTTTCCGGACTCTGGCATGACAAAGCCGCTCGCCGGCAGGCCGGTGAAGAGCCCGGATTCGACCTGATCAGCCTGATGCAGAGTAACGAAGACACCAGAGACCTGATCCACCGCCCCATGGAATTTCTGGGCAACCTGGCACTGCTGATTGTTGGCGGCAACGACACCACCCGCAATTCCATGACCGGCGGCGTACTGGCCCTGAACCGATTCCCCGGGGAATTCGACAAACTGAAATCCAGCCCCGCCCTTATCCCCAACATGGTGTCTGAAATCATCCGCTGGCAGACCCCGCTGGCCTATATGCGCCGGGTAGCCAAAGAAGATGTAGAGCTGAACGGCCAACTGATCCGCAAGGGCGATAAGGTGCTGATGTGGTACGCCTCCGGCAACCGGGACGAGCGCGCTATCGATAACCCGGACCAGTTCATCATCGACCGCAAAGGCGCCCGCAACCACCTGTCTTTCGGCTTCGGCGTCCACCGCTGCATGGGCAACCGCCTGGCGGAAATGCAGCTGCGGATTCTGTGGGAAGAACTGCTGGCACGCTTTGACCGCATCGAAGTGCTGGGTGAACCGGAATACGTTCAGTCCAATTTTGTGCGGGGGTATACCAGCATGATGGTAAAACTGGGCAGGAAGACCGAGGGCTGAGGCAGCCAGATCAGGCAATTGCAAATCCCGCTTTTTCGTCCTTTTGTTAGAGTTACTCCCGCCATAAACACTGCCGGTGCAGGAATTTGCCGGCAGTGTCATTTTCCAGGCCTGAGAGAGCGCCCCCTGCTATCGTTGTTACCTAGTGATGTTGCGAATTTGACAATCCTGCGTTGGTAATTGGTTGGCTTTCACCTAGGTTGATGATTAGATTGCTTCGGAAAATTGTCCTGAAAACACTCGCCATCAAAGGAGCGCCAAACCATGTCCGGCATTGTTGAGTTGGATGAGCTTTTGAAATCAATGTCGCCAGCGATCCAGGATGGTGAATACGTATTCTGCACCCTTGCTGACGATGAGCCTGCTTACGGGCATCTGAACCCGCTGGCTACCTTCAGGGAGGCCGAAGGGCTGACCCTGGTCATTTCTGCCGAAGCGGCAACACAGGCCAACCTGAAGTTTGAAGGCACATTCAAGCAGATTACCCTGACGGTCCATTCAAGCCTGGAAGCCGTGGGGCTGACTGCGGCAGTTGCAACCAAACTGGCTTCCTGCGGCATAAGTGCGAACGTGATCGCGGCTTACTACCACGACCACATTTTTGTGCAGACAGAAAAAGCAGAGCAGGCGTTGTCAGCCTTGAAGGAATTCAGTGCAAAGGCGGACTAAACTGGCAACAAGTCAAAACCCTGAAGCCCCTCCCCCTTACTCGACCAAGGTGATTTATGAAAGAACTGCATGGGAAAGTCGCTATCGTTACAGGTTCGTCCCGGGGAATCGGGGCTCAAATCGTCAAAACACTGGCAGAGAATGGTGCCAGCGTGGTGATCAACTATGCCAGCAACCGGGAACCGGCTGAGAAGGTTGTTTTTGAGATTGAGTCCAGTGGCGGCAACGCAATTGCCGTATCGGCGGACGTGAGCAGTTCAGACAGTGTCAAGCTCATGTTTGATGCCGCAATCAGCCGCTTCGGGAAAATCGACATCCTCGTCAACAACGCCGGAGCCATCTTGTACAAAAGGATTCAGGATACAACGGATGAGGATTTCGACAGGATCTTTTCCGTCAATGTAAAAGGCACCTTCAACACTCTCCGGGAGGCAGCCACACGCCTTGAGGATGGTGGGCGCATCATCAATTTTTCAAGCTCCGTTACACGGCTGATGCTGCCAACCTATGGTACCTATTCCGCCACCAAGGGAGCTGTGGAACAGCTCACCAGGGTCTTTGCAAAAGAGATTGGCCCCCGCAATATTACCGTCAACTCCGTTTCACCTGGCCCAACCAATACCGAGCTTTTTACCGAAGGGAAAAGCGAAGAAGTGATAAACCGCCTCGCCGGTATGTCTGCATTCGGCCGTATTGGGGAGCCCCTGGACATAGCCCGGGTAGTGCTGTTTCTTGCCAGCGAAAACGCAGCCTGGATCACCGGGCAGAATATTCCTGTAAACGGCGGATTTGCTTAGTCAGCGGATTCGTTGAGGCTCTGGATCAGGTCATCTGGTCAAAGACGTTTTCCAGGAA
>JBFHSI010000149.1:0-8061 GCA_041591245.1 Marinobacter sp.
AGGGATGAATGGCCGGATCGCAGGCGGACAGGCGCCGCTCCATTTCAGCTTCCGCCGCTTCAATTTCCGCCGGCGACCAGGCTTCTGCGGTAACAACGGATTCGGATACGGAATCGGGCATATCATGGGCCTGGGGATGGACTCCCCGCAGCTGATAGGCCACCAGATTCGAAGCGTGCAGGTGGTAATTGGCGTGCATTTCCCGGTCAATCCGGTCCGCCAGTTCCCGGGGACTGGCGGGAGAATCGGTGATCGGCGCACCAAAGTGAACATGGACATGCCCCTTGAAGCCGGTCAGCCCCTTCATGATCTGGTCTGTATCCTCGCCCTCGGTTTTGATGTAATCGCCGGTCCGGGCCCGGATCTCCAGTTCCTGTGCCTTGTCCACGTCACAGGGGTCGTATTCGTAGGCGATGGAGACAGGCACAATGTGCAGGCGGTTCATGGCCTCGGCAAAGCTCAGCCCGCTCTTTTTCTGACTCATATAGAACATCTTGATGATGGCAGGATCCGTATGATCCAGGCCATCCTTCGCCCGCCCTTCCCGCTGGGCAATCCAGATGCTGTGGTTGGTATCAATGCTGTGATTGATGAAGCTGGACAGGGTGATATAGGCGTCCCGCATTTCCCTGGGGCTGGTGATATTGCGGCGCACCACGAAACTTTTGTTCAGCCGCATCATCTCGGCAAATACCCGGTTCGCCAGCAGGTTGTCACCTATGGCAATACGGGTGGTATGAAAACCATTCTGAAACAGCAGGTAGTTCACCACCATGGGATCAAACACGATATCCCGGTGGTTGGATATGAACAGGTGTGCGCTGTGCTTGTCCAGATTCTCCAGGCCGCTGGTGGTCACCCGGGTAGTGGTGGTTTCCACCAGCTCACCCACATAGGGAGACAGGCTTGCCTGCAGGTCGTCGACACGGGTGAAATGCCCAAAATGGGACTGCAGCCAGCGCCGGGTAAATACTCTGAGCAGGGCCGGTGCCCAGCGAGCGACTTTCGGCAACCGGAAGCGGCCGATCATGTCGAGAAATTCCGGATCATTGACCAGGCGCTGTATGGCCGGGCCGGTTTCTTCGTCCGAATAGGGACGGATGGCATCAAATTCCTGCATGGAAGCCCTGTTCTTATCAGTGTCTGTTACCGACATGCTGTGTAACCGTGGTTCAAAAGCCGCGGTATTGTAGCGTTTCTCAACTGGTTTTGCCTCTATCGGGTAAATCTGGCGCACAACCTGTACACAGAATCTGCTATGATTTGCAGCCTCCGTTCAGCGATCAGATTTATCCTGCACCTATATATTCCTATTCCGGCTTTAACCCCGGACAACCGGTTGCCTTATGCATTTTGAACAGGACTTTGAAACACTGTCGAGGGAACGCCCGACGGCGGCCCAGAAAAATCCCGAGCAGGTTCTGCACGAGGTATTCGGATACGAAAGTTTCCGGCCTTTGCAGGGAGAAATCATCCGGGAGCTGGTTGATGGTGGCGATGCCCTGGTTCTGATGCCCACCGGCGGCGGCAAATCCCTGTGCTATCAGGTGCCTGCCCTGGTTCGCCCGGGAACCGGAATAGTGGTGTCACCGCTGATCGCCCTGATGCAGGATCAGGTAACCGCCCTCAAGGAGCTGGGGGTACGGGCCGCCTTCCTCAACTCCACCATGGATTTTGAGGAAGCCCGTTCTACGGAATATGCCCTGATGGCCGGGGAACTGGATCTACTCTACTGCGCGCCGGAACGGCTGATCCAGCCCAGAACCCTGGAGCTGCTGCACCATGCTTCCATTTCCCTGTTCGCCATCGATGAAGCCCATTGCGTATCCCAGTGGGGCCACGACTTCCGTTCCGACTATCTGCAGCTGAGCCTGCTGGCCCGGGAATTCCCGGGTATTCCCCGGATAGCCCTGACCGCCACCGCTGACGAACGCACCCGCAAGGAAATTGCCGAACGCCTGTCGCTGACCGGGGCGCGGCATTTCATCAGCGGTTTTGACCGCCCGAACATCCAGTACCGCATTGCTCCAAAAATCAATGCAAACAAACAATTACTGGAATTTATCAAAGCAGAACATGAATCCGACTGCGGCATTGTTTACTGCCTTTCCCGCAACAAGGTGGAGGCTACGGCGCGTATGCTGGCGGAAAAAGGCTATACCGCTCTGCCCTACCATGCTGGTCTGCCCTCCGACCAGCGGGCGAGGAATCAGGAACGGTTCCTGCGGGAAGACGGCGTCATCATTGTTGCCACTATTGCCTTCGGTATGGGGATCGACAAACCGGATGTGCGATTTGTGGCACATCTGGATCTGCCCAAAAGCCTGGAGGCCTATTACCAGGAAACCGGCCGGGCCGGCCGGGATGGCAAGCCCTCGACAGCCTGGATGGTCTATGGCCTGCAGGATGTGATCAAGCTCCGCCAGATGCTGGAGGCCTCCCAGGGCGATGACCAGTTCAAACGGGTGGAACGGGAAAAACTGGATGCCATGCTGGGGCTCTGTGAAGTCACCCAGTGCCGGAGGCAGGTGCTGTTACGCTATTTCGGTGACCATCTGGAACAACCCTGCGGCAACTGCGACACCTGTCTGAACCCGCCGGAAACCTGGGACGGCACAGTGGCAGTACAGAAGGCGCTTTCCTGTGTTTACCGCACAGGGCAGCGCTTTGGCGCAAGCTACATCATCGATGTGCTTCGGGGCGCCGACAACGAACGGATTCGCCAGTCTGGCCACACGGAGCTTCCCACCTTCGGAATTGGCAAGGACATTTCGGCGGCGGACTGGAAGTCGGTATTCCGGCAACTGGTGGCCAATGGTTTCCTGCGGGCGGACCCCGAGGGTTACGGAGCGCTGCAGCTGACCGAACAGTGCCGTCCGGTACTGAAAGGGGAACAGAAGCTGGAACTGCGCAAAGACCCGGCGCCCAGCAAATCCGCCGTGTCCCGCTCGTCCGGCCGCAGTGGCCCGAAATTCAGCGATCAGATTACCGACCAGGCGGGCTGGGAGGCACTGCGGGCCTGTCGCAAGGAACTGGCGACCCGGCAGGGTGTGCCCCCCTACGTAATTTTCCACGACGCAACCCTGTACGACATGCTGGTGCGTCGCCCGGCCTCCCTTGCGGAACTGGCCGAGGTCAACGGTGTCGGCGCAGCCAAGCTGGAAAAGTACGGAGAAGCCTTTCTGGAAGTGCTGTCCGGGCTGGCTCCCAACTGAGCCAGCAGGTACTTTCACACGGCCGGGGTGAAGCCCTTTTTTCTGACCCGGTAATGGGCCAGGGACGTGGCAACGGTATTGCCTTCCTTGTCCAGCAGCTGGCCTTCCAGGGTAAATTTGGCCCGGCCGGTGCTGTCTGCATCTGCAAGAATGGCGGCTACCTGGGCTTCTGACAGGGCAAATTCCACGGTAACGTCGGAATTGGCCGGCTGCAGAAACTGCAAAGTCATCTCTTTCAGAATTGGCGTGTATTCCGGCCCCAGGTCAAACAGCGTCAGGACCCCACCGGGAATTTCGGCCAACAGGAAGTAGGCTCCTGCATACAGGCTGCCGAAGTGGTTCTTGTTGCCTTTCAGGGAAATTCTGGCCCGCACATAGCCTGGACGAATTTCTTCCACGCGAAAGCCATTACGGGTGGCAAATGGAATCGCCACTCCGATGATCCGGTTGACGGCGGCGTAGCCCCCGGTCTTTTTCAGCCAGGCCAGAGGTGAGGCCAGCGTAGCTCCCGGATCCGTGGCTGCAACCCACTGGCCGGTGGCCCCTATTACCTTGTCGATCAGTGCCATACCCTGTCTCTGTGTCTTGTGTTGCCGGTGATAATGACAAGCCCCGTCCCCATGTCGCAAGAACCTTTTGCAATCTTTTTCGCCTTTGCAGGTTTACCGGTCGCCGTTTTCCTCTAGAGTGAATTCATAACGGGAACACATTTTGAGTTTCCTGCTGCGTAAGGATGCGGACTTGGAAACGGATATTGTCCACCAGAAAAATTCCCTCTCCCGGGAATGCCGGTGGTTGATCATTACAGCTCTTGCGCTGCTGATTGGCGGATTGCCTGGAATCACTGAGGCTGCCGATCCCCCCCGCAGTTATATTCTGTGGTACCGGAACTACGACAGTCCCGCCATATACGGGCTTGTTGATCTGGCGCTTTTCAAAACCCCCGAATACGGCGAATACCGCATCATCAGAAGCGAAGAGCTGAGTCAGGGGCGGGTGCTTCGGGAACTTGCCCATAACCGCTCCCGGCTGGTGGATATTGCCAATGTAGCCACTTCCCGGGAACGGGAAGGGTTTCTGACGCCTATCCCTATCCCGGTGGATGCCGGTCTGCTCGGACTCCGGGTATGCCTGGTTGAGTCAGGCAAACAGCCCCTGTTCGAGCACATCAACAGCCTGCCTGAATTCCGGGCGGCGGGGCTGCGCATCGGCCAGGGGCAGCACTGGCCGGACACCCCCATTCTGGAATCCAACGGTATTCAGGTCATTACCCACTGGCGCTATGAAAATCTCGCTGGAATGCTGCGCAATAACCGCTTTGAGTGTTTTGCCCGGGGCGTGAATGAGGTTCTTCAGGATATGGCGAAGCCGGTTAATGCGGGGCTGGTCATAGAGCCCCACCTGCTGCTCGCCTACCCCATGCCTTCTTATCTGTTTGTTGGCCCGAAGGATCACCAGACCGCTTTACGTCTGGAAATGGGTATTGAGCGGGCCATCCGGGACGGCAGTTTTGCCGAGTACCTGCGGGTGCACTATGAAAGCACCATCGAGAAACTGAAGCTCGGGCAACGCAAGGTGATTGTTCTGGAGAACCCTCACCTCAGCGAGGAATCCCGGCAAATCGGGCAGCGCACACTGGAAGAGCTGAAGCACCGCCTCGATTTGCTGGCTCATTAGATCCGGAATCGGGACACATTGGCGCTCAGGGTCTGGCCTATACGCTCGATATGCCCGCTGTATACATCGTTTTCGCTGGCGGCGGAAGCAGCCTCCTGGCCCTGATCCGCAATCCGGGTAATCGATGAATTCAGCTCTTCTGTCACCGAGGTCTGCTCCTCCGATGCGGTTGCGATCTGGGAGGTCATGCGGCTGATCTCGGTAATGGATTCCGCTATGCGATCAAGCGCCTCCATGGCATCTTCCGCTTTTTCCATACTGACGTTGGACACCGCAGTGGAAGCTTTCATAACCTCGACCGCATCGGCTGCCCCCTTCTGCAGCCGCTCAATCATGGTGCTGATTTCCTCGGTGCTGGCCTGGGTTCTCTGGGCCAGGTTTCTTACCTCATCGGCAACCACGGAGAAACCTCGTCCGGCCTCTCCTGCCCTCGCCGCCTCTATTGCCGCATTCAGCGCCAGCAGATTGGTCTGTTCGGCCACGCCCTGAATCACCTCAAGGACCGTTGTGATGGAAGTGATATCCCGGCCCAGAGCATCAATGACTTCTGCGGCTGCATTAATTTCCCGGGACAGCTTCTGCACCGCATCCCTTGAACCGGCGACGGTTTCCAGACAGGCCCGGCTGTCATGGTCGGCGGAGTTGGCTGCATCCGCTGTCTGCTGGGCATTCTGGGCAATTTCTCCGGCGGCTGCCGACATCTCGTTAACGGCGGTGGCGACCATGTCAATTTCCGCCTGCTGCCGCTCAACACTGGTCCGGCTGTTTCCGGCGGTGTCCCGCAACGACCGCACATTGCTGTCCAGTTCGTCACTGCCGTGCCGGACATCGCGGATCACATCCTGAATCTTTTCAACAAACCGGTTGAAGCTGCCAGCCAGCTGGCCAAACTCATCCCGGGCCTGGTCATCCAGACGCCGGGCCAGATCGGCATCGCCGCTGCTGATATCCGCCATGGCCTGATTCAGCTGGCGCAGGGGCTTCATCAGCGTGCGCAGTCCCACATGGAGCACCAGCAATGACACCAGCAGGCCAATCAGGGCCATCACCAACCCGGTTTTCCGGGCGCTGTTGACCGGGGCGCTGATCTTGTCTTTATTCACCATCATTCCCAGATGCCAGTCCACAGCCCGGGCCTGGCTGATGGGGTAGAACCGGGCTTCCCAGCTGGCATCCCCGTAACTGAAATCCTGGCTGCTTCCGTCCAGTTTCGGGGCGCTTCCGGTGAGAAGCTGAATATTTTTTCCGATCAGCTCCTGATCCGGATGGAACAGGATGGTCCCTTCCCTGTTAATCAGGACGGCATATCCGGTACCACCCAGAGACAGGGTTTCCAGGGTTTTCTCAACGGTTTCCAGGCCGATATCAGCTCCGGCAACACCCTGGTAGGCGCCCTGGCGAACCGGAATCAGTGCTGTCATCACCGTCAGGTTGGCCCGGGCGTCCCGGTAGGGTTCGGTGAAAGTCGCGCGCCCTTCATTGATAGCCTTCTTGTACCAGGGGCGGGTACGGGGATCGAAGCCCTCCGGGAGGGCGGCGTTGGCTTCTTCGGTCTGCATCAGAAGAAAACCATCGGCCCGCCCCACGTAGACATCCCGGAAACCACCGCCGGTGGTGATTGCCTGCAGGACCGTCCGTGCCTGCCGGTCATCGCCGGCTTTCTCAAGGGCGGTACTGACCGCTTCCATCATGGTCAGACGGCTATTGATCCACTGGGCGATGCCGGATGTGCTTTGGGAAACTGCATCCTCAATCAGTGCTTCAACGTAGGTATCGGTGGTTTTCTGCAGGCGCATATCACCTGCGATGGTGAAAACGGTCATTACGAGCAGTAAAAGAATCCCGAAGGCGGTCAGGAGTTTTTGACCGAAAGTCAGGTGCACGTTCGCATCCCCTATTGCTGAGTGGTGGAGGTAATAAGGATTGAAGGTCGCTAGGATACGCCGTCATATCACGGATATCCGTTACGTCTTGTTTCTGCCTGTAATGCGAACTCTTTAGCGGCTTCTGATAGACTTAATCCTGTAATGACAGGGGTTTGTAATATTTCTCACCTTCAACACGGAAGCATCGCCACATGGCTCACGAAGAGCTGCACCTGAACCTCCGGAACCTGACGCAGGATGATTACGACCAGCTCAGGCCTTTGATGGACCAGATCTATGTGGATATCGGCGGCGCCTGGCCCCGGGAAACCATAAAGACCCTGGTAAAGCAGTTTCCGGATGGGCAGATCTGTATAGAAGACAGTGGCCAGCTGGTTGCCGTGGCCCTGACCGTCTGCGTTCAGTACGATCGCTTCAGCAACCCCCATACCTATGACGACCTGATCCTGCAGAACAAGAACATTCTGCATAATGACAACGGCGATTCCCTGTACGGACTGGATGTCTTCATCCACCCTGACTACCGGGGTTACCGCCTGGGCCGGCGCCTGTATGAGGCCCGCAAGGAACTGTGCCGGTCAATGAATCTGCGGGCGATCCTCGCCGGTGGCCGGATTCCCTACTATTCCAAATACGCCAAGGAATGTACGCCGGAAGAATATATCGAGCGGGTAAGGCGCCGGGACATCTACGACCCCATACTCACCTTCCAGCTTTCCAACGACTTCCAGGTCACCCGGCTTATGCACAAGTATCTGCCGGAGGACGAGAAGTCCCTGGGCTATGCCACCCTGCTGGAGTGGCGGAACATTCTCTATACCCCGCCGTCGCCGGTACTTGATGTGAAGAAAACCCAGGTACGCCTGGGCGCCGTGCAGTGGCAGATGCGGGAGTTTTCATCGGTCGAGGAAGTTCTGGAACAGGTTGAGTACTTTGTGGACGCCCTGTCCGATTACAAAAGTGACTTTGCTCTGTTCCCGGAGTTTTTTAACGCCCCGCTGATGGGCCTGACCGACCAGATGGATCAGACCCATGCCGTCCGTTTCCTGGCCGGCTTTACCCAGCGCTTCCGGGACAAGATGTCGGAGATGGCGGTCAGCTACAACATCAACATAGTAACCGGTTCCATGCCCCTGCTGGAAAATGACCGGGTCTACAATGTGTCCTACCTGTGCCACCGGGACGGGCGTGTGGATGAACAGCGCAAGATTCATATCACCCCCCACGAACGCAGGGACTGGGTGATCGAAGGCGGCCACGATTTTGAAGTGTTCGACACAGAC
>JBFHSI010000150.1:0-7967 GCA_041591245.1 Marinobacter sp.
CGCCTCCTGGATCCTGTGGAAACGGCCGTTACGGAAGGTAATCTGTTCCAGCAGGCCACCACTGAGATCGAATTTCTTTTCCAGCCCGCGAATTTCCACCAGAGGGGATGAAGAGGTCACGAGTCCACCTCCTGCATGCGTTTCTCCTGCTCGATAAGATTGCTGACTTCAAAACAGGCCACATCCACATTGCCGGAACGCACATACTCCGGCATGGACCGGGAACACTGCTCACTGGCAAAGCTGCAACGGGGATGGAAAGGACAGCCTGAAGGCACGTTTTTCAGGGACGGCATGGAGCCGGGAATCTGGAACAGGCGCTGCCCGGGCTCCCCCATCTGCGGCAGGGCATTGATGAGCCCCTGGGTATAGGGATGCTGGGCATCGTTGATGATTTCCCGGGTCGGCCCCTGCTCGATAATACGTCCTGAATACATGACCAGCATGCGCTGGGTCACCTGGGATACCACGCCCAGATCGTGGGTGATCAGCATCAGCGCCACATTTTCCTGCTCACACAGCTCCAGCAACAGGGCCATGATTTCCGCCTGGATGGTCACATCCAGGGCCGTGGTGGGCTCATCGGCAATAATGATCTCCGGGTCCAGCAGCAGCGCTATGGCAATGATCACCCGCTGGCGCATGCCTCCGGACAGCTCGTGGGGATACTGGTCCAGACGGGTTTCCGGGGAAGGAATCTGCACCTTGCGCAGCTTGTCCAGGGCAATATCCCGGGCCACCCGCTTGCTGACATTACGGTGCGCCCTGACCGCCTCGATCATCTGGGTGCCGATGGTCAGCACCGGATTCAGGGTCATCATGGGGTCCTGGAAAATCATGGCAATGCGGTTACCGCGGATCTGCCGCAGCTCACGCTCACCCATGGCCGCCAGGTCCCGGCCTTCAAACAGAATCTGGCCACCGGCAATGTAACCGGGGCGGGCAATCAGGTTGAGAATGGAGAAAGCCGCCACCGACTTGCCGGCACCGGATTCCCCCACCAGCCCCAGGCGTTCGCCCTTGTCCAGGGTGAAACTGATACCACGCAGGGCCGTAAGGTCGCCGCCACGCACCGCAAACCGGACATCGAGATTTTTTACTTCCAGCAATGCCATGGCTTATCCCTTGTACAGTCGTGGGTTCATCACATCCCGCAGCCAGTCACCCAGCAGGTTGATCACCAGCACCAGTACCACCAGCACCAGCCCCGGAATCAGGGTGATCCACCAGGAACCGCTCTGGATATAGTCAAACCCGGACTTGATCAGTGAGCCCAGGGACGGCTGGGTTTCCGGCATGCCCAGGCCCAGAAAGGACAGGGCTGCCTCGGAAATAATGGCGTTGGCGATCTGCACGGTTCCGATTACGAAAATCGGCGACAGGGTGTTGGGCAGAATGTGCCGGAACATGATGCGCCAGGTACCGAATCCCATCACCTTGGCCGCATCCACATACTCTTTCTTTTTCTCCGCCAGCACCGAGGCCCGGACAGTGCGGGCAATCTGCGGCCATTCCGCCACGCCGATAATGAAGATCAGCAGGTAGATGGCGATTTCCCCGAACATCAGGTTGCCGAAACTGGCCTTGAAGATGGCGCCGACAATAATCGCCACCATCAGGGTGGAGAAGGACAGCTGCACATCGGCGATGCGCATCAGAATGGAATCCACCCTGCCCCCCAGATAGCCCGCCAGCAACCCGAACAGAATCCCCATGGCGGCCTGCAGTACCACGGCACCAAAGCCGATCAGCAGGGACACCCGGGTGCCATAGAGGATGGTGGAGAGCATATCCCGGCCCTGGGCATCGGTACCCAGGGGAAAAGCGGGATCCGCACCGTCCATACCGACGGGCGGCAGTTCCGAGTTCATGATATTGATCTGGGCCAGATCGTAGGGATTGGCCGGCGCCAGCAGGGGTGCGAACACCGCTGCCAGCACCATCAGAACCAGCACCAGAAAGCTGGCTACAGCCACTTTGTCCCTTTTGAAGCTGTACCAGAGAAAGGATTCGCGAAAGCGATCCCAGCGGGAAAGGCTGGCCGTTGTCATGCTTTCTTACCTGTCAGTTTGACCGTCGGGTTCACCAGACCGTAGATCAGATCCACCACGGTATTGGTCACTACAAATATCAGTCCCACCACCATCAGATAGGCGACGATCAGCGGGATATCGCTGCGGGTAATGGCTTCCAGGAACATCAGCCCCACACCCGGCCACTGGAACACGGTTTCCGTGAGAATGGTGTAGGCCACCATGATCCCCACCTGTACACCACCCACCGTAATCACCGGCAGCATGGTGTTCTTCAGGGCGTGCAGGAAGTTGATGCGCACCGAGCTCAGGCCCTTGGCCCGGGCATAGCGGATGTAGTCGCTCTGCAGCACCTCCATCATCTCCGCACGGATCAGGCGGATAAACAGCGGCAGCATGATGGAAGCCAGGGAAATGGACGGAAGCACCAGATGCAGAATACCGTCCCGGGTAAACAGACCGGATTCCCAGGTACCGAACAGGGGCACCAGTTCCTCGCCCCGGCCGTAGGAAGGCAGGCCGCCATTAGTGGACAGCAGGCCGTTCAGCCACTGCCCCCAACCGGTATCTTCCGGGAACCAGTCCACGGTGACACCGATACTGAATAACTGGATCAGAACAATGGCGGTCAGGAATACCGGGATGGAAATCCCCACGGTACTCACCCCCATGAAAAACTTGGACAGCCAGGCCTGGGGCCGGATGGCGGAATAGACGCCGATGGGCACGGAGAACAGGAAAATAATCAGGCTGGCGCCGATCACCAGTTCCAGGGTGGCCGGCAGGTGTTCAAGAATCACCTCCAGCGTGGGCTTGCCATAGAAGTAGGAGGTGCCCAGATCCCCCTGCACGGCATTGCCGGCAAAGCGCAGATACTGCACCACCTTGGGATCGTTCAGGCCCATTTCCTCACGGATGGCATCACGCTCATCCTGGGACACAGACATACCCACCATCTGCTGGAGCGGGTCACCAAGACCGTCCTGAATGGCAAAAGCGATGACGCTGATCACGAACATCACCAGCACTGCCTGGGATATCCGCTGAACCAAAAACGCTAACATGGAATATTTCCGGATAGAGCAGGAAACAAAAGGCCGGCTCCGGACACTCCGAAACCGGCCGGCGTATCCTGGCGGTTATTCCACCACCAGATCACCCAGGTAGGGGAAGTTCATAACGTTGAGAATCGGCTCGATTTTCACGTTCTTCTTGCTGGCCCAGGCCAGATCCTGCCAGTGCAGGGGAATAAAGGCCGCATCGTCATACAGACGCTGCTCCACTTCCTGCAGCATGGCGGAACGTTTTTCCAGGTCGGTTTCCACATTGGCCTGGTTCACCAGAGCATCGATTTCCGGGTTGCAGTAGTTGCCTGCGTTGTACTGGCCGGCACCGGTTTCTGCATTCGGGCAGAAGGTCAGGAACTCATAGAAGTTGGCAGAGTCCTCGGTATCCGCATGCCAGCCGATCATCATCATGTCCGCAGCGCGGGCATCATACTCGGGCCAGTACTGGGCTTTGGGCAGGGTTTTCAGATCCACCTTGATGTTGATACCCGCCAGCATGGCCGCAGCGGCCTGGGCAATCTTGGCATCGTTCACGTAGCGGTTGTTCGGAGCCATCATGGTGATGGTGAAGCCATCCTCATAGCCGGCCTCTTTCATCAGCTGCTTGGCCTTGGCCAGATCATAGCGGGGCTTCAGGGCTTCGTTGTAACCCTGATAGCCGGCTGGAGACAGCTGGCCTGCCGGAGTCGCGAAGCCTTTCATGATCTTGGCGGCAATACCTTCCTGGTTGATGGCATAGGCAATGGCCTGACGCACCTTCGGATTCCGGAAAGCCTCAACCCGTTCCTGGTTCATATGGAACAGGATGACCCGGGTACCGCTCATGGTCACCAGATCGGTGTTCTTGCCCTTGCGGATACGGTCCAGATCCGTGGGGGGTACCGGTGCAATAAAGTCCACACCGCCGGACAGCAGTGCAGAAACCCGGGTGTTGTTTTCCTTGATGGGTGTCAGCACGATCTTGCCCACATTACCCGGGGACTCAGTATCCCAGTAGTCGTCAAAGCGCTCGAACTCCACCCGTACGCCCTGCTGACGGCTGGTCACAACAAACGGACCGGTACCGGACAGGTTTTCGGAAGCAAAGGAATTGCCGTGTTTCAGGATAGCGCTCTTGCTTTTGCCATCGGCGGTCTCGCCGGCATAGAAGGCACTGTCCAGGGGGAAAATGTAGGTCGCGGTATTGAGAAGCAGAGGATAGGGTTCGCTGGTGATCAGGTCGAAGGTGTAATCATCGATCACCTTCACCCCGGTGAAGGGTTTGAAAATCGCCTTGAAGTCAGCGCTTTCCTTCAGGCGGTTAAAGGTAAATTCCACATCCCTGGTGGTCAGCTCGTTACCGGAGTGGAACTTGACGCCCTTGCGCAGGGTAAAACGCATGGTGTTGTCGTCGATACGTTCCCAGCTTTCTGCCAGACGGGGTTCGAATTTCAGATCCTTGGTCCAGCGCAGCAGCGGGTCAAAAGACATGTGGCTCAGCTGCAGAATGCCACCGGAAAGTTGCTCATGAATATCCAGGGTCACCGGGTCGGCGTCGTACGCCATCTTCAGTTCCTTGGTCGCCTCGGCTGACATGGCCACAGGGGCCGCCGCCAGTGCCAGGGAACCAACAAATGCGGTCAGTAATTTTCTCATCGCGTTTTCCGTCGCTGTTTTAGGTATTTTTTGCGTTACATCGGCACAGTACGCACCAGATGTCGTCACTTAAAGCTAGTCGCGGAAAACCGTAACGGCAATCGAAATTACAACATGGAGTCATTCGCGAAGTGAATGACCCCGATTGGAGCAATGAATCAGAGCTGAAAAACCAGCGGCAGAATCAGTGCTGTGAATACACCGGTCAGGCCCATTCCCAGGGATGCAAAGGCCCCTGCAGTATGGCTGATCTCAAAGGCTCTGGCGGTACCCACCGCATGGCCGTTCAGCCCCAGCGCAAAACCCAGAACCCGCTCATCCTCAACCGGCAGCCAGCGTGCCAGCAGGTCCACACACAGGGTGGCCACCACCCCGGTGATCAGCAGAGCCCCCATCAGCAAAGGCACAGAACCGCCCAGCTGTTCGGTAATGCCGATGGCAATGGGGGCGGTAACGGATTTCGGAGCCAGTGACGCCAGCACCTCCGGAGACGCCCCCAGAGCCCAGGCAATCAGCACCGCATAGGCCGCTGCCAGAGTAGCGGCCAGCGGTAGGGTCACCAGAATCGGGCGCCACAATGCACGGATATGGTGCATCTGCTGATACAGGGGAATCCCCAACGCCACCGTCGCCGGCCCCAGCAAGGCGGTCAGCCAGGAGGCACCCGCCTGATAACGCTGATAATCCACCGACAGCAACGCAATAACGGCCGACAGCAGCACCGCCGACAGCAACACCGGCGGCAGCCACAGGGGCCTCCCGAGCTTCACGAACAGACTGTTGCCGGCAAAAAAGGCGCCGGTAGTGAGCGCTATGGCCAGCATGGGACTGGCTGCCAGCACATCGGGAACCGAAAGCAGACGTTGCAGCAGATCATCCATGCTCAGAACTCCCGGAACCGGCCCGGATCATGGCTTTCATCACCAGCAGTGTGGTCAATACGCTGAGAAAGGTACCCACAAACAGCGCCCCGGCCACCGCCAGCCACTGGCCGGAGAACTGGTCTGCGGTAAAAAACACCCCCACCACCCCGGGCATGATCAGCAGAACCAGCACGGAAATCAGCCCCTGACTGGCAGAGGCCAGCTCATCACTGACACCGCCCCGGAGCATCAGGGTAAAGGTCATGGCCATCATCCCCAGCACACCACCACTGACCGGAACCACAAACACCAGCCGCAGGATTTCCCCCAGCAGATAAAACAGCACCAACACCAGAAAACCGCGCAACATCAACATACGTCTTGCTCACCGGGAAGAGAATTGGATTACACTAGCGCAAACCACCATTTTCATACCACTGCAGGAAGCCCATGGCGCTCAAAGCAACCATCTTCAAAGCCTCACTCAATATTGCCGACATGGACCGGCACCATTACGCGGACCACCTGCTGACCATCGCCCGCCACCCGTCGGAAACCGACGAACGCATGATGATCCGGCTGCTGGCCTTCGCCCTGAACGCCAGCGACCAGCTCGAATTCACCAAAGGCCTCAGCACCGATGACGAACCCGAACTCTGGCAGAAAAGCCTGAGCAACGAAATCGAACTGTGGATTGAACTGGGCCTGCCGGAAGAAAGCCGCATCCGCAAAGCCTGCGGGCGGGCACAACAGGTTATCCTTTATACCTACGGCGGACGCGCCGTGCCCCTGTGGTGGGAAAAAAATCAGGCCAAGCTGGAACGCTTCAACAACCTGACCATCATCAACCTGCCCCCGGAAGCCACCAGCGCCCTGGCAAAACTGGCCCAGCGCTCCATGAGCTTCCAGGTAACCATCCAGGACGGCGAAGTTTCATTCAGCAATGCCGATGAAATGGCCAGCATCACTCCGGAACCACTTTACCCCTGATGCAAAGCTTTCCAAAGACACGTATTGGGGACTAGACAGAAAGCTTTTGCGCACGTAAGATTGCGCACTCGAAATTGACGCACCAAGCGAACAGTTTCATCCGCCCGTAGCTCAGCTGGGCGGAAGCGGAAAAAACGGAAGCGCAGCTTTCGTCCGCTGAAGCGGCCCTTGCGATGCAACGCAAGGGACTGGACCCCGAAGGGGGAGCGCGTAGCGCTCTATCCAGTACACCGAAGCCTGAGTCAGGCTCCCATATCGGAGCTTGCAGTATCCAGATATCCGCCCGTAGCTCAGCTGGATAGAGCGCTGCCCTCCGGAGGCAGAGGTCAGAGGTTCGAATCCTCTCGGGCGGGCCATATTCCACAAAAGAGCCCCGCCAAGTGCGGGGCTTTTTTGTGGGGTTCTGGTTTGCCGGAGGGCAGATGCAGAACCTCCGTTCGACAAATTGCGCAAGCAATTTGGGCGCCGGAGCCTGCGACGGCGGGGCAAAGCCCCGAGGATCGGCCCAAGCCGATCCGAGTCAATCCTCTCGGGCGGGGCTTTTCGTGGAACTCTGGTTTGTCTGTGTCCAAATTGTGTCCATGGCGTGTCCACGGCTTCAGGCAGACAGTCTCTCCAATCAGAATTGATGACCTCTGCCCTGAATTAGCTAATTTCCAGATTCGACACAGAATAAATCATCAATAACTACGTTTTGAAATGCCCACCCAGAAAATATCCAGTCTGAATTTGTCCGGGCGGCCAACTCTTCATAACCTGAACTCTCCAGCACCCGGGCGGATGAGATAAGCAAATGTTATTTAGAGCTTTTTATGGTACTCCTACCTATTGACAACACTGAAGAGCGTGGCCGAAGTCCGGCCCCATCAGCTCAGCCACTTGCCAACCCTGAATGCCGTGTTTGGCCATCAACCGAGCAACACGATTCATGCTGGTTAACGCATTTTGGGCAACCAGGTCCTCATGCATTCTGGGTGAGCCAATCATGCCACCGCCGTCGTCATGAATTTCTCTGATGCGTGACAGCAAGTGCTGATTCGCCTTTGCGAAGAACACTGCCGCTTCGCGCAAAAAATCGCGCTCCTTCTTTACCCTTGCCAACTCTCGCTTGAGGCGGGCCAGCTCCTCGTCTCTGGGAGAACCAGAACCCTTGAAGGCCTTGTCTGTCTCAGCCTCAGCTTCTCGGCGCCAACGGGTCAGTAGATTGGGGTTGATACCAATCTCCAAGGCTATCTGTCGACAACTCACACCTGGTTGGCGGGTCAAAGCAATGGCTTCGCGTTTGAACTCTGGGCTATATTTTCTGCGTCTGGACATGAACACTCCTTTGGCACATTGTGCCTCTTTTGAGGAATGTCCGCAGTAACGGGGTAGAACCC
>JBFHSI010000151.1:0-7959 GCA_041591245.1 Marinobacter sp.
ATCGCCCTCAGGCCTGAATAACACAGCAGCGCCACCAGCGGTGTCCAGTGCCAGACATCCATCAGCAACACGGTAAACCAGGCATCCAGAGTGTTGCCGGTATAGTTGTAATCGACACCCAGCTGGTTAAGCCCCCAGCCCAGCAAACCTATATCCCCGCGACCGAAGATCTGCCAGATGGTACCCACCACATTCCACGGGATCAGCAGAGGGATAGCCAGCAGGATCAGACACAGGGAGGCCCGGATACCTGAGGTGGGCATCATCAACGCAACCCCGATACCCAGAGGAATCTGGATCAGCAGAACCGCTGCGGAGAATACAAACTGGCGCCCCAGGGATGCCTGCAAACGCTCGTCCGTCAGCACTTCCCGGAACCATTCGGTGCCGACAAAATAGGCCTGCCCTGGCCCGAAGATATCCTGCACCGAGTAATTGACCACCGTCATCAGGGGTACCAGCGCCGAGAAAGCCACCAGGACAAATACCGGCAACACCAGCCACCAGGCACGATTGTTGGGAATCTTTTCCATCACAATTGCTCCTGTACCAGAAACTCATCCACATACAGCTTCAGCCACTGCCGGGGAAAGGAAACCTGAACCTTGCCACCAATGCCGACCCGGAACCCCTCCCCCTGCCGGACCCGGAGTTTCTCCTCGCCCAGCACAACAGTAACAATCCGGTAGGTCCCCAGATCCTCAACATCGGTCACCCGGGCCTCCCAGGTATCATCTGCGGGCAGTTCCGAGATCCGGACAAACTCCGGCCGTATGCCAATCTTGATATTGCTGGAACTGACCCGCTCCAGAGTCTCTGTCTGCCAGGGCTCCAGGGGAATGACAGTGGCGCCGAAACAGACACCGCCCGGGCAGCGGCGGACCGCGATCAGGTTCATGCCCGGACTGCCAATGAAGAAGCCCACAAAGGTATGGTTCGGTTGTTCAAACAGCTCGGTGGGGGTGCCAAACTGGACGATCTGCCCCTCATACATCACGGCAATCTTGTCCGCAAAAGTGGAGGCCTCCAGCTGATCATGGGTCACGTAAATCATGGTGATATCGAACTGCTCGTGGATCTGCCTGAGCTTGCGCCTGAGTTTCCACTTGAGCTGGGGGTCGATCACCGTGAGTGGTTCGTCAAACAGAATGGCGGAAACGTCTTCCCGGACCAGTCCCCGCCCCATGGACACCTTCTGCTTTTCATCCGCAGAGAGGTTTCTGGCCTTGCGGTACAGCTTGTCCTCGATCTCCAGCACCTGGGCGATTTCGTGAACCCGGGCCTTGATCCGGGATGCCGGAATCCGGTTGTTCCTCAGGGGAAAGGCCAGGTTATCGAATACCGTCATGGAATCGTAAACCACCGGGAACTGGAACACCTGGGCAATATTCCGGTCCCGGGGCGACAGCTCGTTGACCCGCTTGCCGTCGAACAGCACGTCACCTTCCGAGGGCTGCACCAGACCGGAAATGATATTGAGCATGGTGCTTTTACCGCAGCCCGAGGGGCCAAGCAGCGCATAGGCCCCGCCTTTGTGCCAGACATGATCCAGCTGGCGAATGGCGTAATCCCCGTCACCGGCGGGCATTTTGCTGTAACTGTGGGCCAGGGACCTGAGCTCTATTTCAGCCATCAAACGCCTCCTTCCGGAACGCTGGAGGGGGTATGTACCAGTTTCTCCCCCTGGTCGAAAACAAACAGCTTGTTGATTGGCAGATAGACCTTGACCGGTGCTCCGGTGTGATACTGGTGCACCCCCATCAGCTGAAGCACCATCTCGAAATGGCGGTTGCGCACATGCATGAAGGTTTCCGAGCCACTGATTTCACACAGCTCCACTTCCATGGACATTTCCAGATCATCGTCATTGGCTGGCACCAGCCCGATATGACTCGGGCGGATACCAAACCAGTAGGCCCCGGGCGCCAGCTCGGTCAGAGGCCGGGCAAGGGCATGATGGGAGTATTCATCGAAGGTCACCTCGGTATCGGTGACCCGGCCCCGGATCATGTTCATGGGCGGTTCACTGAACAGCTGGGCGGCCAGGGTGTTGACCGGCGCCCGATACACCTCCATGACCGGCCCGTTCTGCACCACCTGACCTTCGTGCAGCAGGGTTGTCGTGCCCCCCAGTGCCAGAGCCTCATTGGCTTCCGTGGTGGCATAGACCGCAATACACTGGCGCTCCCGGAACAGTTCCCGCAACTCCGTACGTAACTCTTCCCGCAGCTTGTAGTCCAGATTGACCAGTGGCTCGTCAAACAGGATCAGGGTGGCATCCTTGACCAGAGCCCGGGCCATGGCCGTGCGCTGCTGCTGACCGCCGGAGAGTTCCAGGGGGTAACGCTCCAGCAGTGGTTCAATACGCAACATGGCAGCAGTTTCCCGCACCCGGGACTCGATCCGGGATTCCGGCATACCCGCCAGGCGCAGGGGCGAGGCAATATTTTCGTAGACACTCAGATTCGGATAGTTGATGAACTGCTGGTAGATCATCGAGATGTTCCGCTTCTGCACCGACTGTCCGGTGACATCCTCGGAGTTATACAACAGCCGCCCCGACGTGGGCTTGTCCAGGCCCGCCATCAGCCTCATCAGTGAGGTCTTGCCGGCCCGGGTCCGCCCCAGAAGAACATTGAAGGAACCTGCCTCGAAGGTAAGATTGGCATCCCGGATATAGAGAACACCATCCACCTCACGGGAAAGGTTTTCCAGCCTCAGTGACATAGAGTTGCCCTGTTCTTATTGTTGTTCCGGAAGCCAGCTCGCCCGGCCCCGGGATTCGGTTCCGAATAGGAGCAACGCAAACCCCATACCAGCTCCACAGGCATTCCCGCCATCCGGGGTAACACCCTGTTTTTAAATACAGACCAGTCCCCTCTTTCATTTTCCAACGAAAATGTCCATGTTCGTTTTGAAACAAAATGTGCAAACTGAACATTGACGTGAACAGATTTTGAACAGATTATTGAACAAAGCCCTTGCGGAAATTGAACAGACAGCACACCAGAGCCGTTAAAACAAAAACAAACGAACGTGGGTGCCGATCCATGCAACCAAGCGAAAGTCCGGATTTCCAGGGAGTGCTCACAGACTCCTGGCAGCGTTGCAACGCCTGGGGGCTGAGCCATGACCACCAGCCTGCCCCTGCCACGACCGCAGACACCGACACCTCGATGCACGAGCAACTGCTGACAGCGGCGGAAGCCGAGGTTGTCCCCTATTACAGAAATGTCCTTTCCAGCAGCCGCAGCCTGATCGTACTGGCGGACAGTCAGGCCAGGGTGCTGCGCAGCTGGGGGGATGAGCGGGTACCGGAAACCCGGTTAAGGCCCTGGTTCCGGAAAGGTGCCTGCTGGCAGGAACGGCTCTGCGGAACCAACGCCATAGGTACCGCCATAGCCACCGAAGCCCCTGTTCAGGTCCAGCGGGAGCAGCATTTCCTGAAATGGTGCCGCGGACTTATCGGCTCCGCCGCCCCGGTCTTCAACGCCGACAAAAAGCTGGCCGGGGTACTCAGTGTGTTCAGCGATGCCTACCTGCCCCAGGCCCATACACTGGGCGTGGTTCGCCTGCTGGCCCTGTCCCTGGAAAACCGACTGATCATCCGGCAATTTGCAGCCGGACATTTCCAGCTCACCCTGAACACCACGGAAGACAATTTCGACAGTCCCTGGTCGGGCATTCTTATGTGTAACCCGGACGGGCTGATTGTCGCCAGCAACCAGCGGGCAGATCAGCTTCTGGGCCGGACGACCCTTAACCGGAAACTGGACGAACTGTTCACTACGGGCCCGGAGCAGATCCTCGGATATCCGGAACGCAGCCCCATGCAGCTGCGTACCCTCGGCAAGGTCCGGCTGAGTGCCCAACTGAAGCGGCCAGCCATAGACCTTGAGCCAGCACTGGCGGACGAGGAAATTTCCGCATCCGGGCTACCCCGCCTGGAGCACGGCGACGAACGGGTAAAACGCTGCTTCGAGCAGGGCCTGAAAGTTCTGGAACGGGGGCTGCCACTGCTGATTACCGGGGAAACCGGAGTTGGCAAGGAAGTGCTGGTGAAATCTCTCCATGGCCACAGCCGGCGCAGGCACCAGCCACTGGTCGCGGTCAACTGTGCCGCGATTCCTCCGGAACTGGTGGAATCGGAACTGTTCGGTTATGAACCAGGGGCGTTCACCGGCGCAGCTCCCCGGGGCTCCCAGGGTTTTATCCGCAAAGCTCACAAAGGCATTCTTTTTCTTGATGAAATTGGCGAAATGCCGGTTCAGGCCCAGTCCCGGCTGCTGCGGGTACTCCAGGAAAGGGAAGTGACTCCGGTAGGCTCCACCCAGACAGTTCCTGTGGATATCCTGCTCATCACCGCCACCAATCAGTCCCTGGCCCACCGGGTCGAAGCGGGCCAGTTCCGGGCCGACCTGTACTACCGGATCAATGGTCTGGCTCTGGAGCTGCCAGCGCTGAGGGAGCGCAACGACAGGCTGGAACTGATCCGCAGTATCTACCGGAGATACCGGGAACCAGGCCAGGCCATGGAGCTGTCACCACCCCTGCTCACGGCTCTGGCCCGGCACCCCTGGCCCGGCAATATCCGCCAGCTGGTGAATGTGTTGCGGGCAGCCATTGCCATTGCTGACGGCGCGAACCTGCAGCCCTGGCATCTGCCGGCGGGATTTCTGGAGGGACTCGAGGCCCAGACCGCCACCGAACCCCGGATACAGGACGCCGCCCCGGAGCCTCAGCCCGTCACGGCACAGACAGCCGGAGATGTCCGCCCGGAGCCCATGGCGGCAACCCTGCGGACCTATCATCAGTGCATGGGCAATATTTCACGGGCGGCACGGGAGCTGGGCATCAGCCGGAACACTCTGTACAAGCGACTGCGGGTGCTGGGGGTCCGCTAGCTCCTGAACCGCCCGGGATAGCCGCTCAGAGCCGGTGCACCGCCTGCAGCCAGCCATCGTAGAGGCTGTCCCGATCGGCCTTGCTCATGACCGGCTCAAACCGGCGGTCACAGCGCCACAGCCCGGACAGCTCCTCCAGGGAACTGTAGATTCCCGCCTGCAGCCCGGCCAGATAGGCGGCGCCCAAAGCCGTCGTCTCCACCAGTGAGGGCCTGTCCACCTGGGCACCGAGAATGTCAGCCAGGAACTGCAACACCCAGTTATTGGCCACCATGCCACCATCCACCCGCAGGGTTACCGGGCGGATACCGTCTTTTTCCATGGCTTTCTGGAGGTCCTTGGTCTGATAGCACACCGACTGCAGTCCGGCGGTGACGATTTCCCGGATGCCGGTATCCCGGGTCAGCCCGAAGATTGCACCCCGGGCGTTAGGGTCCCAGTAGGGAGCCCCAAGGCCGGTAAAGGCCGGCACCAGATACACACCGTGATCCACCGGCGTACCTTCCGCCAGTGGCTCGGTATCACAGGCATTATTGATCAGCCGGAGGCCGTCCCTAAGCCACTGGATGGCCGCTCCGGCAATGAAAATACTGCCTTCCAGGGCATAGGTCACCTTGCCATTGAGCCGGTACGCCACAGTAGTCAGAAGGCGGTGATCCGACTGCAGCGCCTGATCGCCGGTATTCAGCATCAGAAAACAGCCGGTGCCATAGGTGCTTTTCGCCATTCCCGCAGTAAAACAGGTCTGCCCGAACAGGGCTGCCTGCTGGTCTCCGGCCATGCCGGTCACCATGGCGCCGTTCAGGGCGCCGGCGTCACAGACCCGGCCAAAGTCACAGGCCGAGTCCATGACCTCCGGCAACAGGGATTCCGGAATTCCGAATATCTCCAGCAGTTCCGGGTCCCACTGCTGGGTGTGAATATTGAACAGCAGGGTGCGGCTGGCATTGGTGGCATCGGTTCTGTGCACCTGCCCTCCGCTAAGACGCCAGAGCAGGAAGCTGTCGATGGTACCGAACGCCAGCTCGCCGCGCTCTGCCCGCTCCCGGACACCGCTGACATTGTCGAGAATCCAGCGAATCTTGGTGGCGGAAAAATAGGGGTCAATCAGCAGCCCGGTCTTGTCCGCCACCAGCCTTTCCAGCCCCTGGTCCCGCAGGGACTCGCAGTAGTCGGCTGTACGCCGGTCCTGCCAGACAATGGCATTATGGACGGGCTCGCCGGTTTTCCGGTCCCAGAGCACAGTGGTTTCACGCTGGTTGGTAATACCCACCGCCACCACTTCACCGGAATCAAGCAGCTTATCGGCCATCACATCGTCTATGGTGCTTCTGACCGAGGTCCAGATATCTTCCGGATCATGCTCAACCCAGCCACTGGCGGGAAAGTGCTGGGGAAATTCCTGCTGACGGGTGGCGCAGATACGGCCCTGCAGATCAAAAAGAATGGCCCGGGAACTGGTGGTACCCTGATCGATGGCAAGAATGTACTGATTCATATTATTGTTGGTCTCGTGTTCCTGTCTGTTCGTATATTTGCCTTTTTGAACATGAATGCCAAGGACTTTCGCCGGAACCACGCTCTGCTCTGCCGGCAAGCCGTTATAATGGCTGCACAATCACCCGGGAAGCTCTAAACTCTGAGCCTCCCTTTCCGGCACCCGGTGTTTCGGATAAGAACAAGCAGAACGGAGGTGGATTACATGGCACAGCGTCGCCGGCAGGATCTGATTCTGGAGCTGATCCAGCAAACCGGGTTCGTAACCACAGAACAACTGGTGGATCAGTTCAAAGTCACCCCCCAGACCATCCGCCGGGACCTCAACGAGCTGGCCAGAAAGAAAAAACTGCGGCGCCACCATGGTGGTGCAGGCATTGACTCCAGCACCGTCAACACCGCCTACCAGACCCGCAAGATCATGGACCTGGAAGCCAAGGAACGGATTGCCGCTGCCCTGGCGGATATGATTCCCGACAATTCCTCCATGTTCATCAATATAGGCACCACTACAGAAACCATTGCCCGGGCCCTGCTGCAGAAAAACAATCTCAAGGTAGTCACCAACAACCTGCACGTGGCATCCATTCTGTCCGCGAAAGAAGATTTCCACGTGATCATTGCCGGCGGCGAAGTCCGGACCCGGGACGGCGGCATTGTTGGCGAAGCCACCAGGGACTTTATCAACCAGTTCAAAATGGATTTTGGCATCATCGGCATCAGCGGCATCCACAACGATGGGTCACTGCTGGATTTTGACTATCGTGAAGTACGGGTGGCCCAGTCCATTATTGCCAATTCCGGCCAGGTACTGCTGGCCGCAGACCATACCAAATTCGGACGCAATGCCATGGTACGCCTGGGCAATATCACCCAGGCCGACCACGTATTCACCGACGCCGAACCAGCAGCTGAAATCCGCCAGCTGCTGGACAGCCACAACGTTGAACTCCATATCGTCTGACCGCCGCCAGCAGTTTCCGGCCCGGTTTTCCGACCCTTCATTTTCGTTTATTTTCTCCGTTTTCCTTTACGAATATCAGTAACTCTCACATAATGATTTTCGACCGTCCCGGGACCCTTTGCCCGACACAGGTGGATCAGGAGAAACCGGCAATGACGATTGGGAGCGAACACTACGACGTGGTTGTGGTTGGCGGCGGCGTCAACGGCACCGGCATTGCCATGGATGCGGCGGGGCGAGGCCTGCGGGTACTGCTGTGTGAAATGAATGATCTGGCCTCGGCAACCTCATCCAGCAGCAGCAAACTGATTCATGGCGGCCTGCGTTACCTTGAACACTACGAATTCCGTCTGGTGCGGGAAGCCCTGAACGAGCGGGAATCCCTGTTACGCAATGCGCCCCATATCATGTGGCCCATGCGCTTCCGGCTGCCCCACCGCCCCCATCTGCGCCCCGCCTGGATGATCCGTACCGGCCTGTTTCTCTATGATCACCTGGCCAAACGGGAATTGCTGCCAGGTTCACGGACCATCACCTTCGACGCAAGCGATCCCCTGAAACCCGGAATTTCCCGGGGCTTTGAATACTCCGACG
>JBFHSI010000152.1:0-7923 GCA_041591245.1 Marinobacter sp.
GTTATACGCCCTTGTGCGAACCGCTCTTGCTCACACCGCGGGCGTATAACTCCTCACTTTCTGTTCCAGCTTTTCAACTCTATCAGCTGGTTACAGCCATTTCCCATGCCCCCTCCGGAGTTTTGCGAATGCGTTCGTATAACTCCGCTGCCGGGCATTCGGTACCGTGGCAATGCTCACCATACGGGGAATGTTTCAAGTATAGACAATGGCTGCAGGAATCCCGGTGAGAGGGCAGGCATAAAAAAGCCCCCGCTCCAGGGAACGGGGGCTTGGCCGTCAGTGCTCAGGCATTGACCGCAAAGATATCCCTCAGGTCCGGGGTTTCCTCGGGCTCCTCGAAGATGGACAGGGATGCTTCGATCGACTTCAGGTGCCGTTCCATAAAGCTGGCGGCTCCCTTGCCATCCCCGGCCGCAAGCAGCTCCACCAGACTTTCATGGTCATGACACTCGCAGCCCAGATGGCCGGCATGGCCATAAACCGCCAGAATCAGGGAGGAACGGGAGCACAACTGGCTGACAAACCCGGCCAGCGTATTATTGCCGGACAACTCTGCCAGACGGACATGAAAGGATGCCGAGAATTTGATGGCCGCCCGCTGTTCACGCTTGCGCAGCGCCTCCTGCTCACGACGGGCCATCTCCCGAAGATCCTGCACATCGGCTTCAGTGATACGCTCCGCCACTGACTCCATCAATGCACATTCCACCAGCAGTCGGGCATCAAACACATCTTTCGCTTCATCCACTGAAGGGCGGGTGACACTGGCCCCCCGCCGTGGTGTCAGGGTGACCAGCTGTTCCAGTGCCAGCCGGTGCAGTACCTTGCGGATACCGGTACGGCTGACGCCAAAAACATCCGCCAGCGCATCTTCCCGCAAACGGGCTCCAGGTTTGAGACGATGCTCAACGATGGCCTCGGAAACAGCTCGGTAGATGGCATCCAGACCTTTGTCCCCCGGCTTCTTCGGCCCAGGTGACGTCACCTGCTGCCGATCACTCAGGGTGGTTTCTGCCGTCTGCCGACTACTGCTCATTACGCTCTCCCGTGGTTACCGATCCAATTCGACTCCCTATTGTATACGTTATGATCCGGTAGCGGCGACTGGCGGAACGCCCATTTCCACCCATTACCGCTTAATCACAGGCACATCGGAGAACTCTGTACTAGATTGAAACCATGCCCGGTATGGGTATGCCTCCGGCATAGCTGAGCTGTCGTGTTCCGGAACGGAAAACAATCCAAAGGTTCAAGGAAGGAAAAGCATATGGCTTATGTAACAATCGACGGCAACAAATATGAGAAAGAACTGATCGATCTGGCAACGGCACACACCACCGGCCGGGGGGAAGGCAAGATCTCGAAGGATGAGGCTGCCGACCTGCTGAAATCCGCCGCTGACGGCCAGGGTGTCACCCCCACGGAACTGGCCACCCTCGAGTACATTCGCAAGACCTTTGACTTTACCGATGCCGCCGCCAAATTCTTTGATGCCGAACTGGCAAAACTCTGATGCCGTAATGCGGGCTGTCCTCCGGGCAGCCCGTCCCGCCACCTCCCAGCACCCCGTCAGTCCAGCCGACTTTTCACCAGAACCGTAGCGCTCCCCAGGGACACCAGTGCAATCAAGGCCATGGGCCACAGGTGCGCAGCAATTACCTGCAGCGGCAGGGCTTTTATAAAACTACCCTGAACAATCACCAGAAAGTGGGTCAGCGGAACCCCCTGGGCAACCCAGCGCAGAAACTCCGGCATGTTCTCCACCGGGGTAGCAAATCCGGACAGCAGAATCATGGGTACCCCCAGGGCAAAGGCCCCCAGAATGGCCTGCTGCTGGGTGGCGGAAATGGCCGAAATCATCAGCCCTACCCCCACCACCGACAGGATGAACAGGAACAGGGCCAGCACCAGCCAGAACAGGGAACCGGTAAAGGGAACCCGGAATAACACAATGGCCGCCGTGATCATCACCGCCCCCATAACACAGCCCACCAGTACCGCCGGCACACATTTGGCAATGATGATTTCCAGCGGCGTGGTGGGCGATACCAGCAGCTGGTCAAAGGTGCCCAGCTCCCGCTCCCGGGAAATGGACAGGGAGGTCACCACCAGCGCCGTAAACAGGGACAGTATGCCCGCCAGCCCAGGCACCACAAACCAGCGGTAAATCAGGTTCGGGTTGAAGGCATGGCGAATCACCACCGGTTCGGTCACCGTGCCACCCTGCTCTGAGGCAATCAGGTTCAGATAGCTCAGGGCCACCTGGGCGGCATTGGCCCGGCGGCCGTCCAGCAGCACCTGAACCTGTGCCGGCTGGCCGGTCAGCAGCTTCCGGGAATAGTCCGGCGGAATATGCACCGCCAGCAGCACCTTGCCCTGGTCCAGCAGTTCCTGCTGGCTGTCCCTGTCGTGCACCTCAACAAGACTGCTGACAAACCCGGCCTGGCCCACAGCGGCGGCAAATTCCCGGGCGGCCACTCCCCGGTCTTCGTTGAACATGGCCACCGAGGCATTGCGCACTTCCAGGGTCGCGGCAAAGGAAAAGATCAGCAACTGCAGCAAGGGCGGTGCAATCAGTATGGCCCGGGCCCGGGGGTCCCGCAGCAGGCTGAGCAGCTCCTTGACGATCTGGGCCATCAGTCGGGACAGATTCATGCTAGGGCTCCAGGCTCTTGCGGGTTTTGCGCCGGGCCACCGCGAACATCACGGCACCGATCACCAGCATGGCCGCCATGTCCCGGACCAGCAGAGGCCAGATATCCCCCACCAGGAACACCGTATGCAGGGATTCCACGTAATAGCGGGCGGGAATGATATGGGTCAGCCAGCGGATGGGCGTGGGCATGGAGTCGATTTCAAACAGGAAACCGGACAGCAGGAAGGCGGGCAGGAAACCGGAAAACAGGGCAGCCTGGGCGGCAATGAACTGGTTGCGGGCCAGGGCCGAAATCATCAGCCCCTGCCCCAGGGCCGGTACCAGAAAGCAGGCCGATACCAGTATCAGCGTGCTCCAGCCGCCCCGCAGGGGCACCCCGAACACGTGAATGGCCAGCAGGGCACTGCCCAGAGTGGCCAGTAATCCCAGCACAAAATAGGGCAGCAGCTTGCCCAGCAGGATTTCCGGAATCCGTACCGGCGTGGACAGCAGTGCCTCCATGGTTCCCCGCTCCCATTCCCGGGCCACCACCAGCGCGGTCAGCAGGGTTCCAATCATGGTCATGATAATGGCCATGGCACCGGGCACCAGAAACTGCCGGGTTTCCACTTCCGGGTTGAACCAGAACCTGGATTCCAGTACCACCCCGCTCTGCACGCCCCGCTGGGCCAGCCAGCTGCTCACTATGCCCCGGGCGTAACCGGCCACAAAGTTGGCGGTATTGGGCTGGGAGCCATCGGTCACCACCTGCACCAGCGACTCCCCCTGCGCCAGCCGCCGATCAAAATCCCCCGGAATCAGCACATAGCCCCTGAGTTCGCCACTGACCAGACGGGGCGTTACTTCCTGCCGGGAACGGGCCGGCAGCACCTTGAAATAGGGCGTTCCGCTGAAGTCCGCCGCCAGCGAGCGGGCCTGGGCGCTGTCCGACTGCAGTACCAGCCCCAGGGAAATCTGGCGGATATCCAGGGACACCGCATAGGCAAACAGGAACAGGAGAATCACCGGCAGCACGAACGCGATCAGGATCGAGGATGGGTCCCGGACAATCTGCAGGCTCTCCTTTTTCATCAGGGCCAGAAGTCGCCGGCTATCCATTCTCCTGCTCCCGGATCAGATGGATAAAAGCCTGCTCCATGCTGCTGCCCTCGCCGGCCCGGGCTTTCAGGGCATCCGGACTGTCCAGGGCGATCACCCGGCCCTGGTACATCAGGGCCACCCGGTCGCAGTATTCCGCCTCATCCATGAAATGGGTGGTCACCAGTACCGTCACTCCCTTGCTGACCAGACCATTGATATGGGTCCAGAATTCCCGGCGGGTAATGGGGTCCACCCCGGAGGTGGGCTCGTCCAGAAACAGAATCGGCGGCCGGTGCATCAGTGCACAGGCCAGCGCCAGACGCTGCCGGAACCCCAGGGACAGCTGTTCCGGCGCAGTGTCCAGCAGCGGTTCCAGCTGGAAACATTCCACCATATCGGCAATACGCTGGCGTTTCTGCCTCCCCCGCAGGCCATAAACCCCGGCACTGAACACCAGGTTCTGGCGTACCGACAACAGTCCGTACAGGGAGAATTTCTGGGCCATATACCCCAACCGGCCTTTGGCGGCACTGGCAGAACGGCGCAGATCGTATCCGGCGACCAGGGCCTCGCCCTGTGTGGGCCGGAGCAGGCCGCACAGCATCTTGAAGGTGGTGGATTTACCGGCACCGTTGGGCCCCAGCAGACCGAAGATTTCACCCCGGCGCACACTGAAACAGACATTGTCCGCTGCCACGAAATTGCCAAAACGGCGGGTCAGGCCCCTGCTTTCCACCACCACGCCGTCACCGGACACTTCCGGCATCTGCTCGGCAAGGGGGGAATGACCACCCGGACCACCGCCGAGCAGGTCAATAAACGCATCTTCAAATCTGGGAGCCACCGGCTCCACCTCACCACTGCCCGCCAGAACCGACGCATCGGCATCCCGGGCCAGAACAATTCGCAGGCTGTCGCCTTCGATGGTGCCGTCCCGCACATCCGGGCGCATAAGCATGTCCGCAAGCAGCCTGCGCTTGTCCCCCTGCCCCCGCACCCGGAAGCAGCGCCCCTTTAGTCGCCCGGTCAGTTCTCCGGGAGCTCCGGTAAAGGTCAGCTGCCCCTGGTTCAGCAACAGCACATGGGCGCACTGCTCGGCTTCCTCCAGATAGGCAGTGGCCCAGACCACCGCCATACCCTCGCCGGTGAGCGCCTGCACCATGCGCCACAGGTCCTGGCGACTTAGGGGGTCCACCCCCACACCCGGCTCATCCAGCAGCAGCACCCGGGGTGAGGTAATCAGGGCGCAAGCCAGCCCCAGCTTCTGTTTCATCCCGCCGGAGAGCTGGCCGGCCAGGCGTCCGGTAAAGGGCCCGAGGCGGGTGAATTCCAGCAGCCGGTCCATGGTCTGCCGGTAACTGGCTTTGGCCAGCCCCCGCAAATCCGCATACAGGTGCAGGTTTTCCAGAACACTGAGGTCTTCATAGAGGCCGAAACGCTGGGGCATATAGCCCACGGACTCCGCGAGTTCATCTCCTTGTCGTACCGGGTCCAGCCCGGCCACCTGCAGCTGGCCCTGATCCGGTTCCAGCAAACCGGCCATCATCCGCATCAGTGTGGTCTTGCCGGCACCATCCGGGCCCACCAGGCCGGTGAGCAGGCCCGGCTCAATGGTTCCGGAGACATCCTGCAGCGCCCGGGTACTGCCAAAGGACTTGCTGACGCCGTCCAGCCGGATAATGGCGCTCATGGTCCGGCAAGGGTAACGGTGACCGGCATCCCCTGCAGCAGCTGCTGATCCGGCTCCTGCACCAGAATCCTCAGCCGGTACACCAGCTCCGTGCGCAGGCCCGGGGTCTGCACGGATTTCGGAGTGAATTCGGCCCGGGGGGAAACAAAACCCACCTGCCCCGGATATTCCCGGCCACTGCTGTCGGTGGTCACCAGCACCCGGGTGCCGGGGCTCACCTGTCCCAGTTCCGGTTCACTGACATAGGCGCGCACATACACAGGTTTGCCCAGCGCCAGGCTGAATACCGGGCTGCCCGCCTGCACCATGGCCCCCGGCTCCACCACCCGGCTCAGCACTGTGCCATCGGCAGGAGCCTGCAGCCGGGTATCAGCCAGCGCCACCCGGGCCTGGGCCAGTTCTGCCTCCGCCTTCTGCAGGCGGGAACGGGCAGCATCTATGTCTTCCTGCCGGGGTCCTTCTTCCAGAAGTTTCCGGGTTGCCCTGGCGGCGGCCACCCGGGCGCTGGCTTCATCCAGGGCATAACGGGCCCGGTCCAGGGACTGCTGACTGGTGGCGCCGGTGGCGGCCAGTTCCTTCAGGCGCTGGTATTCCTGGCGGCGATCCTCCAGAACCGCAGTGGCCTGGCGCTCGTTCTCCAGAGCCTGGCGGATTTCCAGAGGCCGGCTACCCGCCTGCAGCCGGGCCAGAATCGCCCGGGCCTCAGCCACCGAAGCCTCGGCAGCGTTCAGGGTGTTACGGAAGGGCTCAGCATCCAGTTCCGCCACAAACTGGCCGGCGCTGACCCGGTCCCCCTCGTCCACCAGCAACCGGGAGATGCGACCGCCCTGGCGGAAGGCCAGAGCCAGTTCCCGGATATCCACATTGCCATAGAGCCGGAGCGGCTCGTCAGTCACCGGCCGGTTCAGATACCAGAGAGAAACCGCTACTACAGCCACCGCCACAACCACTGCCATCAGAGGTTTCTTCATGGATACTCCCTGCTCCCATATCCGCCCGTAGCCTTTTCCGGCAGGGGCTTTCAGACCATTGTGCGCCTGCTGCCACCAAGATAGTGACATTTCAGGCAAAGAAAAAGGGCTGTCCCTGTGGAACAGCCCCTGGTCTTAACCTGGGTCATTTTATGGCGGCTACTAGCCGATATTCCGCCTCATGAACTTCTGGATTTCACCCACAATACCGCTGCGGAAGGCAATCACCGTGAGTACGAAGATGCCGCCAAGAATGGCATCCACCCAGTCCCCCAGTGGGCCCTGGGACAGCTGGTACTCGATATTGACCACAAAGGCCGCCCCGACGACCGGCCCCAGCAGGGTTCCGGTGCCCCCCAGCAGGGTCATCAGGATGACTTCGCCGGACATGTGCCAGTGGGCATCATTCAGGGACGCGAGCTGGAACACCACCGTTTTCATGGAGCCCGCCAGACCCGCCAGCCCGGCGGAGATGACAAAGGCAATCACCTTGTAACGGTTGACGTTGTATCCCAGAGAAATGGCACGGGCCTCGTTCTGGCGGATGGCATTGAGCACCTGGCCATAGGGGCTGCTGACAATGCGCTGAACCAGCAGATAGCCTCCCAGGAAAACCGCCAGCACGAAGTAGTACATGCTCAGGTTGTTGCTCAGGTCAATGAACCCGAACAGATGGCCCCGGGGAATACCGTGGAGGCCGTCTTCACCACCGGTGAAGCTGGACTGTACGAAGAAGAAGAACACCAGCTGCGCCAGCGCCAGGGTAATCATGGCAAAGTAGATGCCCTGACGGCGGATGGCGACAATGGCGAAGCCCAGCCCCAGCAGGGTGGACATAAGGGTGCCAGCCAGGATGCCCATTTCCGTGGTCAGCCCGGAGTAGTTGGTGAGCAGATAACCGGTAGTATAGGCCCCGGTGGACAGGAAGGCCGCATGGCCGAAGGACAGCAGCCCGGTAAAGCCCAGCAACAGGTTGAAGGCTACCGCGAACAGGGCAAAGCACAGGATTTTCATCAGGAAAACCGGGTACATCACCACCGGTGCAATCAGCAGCAGTGCCAGCAGCACCAGGTTGAGCATCTGCTTCTTGCGGAACTCCGCACGGCTCTGGGCCAGAATGGCTTTCTGAATCTCGGCCGCATTGGCAGGATTGTCCATGGTTACGCCTCCTTACCAAACAGACCGGACGGACGGATCAGTAGCACCGCCACCATCACCAGGAAAATAACCGCCGATGACGCCTGGGGATAGAAGGTTTTGGTCAGCCCCTCGATCACCCCCATCAGCACACCGGTCACTATGGCACCGGCAATGGAGCCCATGCCTCCGATAACCACCACCGCGAATACCACAATCAGAATATGTGACCCCATCACCGGCGTGACCGAATAGATAGGTGCCGCCAGCACACCGGCGAAAGCCGCCAGCATGACCCCGAAACCGTAGGTCAGGCTCACCAGCAGGGGCACGTTGATACCGAATCCCTGCATCAGCTGGGCATCTTCGGTACCGGCCCGCAGGTA
>JBFHSI010000153.1:0-7833 GCA_041591245.1 Marinobacter sp.
CCGGATCAGTTCAACGGTGGCGCCTTCGATAGGTTCCAGCCCGGTAATGGCTGCCGCCAGTGGCGGTACAAGGAAGTTTACCGCCAGCTGGAAAATTCCTGCCTCTTCATAGGAAGCAACGACCCCGGCGGGTGCAGAGGCAATTCCCGAAATGCTGGTTGAGCCTGAGCTGCTTCCGCTCCCGCCGGAGCTTCCGGAGTCTGAAGATGAGCCGGAACTGGAGCCTCCACATCCGGCGACCAGAAGGGATGCGGATATGGCGCTTGCGATTGTCACCTGCTTTATAGTTTTCACCGAAGTCTCCTTATGCATAGCCGAGCGCTATCTGTTGACGCTAGCACGGTGGAGAATTGGTCGATGCCCTCATATGAGGGTAATTGCAGGTCTATTCGGGCTTGGTTGTCGGGGCAGGTTGTAAGGGACGGGCAGGCGTCTTCTGGTAAGAATACTACGACCTTGGTCTGAACATGGTTGTTTGATAACCCAAAAAGCGTCATTCTTACGTAACTAATCGCAAGTATTCTGTATGAATCCTGTTTAACTGCCCCTTGAATTGAATTTTGAAATGAAAATGTAGTAAAAACACTACGCAAATGGGCGGGGCAGGATTCAGTGAATATGTCGGTCGTTCCCGGGCCAAAAGCCATTGTCCTATGGGAGCCGGCAGGAAATGTGTGAAAGCTGTTCTATGCTTGGTGGAGATTCTGTGTACCGCCCTGCAGTACAACGACCAGGCTGATACACCCACAACAATATCTGCAAAACACCGCAGCTTATCAACATCGCAACGTGCCGGCTGCTGATCGTGGCTCGCGCACAGCATTTTTATGCCAAGGGGAGGGTTTGATGTACCAGGATGATGATCCCATTGAAACCAGTGAATGGCTGGATGCGCTGGAGTCTCTGATCGAGCAGGAAGGCGTAGACCGGGCCAAATACATTCTTGAAAGACTGTCCGAAAGGGCCAGTCGCGACGGCACCGAGCTGCCGTACTCCATTACCACCCCGTTCCGTAACTCCATACCGGTAACCAAAGAAGCCCGCATGCCGGGCGACCTGTTCATGGAACGCCGTATCCGCTCCCTGATCCGCTGGAACGCCATGGCGATGGTGGTGCGCGCCAACAAGCGCCCGGGTGATCTGGGTGGCCATATTTCCACTTTCTCATCGGCCGCTACCCTCTACGACGTGGGCTTCAATTATTTCTTCCACGGTGGTGACGAAAAACGGGAATCCGATCTGGTGTATTTCCAGGGCCACGCTGCTCCGGGAATCTACGCCCGTTCCTTCCTTGAAGGCCGGTTCGACGAAAAGCAGCTGGACAGCTACCGGGAAGAAGTGGATGGCGAAGGCCTGTCCTCCTACCCGCACCCCTGGCTGATGCCGGATTACTGGCAGTTCCCGACCGTATCCATGGGGCTGGGGCCGATTCAGGCCATCTACCAGGCCCACGTCATGAAGTACCTGCACAGCCGCGAGCTCATCGATATGGGCGAGCGGAAAGTCTGGTGCTTTGTGGGCGACGGTGAATGTGATGAGCCGGAAACCCTGGGCTGCATCTCCAAGGCCGGCCGGGAAAAACTGGATAACCTGGTGTTTGTGGTCAACTGTAACCTGCAGCGCCTGGACGGCCCTGTGCGTGGCAACGGCAAGATCATTCAGGAACTGGAAGGCGTGTTCCGGGGTGCTGGCTGGAACGTGATCAAGGTGGTCTGGGGCCGCATGTGGGATCCCCTGTTCGAGAAAGACGAGAACGGGGTCATGCAGCGGGCCATGGACGAAGTCTGTGACGGCGACCTGCAGAACTACATCAGCAACGGACCGGCGTATACCCGCAAGGAGTTCTTCGGCAAATATCCGGAGCTGGAAAAGCTGGTGGGCGACCTGTCCGATGACGACATCAACAAGCTCAACCGCGGTGGCCACGACCCCTACAAACTGTATGCGGCCTACCACAAGGCGGTGCACGAAGCCGGAGGCCGGCCCACGGTCATTCTTGCCCATACCATCAAGGGCTATGGCTTCGGTGCGGCCGGGGAAGCCCAGAACACGGCCCATTCCCTGAAGAAGCTGGATACCGACACCCTGAAATCTTTCCGGGACCGTTTCGGTGTACCCCTGAAGGACGAAGAGCTGGAAGAAGTTCCCTACTACCGTCCGGCGCCGGACAGCCCGGAAATCGTGTACATGAAGAAGCGTCGCCAGGACCTCGGTGGCTTCTATCCGAAACGTCGCAAGGACTGCCAGCCCCTGCAGATTCCCGAGCTGGATATCTTCAAGGCGGTTCTGGAAGGCTCCGGTGAGCGGGAAATTTCCAGCACCATGGCATTCGTGCGTATTCTCAGTGCCCTGGTCAAGGACAAGCGTATCGGCAAGCGTATCGTGCCTATCGTTCCTGACGAGGCCCGTACTTTCGGTATGGAAGGCATGTTCCGGCAGCTGGGTATCTACACCTCCGAGGGCCAGAAATACGTGCCCCAGGACCGTGATCAGATCATGTACTACCGGGAAGACAAGAAGGGGCAGATCCTGCAGGAAGGCATCAACGAGGCCGGCTCCATGGCGGCCTGGATGGCAGCTGCAACCTCGTACAGCACCAACAACTTCCCGCTGATTCCGTTCTATGTGTTCTATTCCATGTTCGGCTTCCAGCGTGTCGGCGATCTGGCCTGGGCTTCCGGTGATATTCAGGCCCGGGGCTTCCTGATCGGCGGAACCGCCGGTCGTACCACCCTGAACGGTGAAGGTCTGCAGCACCAGGACGGTCACAGCCATATCCTGGCCAACACCATCCCCAACTGCAAAGCCTATGATCCGGCCTACGGATATGAGATGGCGGTGGTGATCCATCACGGCATGAAGGAGATGTTCGAGGAAAACCGGAACGTCTACTACTACCTGACCATCGAAAACGAAAACTACGCACAACCGGCCATGCCTGAGGGCTGTGAAGACGGCATCATCAAGGGCATGTACAAGTTCGAGTCTGTGGAAGTGGAGTCTGCTGACAAGCCGCTGAGAGTTCAGCTGCTGGGGGCTGGTGCCATTCTCAACGAGGTTCGCGAAGCCGCACGCATGCTCCGGGACGACTGGAAGGTTGCATCCGATGTCTGGAGTGTCACCAGCTTCAACGAGCTGGCCCGTGACGGCCAGCATGTGGAGCGCTGGAACCGCCTGCATCCGGACGACACGCCGAAAACGCCTTACGTGGCCCAGTGCCTGGAAAATGCCGACGGACCGGTGGTGTCTTCCACAGATTACATCAAGCTGCACTCCGAGCAGCTGCGCTCCTTCATTCCGAAGACCTACCTGACTCTGGGTACCGACGGCTTTGGCCGCAGCGATACCCGGGCGAAGCTGCGCAGTTTCTTCGAGGTGGATCGGTACTATGTGACAGTGACCGCGCTGTCTGCTCTGGCCCGGGATGGCAAGGTAAGCAACGATGTGGTTCTTGAAGCCATGCGCAAGTACGGAATCGACAGAAACAAACCGAACCCGGTGCTGAGCTGAGGAGGCCGCTATGAGTGAACAGGAAATCAGAGTTCCGGATCTTGGCGGTGCGGACGAAGTAGAAGTTATTGAAATCAGCGTCGGTGCCGGGGACCCGGTACAGGAAGAGGACCCGATCCTGACGGTGGAGTCCGACAAGGCTTCTGTGGAGCTGCCTGCTCCCGGCGCCGGTACCATTGTCCGGGTTACGGTGAGTGTGGGTGACAAGGTCCGGGAAGGGGACGTGGTCGCGGTCATGGACAGCGCTGGTGCGGCGGCTGAATCCGCTCCGGCCCCTGAGCCTGAACAGGCTCAGCCGGAAGCGAAACCTGCCCCGGCACCGGCGGCTCCGGCCAGCTCCGGAGGTTCCCGCAAGGAAACCGTTCTGGTGCCGGCCCTTGACGGCTTCGACAATGTACCGGTGATTGAAATCAACGTCTCCGAAGGCGACACCATCGGGCTGGACGATCCGCTGGTTACCGTGGAATCCGACAAGGCCACCATGGAAATCCCTTCCCCCTACCAGGGCAAGGTTGAGCGGATTCTGGTATCCGAGGGCGACAAGCTCTCCGAAGGTGATCAGCTGCTGGAAATGACGGTTGTGGATGAAGGTGGGGAAGCGCCTGCGCAAGCGGCTCCGGAACCGCAAAGCCGTCCCGAGCCTGCGGCTGCGAAAGCTCCTGCACCAGCACCAGCTGCTGCGCCCGGGGATTCCGGCAATACCCTGCCGGCACCGGGAACCCGGGTCCATGCCGGCCCGGCAGTACGCAAACTTGCCCGTGAGCTGGGTGCTGACCTGACCCGGGTACCGGGTTCCGGTCCCAAGGGCCGGATTGTCAAAGACGATGTTCAGGCCTATGTGAAGCGTCAGTTGCAGCAGGTGCAGCAGGGCGGTGTGGTTGCCGCCGGTTCCGGTATTCCGGGCGTGAAACTGCCGGACTTCAGCCAGTTTGGCGATATCGAAACCCAGCCCATGTCCCGGATCATGTCGGCAACTGCCATCAACATGCAGCGTAGCTGGCTGAACGTGCCCCACGTGACCCAGTTCGAGGATGCGGACATCACGGATATGGAGGCTTTCCGCAAGTCCCAGAAGGCGGCTGGCGAGAAGCGGGGGGTGAAGATGACGCCCCTGCCGTTCCTGCTCAAGGCCTGTGCCACTGTGCTGGCGGAACTGCCCCAGTTCAATGTGTCCCTGGACATGGACCGCAAGGAAGTTATCCGCAAGAAATACATCCATATTGGTATCGCGGTGGATACGCCCCACGGACTGATGGTGCCGGTCATCCGGAATGTGGATCAGAAAGGCCTGTGGGAGCTGGCGGCAGAAAGTGCCGAGCTGGCTCAGAAAGCCCGTGACAAGCAGTTGAAACCGGCAGAAATGCAGGGCGCCTGCTTCACCATCACCAGCCTTGGTGGTATTGGCGGTACGGCATTCACGCCTATCGTGAATACACCGGAAGTGGCGATTCTCGGGGTTTCCAAAGCAGCCATGAAACCGGTCTGGGATGGTCAGGCGTTCCAGCCCCGGCTGATGCTGCCGCTGTCACTGTCCTACGATCACCGGGCGGTGAACGGTGCTGACGCCGCGCGTTTCACCACACTGCTCAGTCAGCTGCTGGGGGATATCCGTACCCTCCTGCTCTGATCTGGCGGGTCTTTACCCGGGCCGTCCCAAAGACAGCGCCCGGGATTCTTCCGAAGGCGGGCAACACCCAGGGTGTTGTCCGCCTTTTCTTTTGTTCGCTGAAAATCCCGGCCCCGGGAAGAACTTTGCCGGTATATCGTCGCACCGGCCAATGCCCTGAACTGCCGGGCTATTCACTATCAGTCCGAGAGAATCCCGAATAACAACCTCAAAAGGCCTGATATGAACTCTGCTGACATCCTGTCCCAGCCGCTCCCCCTTGGCAACGGCACTGTCATCCCCAACCGGTTTGCCAAGTCCGCCATGAGTGAGACCCTGGGTACCTATGACAACCGGATGACCGGGGATCTGGTAACCCTCTACCGCACCTGGGCACGGGGTGGCACCGGGCTGTCCATCACCGGCAATGTGATGATTGATCGCAAACACACCGGGGAGCCCCGGAATGTGGTGCTGGAAGATGAGCGCGACCTGGCCCTGCTGAAAGCCTGGGCCGGGGCTGGCCAGGAGGCTGGTGGGCAGATCTGGATGCAGCTGAACCACCCGGGCAAGCAGACTCCGAAAATTCTGAACCGGGATCCTGTTGCCCCCAGCGCTGTGCCCTTCCGCAAGGAGCTGCAGAGCATGTTTGCCACCCCCAGGGCTCTGACCGGTGATGAGATCAACGGCATTATCCAGCGTTTTGCCACCAGTGCCGCCATCGCGGAGAAAGCCGGTTTTGACGGGGTGCAGATTCATGGCGCCCATGGTTATCTGGTAAGCCAGTTTCTTTCCCCTCACCATAATCAGCGTACCGATGAGTGGGGCGGTAGTGCTGAAAACCGGATGCGCTTTGTACTGGAGGTCTACCGGGCCATCCGGGCCGCCACCGGCAAAGGTTTCGGGGTGGGCATCAAACTCAATTCGGCTGATTTCCAGCGCGGCGGATTCACCGAGGAAGAGTCCCTTGGGGTAATTGCTGCGCTCACCGGGGAAGGTATCGATCTGGTGGAAATCTCCGGAGGGAACTATGAAAACCCGGCCATGGCCGGGGGCGAGGTTCGCGACTCTACCCGGGCCAGGGAAGCCTATTTCCTGGAGTTTGCCGAGAAGGTTCGCCAGCTTACCCGGGTTCCTCTGATGGTTACCGGTGGCTTCCGTACCAGTACCGGCATGGCCGGGGCGGTCAGCAGCGGGGCTACGGATCTGGTGGGGGTGGCCCGCTCCCTGGCGGTGGAGCCGGATATGCCCAGGCGCATTATGGCCGGTGAAGATTTCACCAGTCTGGTACGGCCCATAACCACCGGGATCAAGGCTATCGACAAAATGGCCCTGATGGAGGTGAGCTGGTACACCCGTCAGCTGGGGCGCATGGGCAAGGGCAAGCCCCCCAGGCAGCATGACCGGGGTTTCTGGTCCCTGCTGGAAGTTCTGGGGGTGATGACTACCCGGGGCATTGGCGCACGGTTACGGGCCGGGGAATAAGAGGGGCAAGAATAAAAAAAGCCCCGGCCTGAGCCGGGGCTTTCCTGAGTTAACTTCTAAAGGAAATCTTAGAAGTTGTACTGGGCTGCGAACAGCAGGCGGCTGGCGTCGCCGTCATCACCGTTCTGTACTTCACGGCTACCATACTGGTATTCCACACCCATCATCACGTTCTTGACCGGTGTCCACTGGTAGTTGGCCATGATTGCGGAGACAGATTCTGTGGTGGTGTCTGCAATGATTCCGTCATCGACACCATCATCCAGGTCCAGTTCAACCATGCCGTAGCCGATGTTGATGCTGCGGCCACCGCCCAGCTTGAAGCCGGCACCGATGGAACCGCCGTAGCCGGAAACAGTTTCCAGGCTGCCGCTGCCATCAACATAGGCGCTGGGGCCGCCGGAGCGGTACAGGTAGCTGTTGGCACCGTCGGTGTAGGACAGGGTGCCCTGGATGGTTACCATGTCGGTCACTGCCATCTTGGCAGCCACAAAGGTAGCAAAGCCGAAGGCGCTGTCGTCATCTGTGCCGGTATCCACGGACAGCTGATGCATCAGCACCGCAGCTGAGTAGGACAGGCCGCCGGAGGAATCCTCAAAGCGGGCGGTCAGGGCCGGCATGCTGTCCTTGTTGTCTGTGGTTCCCTGATAGGACGCCTGGGGGTCTTCCGCTGAGACGGAAAAGGCGCCGGTGGTGTAACGGACCTGGGCGGTACGGCTCTGGTAGCCGGCCAGCCCTGGCAGGGAGTCAAAGTCCAGGGTCGAGGTGTTGCCAACAAAGCTGGTGAAGTTGGACCAGGTCTGACCGGCCAGGATGCCGTTGTAGGAACCGTAGGCATGGCGCAGACGCAGGGATCCACCGCCGCCGCCACGGAAGTCACCCTCGATATTGAAGGTTACGCCTTCAGGGCTGGTGGTCTTGATGCCGATACGGCTCTGGAAGGCGTCTGCACCGAAGTAGCCGGTAGGCTCATCGTCTTCCGCGCCGCCCACGTTGATGGCGCTGTAGTTGAAGGAGCGGGTGGAGGATGACACATCCTCATCAATATCGTAGCTGGCGTTCAGGCGTGCGTAACCATAAACACTGGTATTCCAGCCGCCCGCATCAAAGCTGACAGCGCCTGCCTGTCCGGCCATACCGAATACGGCTGCCGCCGCAGTTGCCCGGATTGCCATTCTCAGTTTGTTGCTTTGCATTATTGTTGTCTCCACTTATTTATTGTTGTTGGACCC
>JBFHSI010000154.1:0-7827 GCA_041591245.1 Marinobacter sp.
GAGGGCGATCCCGGAAGCCTTCTATCAGGCTGCGGAGATTGACCGGGCATCACGCTGGGCGGTGTTCCGCTATATCCAGTTACCCCGGCTCAAGAATGTGCTGATCATCGCCGTACTGCTGCGCTTCATGGACAGCTTCATGATCTATACCGAGCCCTTTGTCCTCACCGGGGGCGGGCCCGGAAGCTCCACCACATTCCTGAGCCAGACCCTGACCACCATGGCCATTGGCCAGTTTGACCTGGGCCGGTCCGCCGCCTTCTCGCTGATCTATTTTCTTATCGTGCTGCTGGTTTCGTGGTTGTTCTTTACCGCCATAACCCATGCCGACAAGGAAACACGGGGGCAATGACATGAAACCGGCAGCATTCAGATCCCTGGGTATTACCCTGTTTATCCTGCTTCTGCTGACGCCCATCTACTGGTTGCTGAACATGTCGTTCAAAACCAACCAGGAGATACTGAGCGGACTGACCCTGTGGCCGGAACAGTTCACCCTGGACAACTACCGGGTGATCTTTACCGACCCCAGCTGGTACAACGGTTACCTCAACTCCATGATCTATGTCTCCATGAATGTGGTCATTACCCTGGTGGTGGCCCTGCCGGCAGCCTATGCGTTCAGCCGTTACCGGTTTCTGGGGGACAAGCACCTGTTTTTCTGGTTGCTGAGTAACCGCATGGCGCCGCCGGCGGTATTCCTGTTGCCGTTCTTCCAGCTGTACTCATCAATAGGGCTGTTTGATACCCACATAGCCGTGGCCCTTGCCCACTGTCTGTTCAACGTGCCCCTGGCGGTGTGGATTCTTGAGGGGTTCATGTCCGGGGTGCCACGGGAATACGATGAGATGGCCTACATCGACGGATACAGTTTTCCGCGCTTTTTCGTGAAGATTTTTCTGCCGATGATCCGTTCCGGTATCGGGGTGACCGCCTTCTTCGCCTTCATGTTTTCCTGGGTGGAACTGCTGCTGGCCCGAACCCTGACATCGGTCAACGCACAACCCATAGGTGCCATCATGACCCGTACCGTGGGGGCCAGCGGGATTGACTGGGGAGTTCTGGCGGCCGCCGGGGTACTGACCATTATTCCCGGGGTTCTGGTTATATGGTTCGTTCGGAATCATGTGGCCAAGGGCTTCGCTCTTGGACGGGTCTGAGGGAGGAATGACATGCTTGCCTGGATGAACTGGACACCTTCCGTGGCCATATTTTTCGGGGTTATTGCTGCGATTCTGTCGCTGATGACCGTTTACGAACTGGTTGCCCCCTGCACCGAGCGCAAGGGCTTTCTTCCCATTGCCACCACCCGGGGTGACCGGCTGTTTATTGGCCTGCTGTCCGCTGCCTATATTCACCTGGTGTTTCTCGCGGTCAGTGATGTCAGTCTGTGGATTGCCCTGGTGGTATCGGTGATCTGGCTGCTGGTGCTGATGCGCTGGGGCTAGTGCAGGTTGTAGGAAGTTCGAGAGCGAACTAGTTTTGTCTTAATGATCGGAATTGATCACGGATTGATCAGGGGTCGGTCCCGGTTGCAACGAATAGCGGTATCAGACGCTATGCACGGAAAACGGAATGATGACAGTTTCGTTCCCTTAAACAAGACGAGTGAAGAGGTTGGGTATGTTCAATAACAACAACTATCCGCACACACTGTTTCTCAGGGCTGTTCTTGCAGTGATCTGCCTGGGGTTACCCTTTCAGGCCGGCGCCGACCAGTATACGGAGGCGGCTGAAAAATGGGTGGATCAGGCGTTCAAAAATTCAACCCTGAGCCGGGAAGAGCAGCTCAGGGAGCTGGAGTGGTTTGCCCGGGTATCCGAGCCCTTCCGGGGCATGGAGATCAACGTAGTCTCGGAGACCATAGCTACACACGAGTATGAAGCCAGCGTGCTGGCCAAGGCATTTTCGGAGATCACCGGTATCCGGCTGACCCACACCCTGATCCAGGAGGGGGATGTCATCGAGAAACTGCAGACCCAGATGCAGTCCGGGCGGAATATCTACGATGCCTATGTCAATGATTCTGACCTGATCGGCACCCATTTCCGTTACGGCAAGGTGGTTCCAGTTGAGGACATAATGAACGGAGCCGGCAAGGACCTGACCCTGCCGACACTGGACCTGGATGATTTTATCGGGCTGGATTTCGTCAAGGCTCCGGATGGCAAGCTGTACCAGCTACCGGACCAGCAGTTTGCCAACCTGTACTGGTTCCGGGCCGACTGGTTTGAGCGGGCGGACCTGAAGGAAAGGTTCAAGAGCCTTTATGGCTATGACCTGGGGGTTCCGGTGAACTGGTCTGCCTATGAGGACATCGCGGAGTTCTTTTCCGAGCATGTGAAGGAAATTGATGGCGAGCGGGTCTATGGCCATATGGACTATGGCAAGAAAGATCCATCCCTGGGCTGGCGCTTTACCGATGCCTGGTTCTCCATGGCGGGAGCCGGTGACAAGGGGCTGCCCAACGGGCTGCCGGTGGATGAATGGGGTATCCGTGTAGACGGTTGCCACCCGGTTGGCGCCAGCGTCAGTCGTGGTGGTGCAACCAATGGACCGGCCGCAGTCTATGCCACCACCAAATACGTGGACTGGCTGCAGAAATACGCCCCCCCCGAGGCCCAGGGCATGACCTTCTCCGAGGCCGGGCCGGTGCCAGCTCAGGGTAATGTGGCCCAGCAGATATTCTGGTATACCGCCTTTACCGCAAGCATGATCAAGGATGGTCTGCCGGTGGTCAATGCTGACGGGACCCCGAAATGGCGGATGGCTCCATCCCCCCGTGGGCCCTATTGGGAAGAAGGTATGAAGCTCGGCTACCAGGATGTTGGGGCCTGGACCTTCCTCAATTCCACACCGGAAAAGCGCCGTCTGGCCGCGTGGCTGTATGCCCAGTTCACTGTGTCCAAAACCGTATCCCTGGAGAAAACTCTGGCGGGGCTGACACCGATCCGCGAGTCTGATATCAACTCCGCGGCAATGACCGAAGCGGCACCCCGACTGGGCGGCCTGGTGGAGTTTTACCGCAGCCCGGCCCGGGTCCAGTGGTCGCCGACGGGTACCAACGTGCCGGACTATCCGAAGCTGGCACAGTTGTGGTGGCAGTATATTGCCCAGGCTGCCAGTGGTGAGGCGACTCCCCAGGAAGCACTGGACGGTCTGGCAGCCGCCCAGGACCGGGTCATGGAACGTCTGGAACGGGCCAAGGTCATGGCCACCTGCGGGCCCCGCCTGAACAAGCCCCGGGATCCGGCATACTGGCTGGAGCAGCCAGGTGCACCCAAGGCCAAGCTGGAAAACGAAAAGCCCCAGGGTAAAACCGTTCCCTATCAGGAGCTCCTGAAAACCTGGGAGGATGCCCGCCAGAGCTGAGTTCTGGCAGGAATACCGGCTGCGCCTGCTGACATGGCCAGGTGCAGCCGGTGACTGTTTACAGTGTCAGGGGTTTGCCGGCCTTGCGCCGTCGGGCCTCCCATTCTGCACGGGTCTGTGCAGCTTCATCTCCGGACAGGCTGTCGATAATGGAAAAGTAATCGGAGCTGTACTTGTCGGCGACGATGGTTTCCCTGGGTTTTATACGCACCACATACACTGTCTGCACATTCTGGTGGTCAAATTCACGCCAGTACTGTTCGTCCTTGAGCAGGGAATAGCGGTGTCCCTCCAGAGCCTGTATGACCTGGCGGGTGTTGGTAGTGCCGGCCCGTTCCACGGCGTCCTTGTACTGATAGATGATGCTGTAGGCGGAAGCGGCCGATGACGATGGGCGCATTTCATAGCGCTCCGAGAAGGCGTCAACGAATGCCTGGCCTCGCAGGTAATTCCTTTCATAGGGCAGATTCCAGACCCAGGGGGCTGCACCTACCACTCCTTCCATAATGGTTGGTCCCACCTGACGGGTCATGCCCAGAGTCAGGTTCGGTACCACTACCTGCATTTTCTTTGTCAGTCCCATTTCGTAGGCGATGTTGATCGCCCTGACCATATCGTCACCGAACAGCACCAGCATCAGCACTTTCGCGTCGCTGGCTTCGGCCTGCTCCAGGGCTTTGCGGTAATCGGAAATCAGGGCCCGGGGGAAGGGGGTTTTGATGCCCGGGTGAGCGCTGGCATTTTCCGTTTGCGAGAATTTGCGTACTGACTCTTCCACTGACCAGCCCCAGGTATAGTCTGCGGTAATGTAGAAGTACTTTTCACCCGCGTGATTGTTTTTCAGATATTTGCTCAGGGCTTTGGCGGTCATCCAGGCATTGTAGGGTTCCCTGAACATATGGGAGTGGGCTTCGCTGCCGGTGGTGGCATTGGAGTAGGTGAGGGTGCCGAAGTAGATACGGTCGCGGTCCCGGGCGGCTTTGCCGGAAGCTATGGCCACAGCGCTGGAGACGCCACCAAAGACCATTTTTGCGCCTTCCTTGTCGATCAGTTCGGCGGTATTTCTGGCACCTTTTTCCGGTTCGCCCCGGCTGTTGCGGATAACCAGTTCCAGTGGCTGGCCCAGTACACCGCCGGCTTTGTTGATTTCATCAATGGCCAGGAAGGCGCCCAGGCGCTGCTGCATACCCTGGTCTTTGTAACGTCCGGTCTGGGGATAGTTGAGCCCGATTTTCAGGGTCTCGGCTGCGAGGGTGGAGCCTGCCAGCAAAAGCAGGCAGACAGAAAACAGGATTTTTCTGAAATGCATGTGTGTTGGTCTCCGATATGCATTTCTGCCTGGCGGCGGAAATGCTGACTCTGTTTATTTTTGGATAGTCGGGACCCAGTGTCTGGCCTGTCGGAGGCATCAGCAATCGTACCAAAGTGGCAAATCCGGTAACGATTTGTAGTCTGGTGACGGGAGTCCGGGATCCCCGGTTGGAAAGGCGGCTGGCATTGGCAATAGCAGCCACGGCCGATACACTTTCGCGCACGGGTAGCGGCCTTGAGCCGTGATGATTCAGCAGATAACCGGAGGGTGGCAGGTGCAGGGACGTTCAAACAGACAGACAGTCAATTCGGGACGCCGCAGATTGTGGCACCTGCTGCGGCTGGCTACTTTCACCATGGTACCGGCACTGGTGCAGGCTGACTGGTACCACTACACAGATACCGCCATGACCACCGCCATAGATCTGGAATTCTGGGCCGAGGACAAGGCCTTTGCAGACCGGACTGCCAGTCGGGTACTTTCGGTATTCCAGGAAGTGGATCAGCAGATGAGCCGGTACCGGGAGGATTCGGAACTGTCCCGGGTGAACCGGGAGGCAGCGGACCATCCCGTGGTGGTGAGTGACGGTCTGTTCAGGGTGCTGGAGAAGGCCCAGGAGGTATCGGAGCTCAGTGGCGGGGCTTTTGATATCAGCTTCGGATCCGTTGGCTATCTCTATGACTACCGGACCGGGCATCAGCCGTCGGACGCGGATATCCAGTCCCGGCTGGAACATATCAACTACCGGGACATTGTACTGGACCGGGAAAAGTCCACGGTCTCTTATCGTCAGCATGGCCTGCTGGCGGATCTGGGCGGTATTGCCAAGGGCTATTCAGTGGATCTGGGCATGGAACGTCTGCAGCAGGCAGGCATCCGTCATGCCCGTCTCAGTGCCGGTGGTGATATGAGGCTGCTGGGAGACCGCAGGGGGCGGCCCTGGATTGTGGGAGTTCGGGATCCGCGGGCGGAAGAGCGTAAAGCGGTGGTACTGCCGCTGTCCGATACTGCCGTGTCCACCTCCGGGGACTATGAGCGCTTCTTTATCGATGACCAGGGCAACCGGGTTCACCACATACTGTCTCCGGGTACGGGCAAACCGGTACGGGGGGTTCAGAGTGTGACCATTCTTGGCCCCAATGCTCTGACTACCGATGGCCTTTCCACGGCTGTCTTTGTGCTGGGTCCGGAACGGGGGCTGGAGATGATCAACCGATTGCCGGGAATCGATGCCATTATTATCGACGACAATCGCAAGATGTACTATTCGGAAGGTTTGCAGCCACCGGAGCAGTAAACTCCGGTGGCTGCCGTGCTGACAGGTCAGCGGGTTGGGGGAGGTACTAACCCGCCGGTGGCGTGATGGTACCGCTGACCATATTGGGGATGGCAATCAGGCTGTCCTGCATGGTGGCATTACCCAGACCATGGCCTTTAAATGTATTACCGAAACTGCCCTGTTCGCCGTGTAGAGCCATATAGTTGAGCAGCACTGTCTGCACCAGCTGGTTGACGTTGTTGGCGGCAGGGCTGGAGGCAGTTTCCACTGAGCCATCCGAACGCATGAAGCCTATCTGGTTGCGGGCAGCGACCGGGCGGCCGGCAGGGTTATAGACAAGGAAGAAAGACGCTGCGGTCTGCTGGTTATCTCCGGTCCATTCCCCTTTACCGCGTCCGTCTTCGGAGTCGTCGATCCGGCCGTTACTGGAATTCGAGCCGTCACTGAACACATAAAGCATCAGCGGCATACCTCTGCGTGCAGCATATTCCAGACAGGCTCCCATGCAGCGACCGGCCTGCAGGTCCCGGCGCTCGCCGGTACCCCGTTCCCCGGTGTGATAGTCATAGCCGCCCATGGTAATGGTGCCGGCACCGGCGTAGCCGTTCAGAACCAGCTTCATGACTGAGGCAGTCTTTTGGTATTCCCGGTTTCTGCTGAATTCGTCCGTGCTGAAAATGCCATCGGCGCCGACAATATCCGTGTCCAGCTCGGGATCCAGGGAGCTGGGGTTACCGAAGCGGTCCGCCAGATCGGCACTTTTGATATAGCCGCAGCGCATCAGTTCCCGGACAGCCTCGTCGGCGGTCACACTGATGTTAGGGTCGGACTTCTCCATTTTTGCATCACTGATACGGTGAATGGCCTCCATAACCGCCACCGCATCGCTTTGGTCCAGAATGCCGATCAGATCACCCACATCCACCAGGCCGGTTACGTCCGAAGGACGGTCGATCTTGGTGGGGCGAACCGAGGGATCGATCAGGTCCATGGGGGCCAGGGAGTTGCCGCCGGATTCGGAGCTCTGGGAGCCCACCAAGGTCAGCAGGGAGCCGTCGGCACCCGCCTTGTAGATCCCGTACATGGGGTTGTGGGGATTGTTGGCGGTGTCGTTTTCGGAACGGGCGGCGATAATGGCCCCGTTCACCGCTGCCCGGGTGTTGGCACTGGTTCTCTCGAGAATTCCCCTCAGAAACGCGCTGTCAGAGTGAAAGGCGAGCCCCAGCTCCTCATTGATGAAAGCCGGATCATTGGGAACCTGATCGCCGGGCAGTCCCAGTTTGTTATAGCCAGCGGTACTGAGAAAATCCTTCTGCCCGCCAGACTGCCCCAGAAGAACATTGGATCCGGCGATACTGGCACCACCGGCCAGATCAAAACAGATAAATGGAATCTTGCCGGCACCCTGGACAGCAATGCCGCAGCGTTCCTTCAAATCGTTTAGATCGGAGGACAGGGCGGCATGGGCCGACCTGGGGTTGGCGAAGAGGCTGAACAGGGAAGTGCCAAAGACGGTGGCGGATCCCGCCATAAAACCCTGGGCGATGAATTCCCTGCGAGTCCGGGGCTTGCTGTGGTCGGTATGCAGCAGCGGCTCATTGTTTGCCAGTGCTTTCTTGCGTGGTTTACGTATCAACATGGTCGGCGTCCTTTACTGAACCAGTGTAGTGGCGCTGCCAAGAACGGCGGCACAGCTTGCTTTGACGACAGTTTCGGTGCGATCTGAGTCACAGCCACTGCCGCAGCTGGTGAGTCGATCCATCAGAGCGTTCAGCTCGTTTTCTACATCGCTGTCCGCGGGTTGGCTATTCAGGCCGCTGCCCACGAGTTTTTCCAGCAGCGGGTTGATGACCTGGCTTCTGCC